>JAKAYL010000032.1 GCA_021809545.1 Thermoplasmata archaeon
CTCGGGGCCGCACTCCAGACGGTCGTGGGCATTTACGAGTGGGCCAACTGGGATGAGGGGGAGTACCTCCAGGGGGCCCTGGCCGTGGTCCACGGCGGGATCCCGCTCGTCACCTTCTCCAGCCGGGTAGACCCGCTCTCGCTCTACCTCCTCGCTCCCGGGGTTCTCCTCTTTGGCGGAACCCTCGGGGGCGCGATCGGGACTCGCGTGGTCTTTGATACTGCGACAGCGGCCGTTCTCGCGCTCCTCGCCCGTCGCATGGCCCTCCGCAACGCCGAGGTCGTAGCCATCGCAGCGGCCGGCGTCTACCTCCTTGCGCCTGCCGTGGTCGACCTCGTCACGCGCGTGGCGGAGGAGCCCCTCGCCGCCCTCTTTCTCTCCCTGAGCCTCTACTTCCTGCTTCGGGACCGATGGCGGTCCTGGGGATGGAATCTCCCGGTCTCCGGCTTCCTGCTCGGTCTCGCCATCCTCACCCGCCGGAGCGAGGTGGTCGTCGGCATCGCCTGGCTCCTGTGGATCTTCACCGCGGCCACCACTTGGAGGGAACGGGTGATGCGTTCCCTTCGTTGTTTCCTTCCGGGCATCGCCCTGGTGCTGGGGTTCTACTTCTACGTCGCCTCCCAGACTTCGCTTGCCTGGGGTCTCTCATCGATGGTCAAGGACCCCTACCTTCCCTTCGGGCAACGGGTGGTCGCCTGGCCCGTCATCGGGGAGGAGATCGGGTACCTCATGGCGGTGGCTGCCCCTCTCTTCCTCGCCCCGCTCGCCCTTCTCATCCGCCACCTCCGGAGCAGGGTGTCCGTTAGGTTGGTCCGCCTGGCTTCGCTCGTCACTTCGATCGCTGTGGTTGTTCTTCTCGCTCTTCTGCCCTACGAGTTCGACTACGGAGTTGGGGAGTATCCGACCGCAAGCCTCGCCTACCTTCTCCTGGTCTCGGGCGCGGTGTGGTTCCTTCTCCTGACGCTGGAGGTGGGAGGCGCTCCTTCCGTGCCCGCAGGCCGCTCACGGGAGATGCTGCTCCTCGGGGGGTGGGCCGCCTCCGTCGAGCTCTTGGATTTCAGTATCCGCCCCCAGGCGTTCGTGGTCTATGCCGCGGATGCGTTCGCCCCGCTCGCTCTCCTGTTCGGCTTCTGGTACGCAGGTCTTCTGCCTCCCCCGTCCCCGCAAGTCCCTGCACCGTCCTCCTCCAACACGCGCCGGGTCCGGGAGACCCGTTGGCGCTCCAAGGTGGGAGGGCTCGCCGCGATCACACTCCTTGTCGTATCTTCGGCGCTGACGGCGGTGCTGGTCCTAGGTCCCACCAACCCGTACAACGTGCCCGGGGCTTCCAACCTGCCATTGCAGGGGGTCCAGGTCTACCCTCCCAGCGAGGTCACCGATGTGGCGACAGCGCTCAAGACCCTGGTACGGCAAGGGGGCCCGGCCTTCAGTTTCGACACGCCGTTCCTGTCGGCGGCCGACGTCCAGAACACTCCTCAGATATCGATGTACCTCGATCCCTACCTCTCCTTGTTTCGTGCGAACGTCTCGGCCAACACCCCCCTCTATCCTGGGGCCCCAGAGAAGTTCGCCCCCTCCCTCGACCAGTTGTTGGCTCTTTGGAACTCTACCCATCTCCGGTGGGTCGTGGAAGGTCCGCTGACGTTGCGGGCGGAGTCCTACTCCCCGCTTCTCGCCTGGTACTTCGATCAGTACTTCTACCCCATCCAGTCCTTCGGGGACCCGCTCTCGTACGACTCCGTGGAGATCCTGGAGCGGGGAAACCCGCCACAGCCGAACATGACCCTCAAAGAGACGCAGAGCACTCCTGGACAACCTGCATACTTGGCCGTATCTTCGAACGGCACGGTCTTCACCGGTTCCCTGAACTCGACCTACCTCTACTACACCTTGCCTTCCGGGGCGAGCGGTCTGATCCTCACACCGTTCTCCGGTGTCCGCTCGGTGTCCTGTTATGGAAGCGAGATTTGGGTGGGGAGCGCTCGTACCCCCCAGGTGGCCGTACTCTCCATGAGCGGCGGTACCCCAGAGATCCTCTCCTCGGGCAGCGGCCCCTCCGCCATCATTTTCGATCCGGGATTGGGGATGAGCTTCGTATCGAGCCTTTCCTCCCAACGGGTGACCGCCTTCCGGGAAGACAACTCCACCTCGTCGTGGAACTTCGCGTGGAACCTCCAGCTCAACAGCCCGATCTCCGGTCTGGCCTTGGATCCTGCAATCCATCTTCTCTTCGCCGCTTCCCCCTCGACGGACGAGATCCTCGCCCTCAACGAGACGAGCGGGGCCCTCCTGCACGGAACTCTGTTCCCCTTCGCTCCCTTCGCACTTCTCTATGCGGACGGGGGCCTCGTCACCTCCTGGACCATCGGGGACATCTACCGGCTTTCCCCCGATCCGCAGGGGGGTCTTGTCGTCACAGGATCGACCCAGGTGGGGTTGGGTGTGACGGCGCTCTCCCTCGATCCGGCCACGGATTCCATCGTGGTCCCGTCGGAGAAACAGAATACGGTCAGCCTGCTCGGTGCACAGACTCTTCTCCCGCTCGGGGAATTTTCCGGTGTCCCCTGCCCTTCCGCCGCTGTGATGTCAGGTGGATTGGTTCTCGCCACTTCGAACCTCTGCGCAAACCAGACCACTTTTTGGCACGTCCCCCCTCCTGCCCATGTCACCCTTCGAGGGAATCCTGCCGGACTCTTGACCCTCGATGGCCAGCCGCTCGCCCAGTTCCACCCTCCGGTGAGTCTGGAGATGTGGCCGCAGACCCTGGAGGTCAGTGTGACGGCCCCGGGCTATCTCCCGGGATACCACATCGTGTCCGTGGAAGAGAGCGGAGGGTGGCTCAACTTCTCGACGAACCCCGGTCCCTCCCTTGAGGGCATCCGGTCGTTACAGCAGGTCTACACGGTAGAGATCGCGGGATTCTCCGCGATCGTCCTCGGGCTCGCCACTTGCCTCTTGCTGATCCCCCGGTCCGAGGCGTCCGGAAAGGACTCTCCGCCACGAGAACCTCCGGCCCCGAAGGATCAGACGTAGCCCCACGTCTTGAGTCGCATCTGCACGTCGTTCTCCAGGGGCTCCCCATCTCCCTTCTGGAGAACGCTGGTGACCCCCTGCAGGGAATCGACGAACGGTTGGAGAAGGCTCTGTTCGTCCGCCCACCGTTCCGTCTTCTCTTCCGGGTCGTGCACAACATCGAACGCTTTCGGAGGGTGCTTTCCCGAGGGGTCGACCACCACCTTCCAGTCCCCCTGATAGGCGGCGAGGCGAAACTGATCCGAGCCGGGGGTCAGGGGACGGCCCCGGGAGGTTCGCCGCAGGCTACCCACCCCGTCGGAGAAGGAGAGGACCGGCAGGGGACGCAGGCCCTCGACCTTTGGGAGGAGCGAGGCCCCGGAACTGGGAAGTGGATGGGGGGATTCGATCAGTTCGCAGACCGTAGGTGCGATGTCGAGAAGGCTGACCCACCTCCGGTCGACTCCGCCCCCGTTCGCCCCTCCGGGATAATGCACGAGGAACGGGATGCGGACGAGGCTCTCCGAGATGCCGGAGACGTGAAAGAGCCCTCCGAACTCGCCGAACTGTTGGCCGTGATCGCTGGTCACCACCACGATCGAGTTGTCCCAGCGGTCGTGGTCCTTCAGAAGCCGGACGATCCTTTCCAACCGGCGGTCGAGGATCTGGATGGCGTGGCGGTAGAGCTGGTGGAGCACCTCGAGGTCTTCGTCCTGTACACGCCATTTCCCCTCCGCCCATCCAAACTTGTCCTGACGGATCCTCGCGTAGCGCAACCAATTCCAGAGCCCGTTGAAGAGTTCGGGAGTGGAGTAGTAGGGTTCGTGGGCATCGAGGAGGTTGAGGAAGGCGAACATCGGCTGATCCGCAGGACGCTTGTCCAGCCATCCCTGGAGGGTGGGTTCGAGCCAGGGCGCGACCTTGGTATCCTCTGCCGTTCCCTCTCCTTTGAGCCGTGTCGTGACGCGCTGGAGCAGGTCGAGCGGGGACTGGAAGCGGAAGAAGGTGGCCGAGGCGTTCTGGAGCACGGTCCAGAGCGGGGTCTTCGGGAGCTGCTTCATGGGCCACCCCTTGCCGGGAGGGAGGAGCCGGTTCCGGTTGCGCGTGAAACGCTCAGGGATTCTGAGATAGGGCTCCCACCATCCCCCCCAGGTGGCCGTTTCGAAACCGTTGGTCAACCCGATGTGTGAGCTGATGAGGAAATTGGCGGAGAGGGAGAGGGTGGCGTATCCCATGCCTCCGAGATGGGAGGCGAGGGTAGGGAGGCCCGGGTCCAGACGGAGCTTGGCACGGGCATACGTGCCGTGCTCCCAGGGATATCGGGAAGTGAACAGGCTGGCATGGGAAGGTACGGTCCACGTGGCGGGACTCACCGCCCGGTCGTAGCGCACGCATTCCTTTCCCAACTGTGTAGCGAAAGGGAGATAGCGTTCCGAAGTTCCCTCTGTGAGGAAATCGGAATGTCGTACACAATCCATGACAATGACGATGAGGTTCGGACGCATTGTTGTGATTCGCAGAACCTTAGCTCCCTGAGAAGATACAGTTTTTCCCCTTAACTCACCCTCCTCTCGCCGGAGCCAGGTCAGCGACTCGGACTCAGGCTCGGGGAGGCTCTCCCGGAGCCGACTACGGTTGCCCGGCGAGCGCCCGTACGGGGGCGAGGATGCGGACGAGGCTTTCGGCGACCGCGGCCTTCAGGTCGAGCGGATGGAGTTTTCCCTCCTTCCAGGCGGCCTGGAAGAGCTCGGGGCTGCTGAAGGAGACCCTTCCCCCGTGCTTCTCCGCGCGTTCGATCGTCAGCGCTCCCTCCCAGGTCATCACGAGGTTGACCGCCAGTTCCACGACGGGATTCCCCTCGGTCTCCCGGGCGGGGCAGAAGGCACCCTTGATCCGCTCCCGGAGGATCTCCTCGCTGTCCCCGGCGTAGGCGGCGGTGGAGGCATCGCTCTTGGACATCTTCTTCTCCATGAGCCCCTCCTCCCCGGGGTTCATGCGTCCCCCTCCCTTGAGGGAGGAGACGAGCGGCGTGTGCAGCGCGATCGGGACCGGCCATCCGTTCTTTGCGGCGACCTCCCGGGCGAGCACGTGGGCCCGCCGCTGGTCCATGCCTCCGTAGGCAAGATCGACCCCCAACTCGAAGATGTCGGCGACCTGCATCGCGGGGTAGAAGAGCTTGGCCGAGTCGACGTCCGCTTCGGACTCCGTCCGGCCCATGATGGTCATGGCCCGCTTGGCCCGGGCGAGGGTCATGGCCTTGGCGGAACGGATCACGCGGCTCCAGTACGCCCCGTTCCCGGTGAGATCGCTCGCCCAGCGGAACTGGACGCGGTCTCCGCCCCCTAGGGCGCGGATGACCTTCTCCATCACCTTCCCGGCCTCGGTGATCCGCTCCAGCGAACCGCCCAGCTTGTCGTTGATGAGCGCGTGCCAGTCCGCCAGGAAGACGGTCACGTCGAACCCTGCCTCTTCGAGGTCCAGGATCTTGCGGATCGTGACCAACTGGCCGATGGTGAAGGGGCCGCTCGGCTCATAGCCGATGTAGGCTCGGGGATGCTCCTTGCGGGCGAGAAGGTCCCGGAGTTCGCTCTCGACCAGCACTTCGCTCGTGCCGCGCAGCACCCGGGCGAGCCGTTCCTCCAACTCCATCGAGGGGCTGGGAAAATAAGCGCCTTTATAAACGCGTTCTCCATTGATAGATGGGAACTCTCTTGCGTCCTATCCTTGCCATACCTGGAGTACTGGCGGTTATGGGGGTCCTTCTCCTGGCCTACTTCGCCACGGGGCACGTCCTCTCGAGCGGGACGCTCGGGGATATTCCCAACGGGTCCGTGGGAGGGACTCCAACGGAGATCGTCTTGCCCTCCAACAGCTACAGCCTGACGGGAAACTCCCCGGTCACGGTGAGCTATTCGGACCTTCCCCTCGGCTCTTCCGTCCACTTCGTGATCTGTCCCACCACCTCCCTCAGTTCGTGCCAGGGCGTCCCGACCACCGTGACCTCCACCGCCCGGTCGGGCTCACTCTCCTTCACGCTGGGGCAGGGCCAGATGCTCGTGGTCTACGCGAACTCCCCCGGAGTGAACTACCAAGCCACCGCTCCGGACTCCGGGCTCTATTCCTTCTTCCTGGTGGCGGCGTTGGTGGTGGGCGTGGTCCTCATGGTCGCGGGGCTTGCCTCGAGCCCGTCGGAGCCGAAGGGGGCCGATGAGCCTCCCGCAACTCCCCGGTCGCGGAAGACCCAGCGCCCCGTCGAAGAACCCCCGCCTTCTCGGGAGGAGGGATCATGGGCCGATTGATCGAGGACGGGGAGGGAGGAGACCGTGCGCAGTAGCTGGATCGTTCCTTCGGTCATCCTGCTCATCCTCATGCTCATCTTCGTCTACGTTCCCCTTCCCTACTCGGAGAGCCACGGCCTGAACGAGCTCCACCCCCTCATCCTCTTCTGCCCTCAGGTCCTTCCCTCCTCCACCCCCTCGCCTTCCTACTGCCTGCAGGGCGATGCCCCCGTCCAGATCAGCTGGACGGGAGGGAACAGTTCTACCTGGGTGCAGGTCATCGTGTGCAAGACGTTCGGTTGTACCGAGGTGAGCAATCTCACCTCCCCCGTCCCTCACTCCCCTTCCTTGTGGTCCGCCGTCGGGACCGGGGGATCCGGGTCGATCAATGCCTGGTTCCCCACGGCTGCGAGCATGGAACTCCTGACCAATTCCTCCTCCGGAGTGAGCGTCACGGTGCAATGGAACGTGATGCCGGAGTTCGCGGTGTTCTGGGAAGCCCTGACCCTCGTCGGGTTGTTGCTCGCCACCATCGGGATACTCCTTCCGGCGCGTCCCCGCACCCCTCGCAGGAGGGACGATTCCGGGTATCCGGAAGACGAGCCCTACGAGGGCGAGAACCCACAAGAGTAATCTATGGGCGTTCGTCCTCCCCGCTCGCAGAAGCAGCGGGCCTGAGCGATGGGTGCGAACGAGGACGTTAGATCGGTGGCATCGGGGACTACCGGTGCCGCGCCGCGCAGCGGGAGCTTGCTCGTCGCTGTGGAAGAGCGCGTGAACGCCTTCTGGGCTCGGGATCACATCGCGGACCAAGCGCTCTCGCTCAACCCCACCGGGGAGGCGTTCCGTTTCACCGAGGGTCCTCCAACGGCCAACGGGAAGCCCCACATGGGCCACTTCCTCACCCGGGCGATCAAGGACTGCGTTCTGCGCTACAAGCGGATGCGCGGCTACCGCATCGTGACCTCGATGGCGGGTTGGGACTGCCACGGACTGCCCGTGGAGCTCGAGGTCGAGAAGGCCCACGGCTGGCGGAGCAAGAAGGAGATCGAGGCCTACGGGCTCGCCAACTTCGCCCGGGAGTGCCGGACGAGCGTGCGGACCTACGAGTCCCTCTGGCGAGAAATGAGCGAGAGGGTGGGCTACTGGCTCGACTATTCCCACGCATACTTCACCATGGACAACCGGTACATCGAGAGCGTCTGGTGGTCGCTGAAGCAGCTCTACGACCACGGCTATCTCGAGAAGGGGAGCTACATCGTCCCCTACTGCCCCCGCTGCGAGACCCCCGAGGCCGCCCACGAGGTGGCCCAGGGGTACCGTGAGGCAGACGATCCCTCCGTCACGATCCGCCTGAAGCTCACGGGCACTCCCTCGGGAACCCCCCCGCGCTACCTTCTCGTCTGGACGACGACGCCGTGGACCCTCCCCTCCAACCTCGCCCTGGCCATCGACCCCGCCCTGCGCTACGTGGTTTTCGCCGGAGAGGAGGGATCCGAGTATGTGATGGCGGAGTCCGCGTTCGACCGATACTATCCGGAGGCCGCAGCGCGACCGAAGGTGGACCGGGTCCTGGAGGGAAAGGAGCTCCTGGGTCTCACCTACGAGCCTCCCTTCCCCGAGGTGACCCCGAAGGGAGAGGGCCGCCACAAGGTCTACCCCGCCGCCTTCGTCACCGCGGAGGACGGGACGGGCATCGTGCACATCGCCCCTTCCTTCGGAGCCGACGATTTCGCCCTGGGGGAGGAACACCACCTCGGATTCTTCGATCCCCTCGATTCCTCCGGACGGTTCACCAAGGCGGTCCCCCTGGTGGAGGGGAAGTCCTTCAAGGGGGCCGACCCCATCCTCTCGAAGGACCTTCGGGAGCGTTCCGTCCTCTGGAAGGAGGAGCGGCTGCTGCACACCTATCCCTTCTGCTACCGGTGCGGGCACGCCCTCATCTACCGGGCGTTGGAGACCTGGTTCATCCGCACCCATCTGGCCACGGAGAAGCTCATGGCCAACAACGGGACGGTCCTGTGGGTGCCCTCCCATATCAAGAACGGCCGGTTCGGGAATTTTGTCGCCGAGGGGAAGGATTGGGCCCTCTCCCGGAACCGGTACTGGGGTACCCCGCTCCCGATCTGGAACTGCCCCCGGGGACACGCGTTCGCCGTCGGGGCATTCGAGGAGCTCGCCCGTCTTGCAGGCCAGCCGCTCCCCGCGGACTTCGATGCCCACAAACCCTTCGTCGACGAACTGGTCCTCCGCTGTCCGGAACACGGGGAGCGTCTGCTCCGCGAGCCGTACGTCATCGACTGCTGGTACGACAGCGGCTCGGCCCCCTTCGCCCAGTACCACCATCCGTTCGAGAAGGACCCCCGGTTCGACCCCGCCCAGCCGCTCGACTTCGTCGCCGAAGGGCTCGACCAGACCCGGGGCTGGTTCTACTCCCTCCTCGTGAACGCGACGCTCCTCTTCGACCGCCCCGCCTACAAGAGCCTCATCGTCAACGGGATGGTCCTCGACGAGAAGGGGCAGAAGCAGTCCAAGTCCAAGGGAAACGTCTCGGACCCGATGGTCCTCATGGCGACCCTCGGAGCCGACCCCGGCCGGATGGCGATGTACCTCGGGCCCTACACCGAGCCCATGCGCTTCTCGGACCACATCGTGAAGACCACCGGGGCCCACATGCTCTCCACTTTGGTCAACGTGGCCGAGTTCTACCGGGAGAACCGGGAGGCGGATCAATACGTCTTCTCGGGAGAGATCCCTCATCCCGAGGGGATACTGGACCGTTGGCTCCTCTCCCGCCTCCAGGCGCTCTCGGAGACCGTCAGCACCTCGCTGGACGCCCTGGACCTCCACACGGCGGCTGCGAGCGTCGACCGGTTCGTCGAGGAGCTCTCGACCTGGTACCTACGGCGGTCCCGTCAGCGGTTCTGGAACGAGGTCCAGTCCCCCGACCGGGAAGCCGCTTACGCAACCCTCTCGTTCACCTTGGAGACACTGGCTCGCATCGTGGCACCACTCGCTCCCCATGTGGCGGAGCACGTCTACCAGACCGCCACCGGCTTGGACTACCGGGAGGGGGCGGGGAGCGTACACCTGGAGCCCTGGCCGGCGCTGGTGGGATTGCGCAATCCTCCGTTGGACGAGGCCATGCACAAGGTCCTGGAGGTCGTCGAAGCGGGACGCAACCTCCGCATGAAGGTCTCCGTCAAGCAGCGGATCCCGCTGGCCGAACTCGTGGTCGCCGGGTTCTCCGCCGAGGATCGACAGATCCTCGGGGACTCCCTCCGGGAACTGCTCGAGGGGGAGCTCAACCTGAAGAACGTGACCCTCCTGTCGAAGGAGGAGTTCGCCGTGCGGACGTTCCCGGAGGCCGAGTGGGCCGTCCTTGCGACGGACCAACAGTTCACCGTCGCCCTGAGCCGGAACCCCTCCCGGGCGCTCGTGCTCGAGGGGCTCTCCCGCGAGATGGTCCGCCGGATCCAGACCGTCCGCAAGGAGATGAAGCTCAGGTACACCGACCAGGTGAGCGCCCGTTTGTACCTCGGTCCGAACCTCCTCGAGGCCCTTGCCGTTTACCGGGAACGGATCGAGAAGGAGTGCCAGATCGTCTCCCTGGAGGCGAAGGAGGGGCCCGCAGAGGGCCCCGGCCTCCACGAGTGGGACGATGTGGGCGGGGACCGCATGGCGCTCAAGCTCGAACGGGCGTGAGCTCCCTCTGCCGCACTTTTCCCCCCGGGGAATCCTCCAGGAAGATCTCGGTGCGGAACCTCCAGAGCGAGGGGCCTTTCGTCCGCCACGTGCTCTCCGGTAGGCCCGCCTTCTGGCAGATGCCGTCCAAGAATCGCTCCGAATCCCACCCCTGTTCCACGGGAACCTCCGGAAGGAGCAGGCCCGAGGTCCCGGCGTAGGCGATATAGAGCCCGTCCCGGCCCACCCGGATCTCCCGGGGGAGCGCCCCCGGATCCTTGGTCGACACCCGCTCAAGGGGTGTGAGGACAGAGACCTCGACCAGAATGTGGGAGACCTCCTCCGGGGCCACGGGCGGGAACCGGGGATCCTCCCGGGCGGCGAGCCACGCGGCCCGGGCCACTCCCTCCCCCAAGGGGTAGGTGGGCTGAGGGAAACCGATGCAACCCCGGAGGTCCTTCTCCGGATACGTGAGCAGCGTGACAAAGAGTCCCCTCTTCTCGCCGAAGACCGCGGGGAGCGGTCCTCCCTTCCAGAGGGTGCGGAGGTCCGAGGCGTAGGCTTCCTCGAGCGCGTGGGCAAGGATGTTCCGGGCGATGGCCACGGCGAGATGGCCCTCCTCGCTTGTCACCATGTCCGCGCTCCGCGAAGGACCGGCTCAAGCGGTCGGTGTGTCAGGGACCTTGGTCCCGCAGGAGTTGCAGAACTTGGACCCCGCCGGGAGTGGCGCTTTGCAGGAGCCGCAGGCCAGCCCGGCGGCCGGTGGGGCCGCGTAGGGTGGAGGAGCCGTGGGCGCTGCAGGAGGGGGCGGCGGGGCCGCGGGAGCGGGAGGAGGAGGGGTGCTGGCCGAGGGCTTGGCCCCGGCGGACTGGAGCAGGGAGTTCCAGAGCCGGGTGCGGGTCTCCTGCCAGTCGTTGTCGTACTTCTCCCAGGAGATCGCACCTCCGACCACGGCGACCGGGAAGAAGACGATCGCCCCGACCACTCCCACCGCGAGCCCCTCGTCCGTGGGAGCGGCGCGGAAGCGGATCTGGAGGGTGGCTCCCTGGTTCCAGGGCATGACCGCGACCTCCACCAGCCGGTGGAGGCCCCACTTGGGACTGACGGACTTCCCTTGGAAACCGTAGGAGGAGGTGGCGGTGAGCGGGTAACCCATCTCCGAAATGGCCTTCCAGGCGGCCGGGTAGATCACGGAGGGGGCCGGCTGGTCGAAGTACCAGGTCTCGAAACGTTCGAACATCAGGCGGGGGCGCCGCGCAGTTTCTGCACGGCCGCCGGGAAGGCGGTCGAGAATCGCTCGACGTCCGAGGTGCTGTTCGAGAAGGAGATCCGGATGAACCGGTTCCCGAACTTCGGGGAGAGGTAGTTTCCTCCCCGCAGGAAGACGTTGTGGTTCTCGAGGAGCTCCTGTTGGAGCTTCTGCGGGTCGATCCCGGTCTGGGAGATGTCAATGACGAACATGTTCCCCTGGGAGGGATAGACCGGGAGGGAGCAGCCGGGGACGGACTCCACGACCTTCTTGATGCGGCGCTGGTTCGCCCGGGTCCGGGACTTGATCCGGGGGAAGACGTCCTTCTTGACCTTCATGGCCGCGAGGGCCGCCCACTGGGAGAGCACATTGACCCCGAGGTCGTTCGTGTTGTACTTCCAAATCTTGCTGAAGAGGTCCGGAGCGGCGAAGAGGCCGCCGATCCGGAGGCCGGCGAGCCCGCAGTTCTTGGAGAGCGACCAGACGGTCACCGTCTCCTCGGGAGCGTAGGTCGCGGCGAGGGTGTGCTTGTCCGCGAAGTCCCGGTAGGTGACGTCGTTGAGGAGCAGGAGCTTCTTGTCGTGGGCGATCTCGGCGATCGCCTTCACCTCGCTCTCCGGGTACCCGCTCCCGAGGGGGTTCAGCGGGTCGATGAGCAGGATCATGCGGGTCTTGGGGGTGATCGAATTGTTGATCCGGTCGGCGGTCAGGCGCCAAGGGGCGGCGTAGATCTCGTGGTTGACCGTCGTCGCTCCCGAGAGCTCGATGAACTTGTGGATGATGAGATAGGTCGGGTCGCTGGAGATGACCTCGTCCCCGGGGGAGAGGAGGGCACGTGTGAGCATGTAGAGCGCTTCCGTTCCTCCCGAGGTGATGCCGACCTTCGCCTGCGGGAGAGCGAAGTCCTCGAGCATCGCGCTCTTGAGCTCGGCCAAGCCGGAGGCGAAGGGATACTCCTCGTACCGGGCCTCCTTCATGGCGGCCTGGACGGCCTTTCGAACGACCGGTTTGGGGAAGAGATGGTTGGTGTTCTGTCCCATCCACGCCACCTCGGAGAAGTGGCCGTGGGCATACCCGAAGACATCGAAGGTCTGCTGCATGACGGGGACTAGCGAGGGCCCGTTAAACCCCTTTCGCTGCCTTCCCGAGGAAGCCCGTGATGATCCCCATCCACTGGGGTTCGGCCCGGGCCGGTGAAAAGCCGGTCGAACCCAGGAGTTCGACCACTTCTTTTCGGGGAGGCAGGTGACGGATGGAGGTCGAAAGGTAGTGGTACGCCTCGGGGTTCCCGAAGGCGGCCCCGAGCGTCGGGACGACGGCGTCGAAGTAGGCGTGGAAGAACCGGTAGAAGGCCCCCGGGGGGGGCTCGGTCACGTCCAGGGCGAGGAAGGTCCCCCCCGGCCGCAGGACGCGGCGCATCTCCGCAAATCCTGCCCGGAGGTCCGGGAGGTTCCGCAGAAGGAAGGCACTCGTGACCATGTCAAAGGTGCTCGCCCGGAAGGGGAGGTGAAGGGCGTCGCCGGCCAGGAACCCGGCGGGCTGGGTCGGGCCGCTTCTCCGTGCGGAGATTCCCGCCGCCCGGTGGACCATGGCCGGTGTGAAGTCGAGACCATAGACCTCGGCCCCGGGATAGTGTTGGGGGAGGAGGCGCGTGAGGTCTCCCGGGCCGCAGCCGATGTCGAGGATCCGGCGGGGAGAGCCTTCCGACAGGCGGTCGGCCCCCCAGAGGGCCCGGGGTCGCCAGATGAGATCCCCCCCGAAGGTGGAGACGTGGTCGAAGAGGCTGTAGCTTCCGGAGATCGCCGTGAACATGCTCTGGACATCCCGGCCGAAGGTGGGGGTCCCCCACACGGGGCGCCGCATCCGTCCGCCCTCTTCCGTACCCTTCATCGTTGACGTCGGCGTGTCCTATTTCGATATCCGCCGGATCTTCTCGAGGGCTGCATCCATAATGGGGCGCACCGAGGGGATGACCTTGTCCCGGCCGATGCTGTCGACTAGGGCGATCTCCTTCTTCGCCTCGACGGGCCTCTCCCAGTCAGCGTACAGGTCGGCCAGCCGGACGTGCAATTCCGCGATGATGAGGGCGTAGCCCAGCGCCTCCGCGCGCTGGAGCGACTTGCGGTAGCCCGCTTCCGCCGCGACGTAGTTCCGGTGGTACTGGCCCAGGATCCCCTCGTTGAGGGCGACTTGTTGCATTCCCATCGGGTCGCTGAGCTTCGAGAGGATGGACTCCGCCTCCTTGTTCGCCCGCTCGGCCTCCTCTCCCCTCCCCAGCATCAGGAGGAACTCGACGCTGTTGAAGAGGGCCCACCCCACGGAACGGCGGTCCTTCGCCATCTCCGCGTAGCGCTTCGCCTCCGCGAGCTCTTCCAGGGCTTCCTGCGGATCCGAGTTGGAGATGAGGACGGCCAGGTTGTTGTGGGCGCGAGAGATCTCCCGGTAATCGTGGAGCGGCTCGAGCGCCGTGATGGCCTTCCGGAAATAGTCCGCGGAGAGCGCGATGTCCTCCGGGCGGTCCGTGTTGGAGTAGACGTTCCCGATGTCGATGTAGCACCGGGCGATGTCCTTGGCATCCTCGACAGGATTGAGGAGGGCCAGGGTCTTCTCGATCTCGGCCTTCCCGAACTCGAAGTCCCCCTCCTTGTAGGCCACCCGGCCCAGCAGGCGGTGGGCCATCGCCAGCCCTTTGACCTGTCCGGCCCTCTCGAACTGGGTGATGGCCTCGGCACAGTACATCTTGGCCCGGCCGAGACGGTCCAGCTCCCGGGCCGCTTCGGCCCGCGCCAGGAGAACCACGGCCCGCATGGTGCCCCCTTCCTCCGAGGGCATGAGTTCCAGGCTCTTGCCGTAGAACTCGTCCGCTTTGGCGGCGTCCCCGGTGGCGACGAACAGGTCCCCCAGTTCCCGGTAGACATCCGCCCGGTCGAGGGAGTTCGAACCGGACATCTCGTCCAGGTCCTCCAGCACCCGCTCGAGGTACTGGATGGCCGTGTCGGGAGAGAAGCTGTTGCGCGCGAGCGTGGCGGAATAACGATTGTAGAGGAGCGACTTGTCGTGGACCTTCCCCAGGTAGAAGTGCCGGGCCATGTTCGGGATGACCTCCCCGTCCGGGTTGGGGTAGAGCTTCTCCATGGCCTCCGCGACCTTCCGGTGGATGACCCGCATACGGCTGGAGGAGACGTCGCGGGTGGCCTGCGCCATCGCCTCGTCTCGGGTGAAGACGTACCGGTCCCCTCCCCGGATCTCGCGGAAGACCCCCTTGTGCACCAGGTCCTCCAGGATCTCCGCGAGCTTCTCCTCATCGATGTCCAGCGAGGCCTGCATCAAAGAAAAGTCGAACTCGCGGCCGACGGCGGCTGCGTATCCGAGGACCCGGCGTTCGTTCTCGCTCAGATTGGCGGGGATCGCCGTCTCCAGTACCGTGGAGGGTTCCCCAACGTGACCTTGCGCCTCCATCCTCAAAACATGACAGGGCGGGGACAGGATATGTAGTCTTCCATGGCCCTCCCGGCCGGGGGCGCTTTCCGGATCGAAAATGGGCGGGTCCGGGGCACGGAACGGGGTCCCCCGTGAGGAGTAAAGTATATCATGGGGAGGCTTATGGGCGCCCCGTGGCAAACAAGGATACCCCGGCCGCGGCACGGAAGCCCGGCATCTCCGCCTCGGACGTCGGCTTCGCTGGCTTTGTCGTGCTCCTCTTGCTCGGGATCGTCTTCTACCTCTGGTGGGGCATCTCCTACAACGGCTGGCTGGACAACGGGGTCTACGCCGTCACAGTCACGCTTGTGGGATTCGGTCTCGCGGGTATGCTGGTGACCTTCCCGCACCCGGTTCGCGCCGAACAGCCTGCCTGATCAGGTAAGGCCTACCGCCGCACTTCAGAGTTCCCCTGAGAAGGGGGTTGCCCCCGGGAGGGGGTTCTTCTCTATTTCGGATCCTTAGGGGCTGCTTCGGACGCTGGCTCGCCTTCCTTCCCCTTGGTCGCGGCGGGGGTCTTGTACTCCTCCACCAGAAGGATCGAGGCGGGCTTGATGTGCTTCCGGAGCAGGTCGATGATCCCGCTCTTGGTCGCATGCCAGGCGAGGTCGAACTTGATCCGGTCGGGGACCTTGACGGTGACGTGGTCGCCCTTGATCTCCACGTGGAAGTCCTTGGAGTGGCCGTACTCCATCTCGATGACCGCGAGGGCGATCTCCTCGGGCTTGGAGATCTTCTCCTTGACGTTGAACTTCACCTTGATCTTCTTGCCGGCGAGGTCCGGGTTGAAATCGACGCGGACACGTCCGGTGGTCACATTGATGACCCGACCGCGGCGCCCGCGGATGTTGAGGACCGTCCCCACGTCGAGCGTGGCGTCGTCCTTGCGCATCTCAGGAAGTCGGGCGACCTCCCGGACGGAGAAGAGCTCGATGAGCTTCGGGTCCCGCTCCCCGAACGCTTCGCTGGGAGCGAACTCCTTCTCGATCGTGCCTCCCACCGTCAGGCTCTCCAGGAGCTTCTCGATGGAGGGGGGGAACTTGCCGCGTCCTACCTCGTAGGGCTGGGGTGCGAACTCGTCTTCCTTCCGGCCGGTCCAGTTGGCGCTCTGGGCGATCTCGTTGCTGGTGGTGTCGACGATTTCGCTCTTTCCACCCGACTCGGCCCAGATATCATAATCTAGCTTGATGAGGTCACCGCTGGCGATGGTCTGCTCTGGCATACGGCCGGAGGGAACAGGAATATGAATTAAACCTTTCCACCAGAAACCTCGCTTTCGTTCCCCGAGGGAATCGGTGCGAAAGTGGCCAAGAGACCGGTGTCTTCACTCCTTGTAAGCCACGAGGAGGGCGTTGTTGAACTCCCGCCAGAGGACCGCCGTCTCCGAGAATCCTGCGGCCCGTAGGTACCGCAGGTGAGTGTCCGCCGGCGGCTCGTGGCCATGGTGGGACTCCGAACCGTACCGGCGTCGCCGCTCCTCGAACAGCGGCTGGAAATCCGACACCCTCCCCGCGGCTTTCCACCAGGCGTCCCAGGAGTCGCTCCGGAGGCGCCTCTGGGCCGCCTTCTGTTCCAGGTCCAGCGCCTTGCCCGAGATCGCATTCAGATGGGGCACGGCCTTCTCCAACGAGGCCGTGTCACCGTTGAGAAGGACCCCTCCGGGCGCAAGGACGCGGTAGGCTTCCTGGTACACCCGCCGCAGGACCTTGGGATAGAGCCAGTGGAGCGCGGTGGTGGAGAGCACGGCATCGAAGCGACCCGCACGACCCAGACCCCTCGCCCAATCGGATGTGCGGAGGTCCGCCTCCACCCAGTGGAGCCTCTTCCCTCGAGTGCCGTAGCGGCGCTGCCCCAGGGAGAGGAGCACCGGATCGTAATCCACGGCAACGCACTGGGCCTGGGGGAACCTTTGGAGCAGGCGAACGCTCAGGGAGCCCGGGCCGCATCCGAGATCGAGGGCGGTGAACTTCTTGGGGAGGCAAGCTTCCAAGACATCGAACATGGCAGAGAACCGCCTTTCTCTCGCGGCGATGTACCCTGCCTGCATCCGGTCCCACCGGGAAACGAGCTCTTGCGCGACACGGAGAGATACCATGACCCTTCCGAAGCGGCGCGGGTAGATTAGGATTCGCCGCGGAGGTACGGTAGCGGAGGGGCGCGTAGCGTCCAAAGACAACTCTGAGCCGTGGGCCCGGCCGGATTCGAACCGGCGGCCAAGTGGTTATGAGCCACTCGCTCTGACCGCTGAGCTACGGGCCCGTCGACCGCGTGCCGGAGCGCCGCCGCGCGGAGTATCCGGTCCCGGGGGACTTCCCCGGGAGCCTTTTGAACCGCGGACCGTTCGGTTAACAGCCGAGCGCTCTAACCACTGAGCTACGGCGGCACCCGGGGACAGGGGATGACCCTGCGGATATTACTTCTTGCTCTGGATGCTCTTCTTGCAGTTGGCGACGGAACGCTTGAGCTTCTTCACCGAGTCCGAGAGCTGGTCGATGGAATCGTCGAGGGTGTCCCAGTACTCCTTGGCCTTCGTCGTCGGGACCGCTCCCTCCGCCGAGGGCTCGATGATGCCCTCGCGTTCGAGCAGGTGCAGCGAATAACGGACCTTGTGGTTCGGGAGCTTCATGACCTCGGAAAGTTTCAGGATGCCCATCGGTTTGGAGGTGCTCAGTTTCTCAAGTATGCTGACATTTCGAAGCAGGAGGTCCATTTCCATGAGGATCCTACCAACTAGTGGGGTACCATTTTCGTCGTAATCCTCTTTTAGGTGCAATTCAGACTCTGACATGCTATACCTTGTGCGGACCAAGCCCTCCTAGTATTAAAACCTTGGCATGAAGTCCACGTTGTCAATTAGCATGCCAAAACATCCTCGCCGAGCAACGCGTGGGGTGGAAGGGGCCGAGCGACCGTTCATGGGGCGTCCGTGGGGTCCCAGCAGGTGCGTAGGTTCTCGGGGAGCGTGTCGAGGGCCTGCATCTGGACCGAGTCCAACCGGAACTCCACCGAGCGCAGGTTCTCCATCAACCGCTCCTCATGTACGCTTTTCGGGATCACGACCAGTTCATGCTGGAGCGCCCAGCGGAGCATCACCTGGGCCGGAGTATGGCGGGTCTCGTGGGCGATCCTCTGGATCACGGGGTGGTTGATCTTCTCGCCCCGGGAGAGGGGGGCGTAGGCTTCGAGTTGGATCCCCTTCTTCTGACAGTACTGTAGAAGGTCTTTCTGGTAGAGGAAGGGATGGAACTCGACCTGGTTCACCGCCGGGAGGACTTCCGCTGTTTCTTCCAGTTCCTGGAGATGTCGGATGGTGTAGTTGCTCACGCCGATCGCCCGGCAGTACCCCTCCGAGAGGGCCCCCTCCATCGCCTTCCAACTCTCGGTGCGGAGACCCTGTACGGGCCAATGGATGAGGAAGAGGTCCGCGTAGGAGGTTTGGAGTCGACGAAGGCTCTCCTGCAAACTTGCCCGTGTCGTGGCAAACCCTGCATTGCGGGGAGAGAGCTTGGTGGTGACGAACACGTCCTCTCGAGAAAGCCCGGAGTCCCGCAGAGCCTGTCCCACATCCGCCTCGTTTCGGTACGCCTGGGCGGTGTCCAGGTGGCGGTACCCCTGGCGGAGGGCGGTCGCAGCGACCTGGCGGGAGGTGTCCCCGGGGGGAACTTGGTACATGCCGGCTCCGACCACGGGCATTTTCACGCCGTTGTTGAGCTTCGTGCTCGGTATCGTCGGCGTCATGGGTCCTGCCAAGCACAGGGTGGGATATATCGGTTTTCCTGTGTCTATTTCCAGTACGGACACTCCTTCCCGGGAATTCCGCGTCTTCCCCGAGGGACTCGGGCCCCCCTCCAACCTAGGCGGTCCGGTGACCGGGGCCGGGGTGTGGAAGGCGGTAACATTAATTCCACCTCTGCATGCTCCCCGCAGTTTGGGCCCGTAGCTTAGACTGGCTGGAGCACCCGGCTGATAACCGGGAGGCCGAGAGTTCAAATCTCTCCGGGCCCATACTCGGGCGAGTTGGAATCTCGGTTCGTCTTCATGTGCGCATGCCTAGGCGAAAGGTGCTCGGCCCTCCGATAGGGCCTTCCTCAAGGATGTCGACATTGATCGTTGGAAGCGGGCTCTCTCCCGGTTCCTCGATCGTTGCAGACTCCTATCTCCGACGGCGAGGCGCTTTTTGCAGGCAAATGAGGGCGGGGATCCCTACGTAGGGGTCCCGCGAACCGTGATCGAAGGTACACTCGAACCCCGCCAGCGCCTCGAGCACGACCGTTCGACCCCGGGTCGGGGCGATATGGTGGGCCGGGCCCGCTAAACGCTCGTGGACCCGTAGCAGCACCTTCTGATCGACTATCCCCAAAAATCCCGGGAGAACCATTTATAGGCCCGACCACCTCCGTGCTGTTCGAGTGAGCATGCCCGGACCGGTGTCCAGAAGGGGAGCGTTCAAGGCAACCCCTGCGTCGTCCAGAGTGTGCAGGGGAGGAACCCTCGAGGTCTCCCACGCTCGCACAGTCTCAACAGTGGTGTCCAGGCCGGATTTTCAGGTTGACCAACGCCCTGCCGCAGGCGTCGCCTTTCAGATCCCCGGTGCATCGGCCGAAGGGCTGGGAGGGTCCATTGTGGGCCGGGTACCTTCGCCTCCGTCCGAGCCCAACGACATCCCTCTCCCGACTGCGGGGGGAGAGACCGAGAGGGGAACCCCAAGTCCCGCTCGCCCAACGGCGGGTGCGGTCGACCCGGGCGAGCGGCACCCTCGGGTCCTGAGGGAAAGCCCTCTCCGTGGACCGGCAGCAGCATGTCCCCTTGTCCGGGATCCCGTCCTCCCGGGCGGAATTAGGTCGCTTGCGTTCCAAGAGCGGGATATCGCCTGCGGGGTGGAGACCCCGTGACCAGCAAGGAATCCTCGGTCGCTCCGCTGGTGGCCGTCATCATGGGCAGCAAGAGCGACTGGGCGACCATGGCGCGAGCTGCTGAGGTCCTCAAGGAGTTCGGGATCCCCTACGAGGCGAGGATCGTCTC
>JAKAYL010000033.1 GCA_021809545.1 Thermoplasmata archaeon
TCGAAGGGGTTTTGGGGAAGGAAGACCCCCCGATTCAACAATTGACGTACCAGCGAGAGGTAGCTTGCGGTGTCGCACGCCCTCGCTTCGGCTGCGTTCCGCACCGGAGAGGAGGAGAGGAAAGGGGAGAACATGCTCCCGACGGCCGGGATCTGGACGGCGACCCCTCGACGGGCGAAAGCATCCCCCAGGGCACGGGTGAGCTCCCGGGTCTGGGACTCCACTCGCGCAAGGCGGGGGCGAGTGATCCATTGGAGGACCGCTTCGGCGGCCGCCAACGAGAGGGGGTTTCCCGAGTAGGTTCCCGCCTGGTAGACCCCACCGGACGGAGCGATCCGGGAGAGGAGGTCCCGGCGGCCCCCGTAGACGGCGAGGGGGAGCCCGCCCCCCACGACCTTCCCGAGCATGGTGAGGTCCGGTCGCACCCGGTACCGGCCCTGGGCTCCTCCGTACCCGGCGTGGAATCCCGTGATGACCTCGTCGAAGGCGAGCAGCACCCCATGCTCCCTCGTCAGGGATCGCAAGCCCGAGAGGTAGCCGGGTTCGGGGAGGATCGTCCCCATGTTCCCCAGCACGGGCTCCAGGAGAAGGAGCCCGATGTCGTCGTGGGACCGCAGGAGCTCCCGGGCCGCCTCGAGGTCGTTGAAAGGGAGGAGGTACGTGGGGGCGGAGGGGGAGGAGGCGACGCCCTCGGAGGAGGGGATCGCGGCCGCGCCGCTCCCCGCCTTCACCAGGAGGGGGTCGACGGAACCGTGGAAGCCTCCGTCCATCTTCACGACCCCGGCCTTTCCCGTGACGGCCCTGGCGAGGCGCAGGAGGGAGAGGGCGGCCTCCCCGCCCGTCGAGACGAAACGGAGCATCTCCAGGGAGGGGAACATCCGGCAAAGGAGCCGGGCGACGGTGACCTCCTGCTCGACCGGGGCCCCGAAGATCGTCCCCCGGGCGAGCTGGTCCCGGACGGCCCGGGTCACGATCGGGGAGGCGTGTCCCAAGAGCAGCGGACCGAAGGCGAGCGTGTGGTCCACGTAGCGGCGCCCGTCCACGTCGAAGAGGTAGGCCCCCTTCCCGCGGGCGATGTAGCGGGGGTAGGGAGGATAGGCCCGCACGGGGCTCGACACTCCACCCGGGAGGTACTTCCGGGCCTCGGCCGAGAGTCGGGCGCTCCGCGGGGATCGCTCCATGGGGGATGGGAGTCCCCCTGGCCTAAAAGGATGCCATGTTCTCGGACCTCCTGCAAAGCAGTTATCCGCCCGCCTCCCTGTCTGGGTGCCTCAAGGTTGCGCAGTCGCGAGGGCAAGCATGGATCCGACAACCCAGTTCATTGTCGACCTCTTCCTCCTCCTCGGAGGGGCGGTGCTCGCGGGAGAGGCGGCCACCCACTTCAAACAGCCCGCGATGGTCGGGCAGCTCCTGGTCGGGATCCTTCTCGGTCCGACGCTCCTCGGACCTTTCCTGGGGCTCAATCCCGCCTCCCCGCAGTCCCCGGCCCTCACTCCGCAGCTCTCGGCCATGCAGATCCTCGCCACCGTCTTCATCCTGTTCATGGCCGGCCTCGACGTCTCTCCGGAGGATTTCTACCAGATGGAGCTCTCGACGGCCATCCTGGGGGTCGCCGTCTTCTTCGTCCCCTTCGGGGTGGCGACCCTCGTCATCCCCTTCGTGCTCCACGGGATCTCCCTGCTCGAAAGCCTGCTCATCGCCGTCACGATCTCCATCACCGCGCTCCCGGTGATGGGCGTCATGCTGCAGGAGTTCGGGCTGAGCAAGTCCCGCGTCGGGAAGCTCCTGATCAACACCGCCCTCGTCAACGAGTTCTCGGCGATCGCGGTCTTCTCGATCATCCTCAAGATCGGCTCCGGGTCCACGAGCGGGGTCGTGGCGATGGCCATCGCGCTCCTCTCCGTCGCCCTCTTCATCTCGATCATGCTGACCATCCACACGCTGCTCGGGGTGCTCCGGAGCGCCAAGCTCTGGGAGCCCCTGAAGCGCCAGTTTGCCCGAGCGTGGCACTCGAAGCAGGGAGGGTTCGCGCTCCTCCTCGTGCTGATGGTGGGTTCGACGCTCTTCTCCCAGTACCTCGGTCTCACCTACGTCGTGGGCGCCTTCTACGCCGGCCTCCTGGTCACGCGGGAGAGCGCGGGCCACATAGCCCACACATCCATCAGCGGTGTGATGGAGGCGATGTCCTGGGGTTTCTTCATCCCCGTCTTCTTCGCTCTGGTCGGGGCCGAGATGAACCTCCGGCTGCTCGACTCCGTCTACTGGCTCACCGCCTTCGGGGTTCTCCTCGCCGTGGCGATCGGTGCGAAGTATGTCACGGGCTTCTCGATCGCCTCCCTCTCCGGTTGGAGGGGCTCCGACACGGTGGCGATAGGGTACATGGTGGGGAGCCGGGGGGCGGTCGAACTTGCGATGGCCTCGATCCTGCTCGCCTCGGGCACGGTCGACATCCAGATCTTCACGCTCATCGCGGGGATCGGCGTGGTGACCACGATCCTTGCCCCCATCGGGGCCCTCCGTGCCTGGCGGGCGGACCCCGTGCGCATGCAGCAGATGAGGGACGGGAAGGACGCGAGCGCCCAGAAAGCCCAGTGGATGCGACCCCCTCAACCTCCTTTGAACGAGGTCGTGATCCCCGACCATACCCTCCCTCCCCGACCTCCTCTCCCCTCCGGTCCCCGGCCATGAGAAGGGACGCCCCCGGGCACGGTCGGGTCTGCGCAACGGTTTAACCGCCCCGCAGGCTTAGTTCCCTTGGACATGGCGAAGGCAGCGGAAGGGTTCCTCCCCTTCTTCGAGGACATCTCGTTCGAGATCCCGCAGCTCCGGCAGGATCCCACGTTGTGCCTCCGCTGCCGCTCCGCCAGCCTCCTCTGCGGGAAGCCCGTCTGCCCCATCCTGGTCAAAGCGAGCGAGTACTCCCGGCGCCGGGGGCTCCTCACGGGCACGACCCTGACGGGGTCCAGCCCCCCGGCGGTCTTCGTCGGCCGGTTCGGCTGGCCCAAGGTGAGCGTCGGGCCCCTCGTCACCCCTGACCTCGGAGACACGCTCATCTACGATTCCCCGGAACAATGGGTGGGGAAGGACCTCCAGGAGATCGTGGGATACCGGACCTCGCTCATCCGGGGGACCTCCCGGATGGGGGTCGACGAGGCGAACAACCCCCCGCCGTACCTCGAGAAGCTCCAGCTCCTCTCCATCTCGACCCAAACGGCGGACGCCGAGACGACGTTCCGGAAGACCCCGAAGTTCCGACTCACCCTCTCCGATGAGACACCGCCCTACGGGCCTTCCGCCCCCGTCGAGAAGTTCTCTCTGGGGAACGTGAAGGTGAACCAGCATCTGGAGAAGCTCTCCTCCGACATCCACGCCCCCGCGCGCACGGCGGTCTCCGAGCTCTACGGGACCGGGCTCCCCGTTTCCCGTATCGAACGGGCCTTCAGCGCCGGGGTCCTGGGGCGGCAGGGCCGGCGCAAGCTCGTGCCGACCCGATGGTCCATCACCGCGGTCGACGACATGCTCTCCAAGGGGAACATGGAGAAGGTGCGGTCCCTCCCCGAGCTCTCCGAATGGTGGCTCTACTCCCTGACGGCCCTCGGGAACCGCTGGTTCGTCGCCCTCCTGCCGGGAGCTTGGCGCTACGAATCGATCGAGGCCTGGTACCCGCGGACCCTCTGGAACCCCGGCGGAGGCGAGGTCCTCATGCTCGGGGACTACGAGGACTTCGACGGACGATGGCGGTATGCGGGCATGGGCGGCTGCTACTATGCGGCCCGGCTCGCCGTCACGGAGCACCTCCTGCGGATCCAGCGCCAGGCCGGGGTGGTCATCCTGCGGGAGATCCACCCGGGCCAGATCATGCCCCTCGGGGTCTGGAACGTCCGGGAGCATGTGCGGGCCGCCCTCCAGAAGACCCCCGAACGCCTGCCGACCTTCGAGGCGCTCCTCGCGCGGGCCGGGGAATACCTGGCGATCCCCCTCCCCCGCTGGATGCGCCAGAGCCATTGGCTCCGGGAGTGGAAGGTCCAGCGGCGGCTGGAGGAATTTCTCCCCCACAGCGCCTGAAGGGACCGCGGAGTCCCCCCGGCAGCTTGATTTATCGGCCGCACCTCGCGCCCTGCATGACCGAGATCCTCCCCGGCGTACATGCGATCGATGGGATCGACCCCAGCCCCGACTTCACCACGAACGTCCTGCTCCTCAAGGACGCGAAGGGGAGCTCCTGGACGCTCCTCGACACGGGACTACCCCCCCAGGAGGGTTACGCGGGCGGCGCCGCGCTGGTGGAGCGGTACTGCGAGAAGAACAAGATCCCCCTCTCCTCGATAAAACGGATCCTCCTGACCCATCTCCACCTGGACCACACGGGGAGCTTGAAGACCCTGGCCCAGAAGACCGGAGCGAAGATCTATTCCCACTGGATCGAGGCGTCCTTCATCGCCAAGGACCCGCCCTACACCGGGCCGGGCATGCCCCCGCGGGAGGCCGTGGAGGTCCATGAGAAGCTCAAGGACGGGGATTCCGTGGAGGCCTTCGAGGGGCTCGTAACCTACCACACCCCCGGGCACACCCCGGGCCACGTCTCCTATTACTGCCCCTCCCGGAAGATCCTCTTTGCCGGCGATGCCGTTTTCAATGTGAACGGGGTCGTCGTGGTGAGCCTGAAGGAGTACAGCTTCTCCGAGCCGCTGGCCAACATCTCGGTACGGCGCCTCGCGACCCTCGACGTGGAGTCCCTGGTCCAGTACCACGGAGCCCCCGTCCTCAAAGGAGCACGCCAGGGGATCCAGAGCGCGGCCAAGAAGGCCTGAGCGGGCCCCGAGCGCGAACGGCGCTCTACCCGAGGCTTTCGAGATAGTGGATGAGCAGCCGCACTCCGAAGGCCGTGGCGCCGGACGGGGTATAGGAAGGAGAGTACTGGGGCGCCTTGGCGACCCAGGCGGTCCCCGCGATGTCCAGGTGGGCCCAGGGTTTCCCGGCCACGAACTCCGAGAGGAAGGCCCCCGCAGTGAGCGTACCGGCCATCGGCATCTCGGTCGAGTTCCGGACGTCCCCGACCTCGCCCCGGACCATGTCCTTGTGGGTCTGGGTGAGGGGGAGGCGCCAGAGGTGCTCTCCCGTCGCCTCGGAAGAGGCGAGGAGCCCGGCGGCCAGGTGGTCGTCGGTGGAGAGCAGGCCGGCGATGTCGTTCCCGAGCGCAACGACACAGGCGCCCGTCAGGGTCGCGAGGTCGACGATCTGGTCGGGGCTGTACTTGGTGGCGACGTAGGAGAGCGCATCGGAGAGGACCACGCGGCCCTCGGCATCGGTGTTGAGCACCTCGATGGTCTTCCCGGAGAAGGTCTTGACGATGTCCCCCGGCCGGTAGGAGGAGCCCCCCGGCAGGTTCTCGGCGAGGGCCATGACCCCGATCACATTCACCTTGAGCTTGAGCTCCGCCGCAGCGCGGAGGATGCCCAGCACCGCCACGGCGCCGGACTTGTCGAACTTCATCTCGGACATGCCGGCGGAGGGCTTGATCGAGATGCCGCCGGAGTCGAAGGTGATCCCCTTGCCCACGACGGCGATGGTCTTGGCGTTCCTGCCGCCAGCCCCGGTATACTCGAGAATGGCCATCCGGGGAGGATGGATGGAGCCCCCGCCGACGGCGAGGATGCCGCCGCAGCCCATCTCCTTCAACTTCTTCTCGTCGAAGATGGTGACCTTGAGCTTCACGTCCTTGCCCAGTTGGGCGGCCTGGTTGGCGAGGAACTCGGGGGTCGCGGTGTCCGCGGGGAGGTTCGCGAGGTCCCGCGTCCAGAGAACGGTGTCGAGAAGCTTCCCTTCGCGGGACACTGCGGCGCCGACCCGGTCCTTGACCCGGACGTGCTCCTTGGAGAGAGAGATCACGAGCCGGCGCTTCTCCGGCTCGGTGCGTTCCGACTTGTAGCGGGTGAACTCATAGGAGGCGAGGGCGTGGCCGTCGGCGATCGCCCGCGCGCAGTCCTCGGGGGGCAGCTTGCCGGCGGTGAAGGAGGGGAGGTCGACGCAGAGGCTGCGGATGCCCTTCCCCTTGAGGTGGCGGGTGAGGTAGCCGATCGCCCGGCGCACCGTCTCGATGGAGAGGTCCGCGGGTTTGGAGAGGCCGACGAGAGCGATGCGGCGGCGTCCGCCCGGCAGGGGGAAGAGGAGGACTTCCGCCTTCTTTCCCTTGATCTCCTTGCGCTCCCAGGCAGCGGAAAGGAAGCCCCCGGTCGCTGAGTCCGCGGCCTTGAGGTGCGGGGGGATGAGGGCGTCCTTCTCGGTACGCTCCAGGACCCCAAATACTGTGCAGTCCGCGTCGACGTCCAGGGGCTCCTTGCCCTCCAGCGCGACGTCCATCGCTACGGGTGGAATCCGGGGCGGATCTTGTTCCGGTCGATGCGCATACCGCCCGGCACGATGGCGAGGATGTTCTTCGCGATCCCGGCCACATCTCCCCGGGTGTCCCGGGAGATGTTGGCGAGCTCGGTGCTCAGGCGCTTCATGGCGACCTGATCATTCGCGATGCTGGTGTAGTCCAGGAGGAGGATGTCCCCGTTGTAGACGAACTTGGTCAACTGGTGCAGGTCCTCGAAACGGAAGATCTCCGCGACCCTCACGGTCGACTTGGCTCCGCTGAGGGCGAAGGCTTCGTCCTCAAAGTGCATGGCGCCCAAGTCCAAGAACGATCCCTCTTCCAATGCGTCACCGGAATGCTTTCGCATGATGCCCTTTCTGAACATCGAATAGCCTCGGGGCGGCCAAGGAAAGGGCCGTCTTAAGGCTAGCGGAGCCTAGGCCCGCCAGCAGTTGTGCGCGGTCCACCCGCAGAGGTAGCAGGTGCTGTGGTGATTCTCGGCCTGGAGCACCGAGTGGCATTCCGGGCACGTGTCGCGGCCGCTGTCCTCGAGGGACAGGCAATCGAAGCAGTACCCGCCCCGCCGGTCGTTCGGGAGCGTCACGAGCGCCCGCTCGCAACAGAGGCAGTGCTGCAGCCGTTCGTCCTGCGACGAAAATACCCTCTGATCCAACGTCAACGTCACAGCGGGAGGGCCCAACTTCTGCGCGCAGATAAACCTTTTTGATGGACGCGAGCAGCGCGCCGCCCGCGCGCTTATCTGAGGGCCTTTTCCCTCACTCGTCCGGGGATTCTTCGCCGGAGGATTTCCCCTCGAAGCGGAGCACGATGCGGTGGAGGATGGGGATCGGACGGCCAAGGTACTTCTCGAAGACCCCGAGGAGGTAGAGATCCTCTATCTCCGTGCTCCGGGTGAGGAGGATGGCCCCCAGATAGGTGAAGAACAGGACGAAGTAGAGGAGGACCAGCGAGAGGGTCCCGGGAACCCAGCCGAACCCGTACACGGCGATCCCGAGGATGAGACCGCTCGCCACGATGAACACCACGAGAGGGGCGAGCACCTGCTGCCGGACCGCATGCACCCGGACGAGGATGCCGGTCTGTGCGACGGCGAAGACCGGAAGGGCCGCCGTCGAGAGAGCGAAGGCGGTCGCCGCCCCGTAGACACCGAAGGAGGGAACGAGGAGGAGCGAGCCGAACACATCGATGGCGGCCGCGGCGACGGTGTCGTAGAAGAGGAGGCGGAGCCGGCCGAGGCCGGTGAGGACGGACTGGGCCGGGCCGATGAGCACCGTGAGGATGGCCCCGGTCGCCGTGATGCGGAGCACGGTGGCGGAGTCGGAGAAGGCACTCGTCTGGGTGACGGGCCCGTAGATGAGGAGGAGGGTCGGCCCGGGGACGAGCATGAAGATCGTGTAGAGGGGGAAGAAGATGGCGAGGATCCATTTCGTCATCGTGGCGTAGCTCTTCCCGAGCTCCCCGACGTTCTCGGCCCGGTGGAGCCGGGCCGACACCGGGAGCATGATGACGGCAAAGGAGGCGACCCCGAGCGTCAGGAGCCGGGAGACCGTGATGACGGCGCTGTACGTCCCGACGATGGAGGTGGTGGAGACGGACCCCACCGGGTGGCCGAGGAAACCGAGCACGAGGGCGTCCACGTTTCCCGTCACGACCGTGGCGATCCCCATCATGGTGAGGGGGGCGGAGAAGAGGAGGAGATCCTTGAGGAGCCTCCGTCCGTACTCGGAGTTCTTGGCGGAGAGGGACTCCCGGATCTTCCGCCAGTGAGAACCGAAGGTGTAGATCGAGATCCCGAGGAATCCCCCCGCCGAGGCGAGCACGTAGGAGAGGATGGCGAGCGAGAGACTGGCCCCCGTGCTGAAGAAGGCGACGAGGAAGCCGAGGAGGAGGAGCGGGGTCACCACCATGTTGAACACGGTGAGGGGGAGCATCCGCTCCTCCCCTTGGTTGATCGAACCCACCGTCCCCGAGAGGATGCTGATCGCCAGGTAGGCGGAGGCGAAGCGCAGCACGACCGTCATGGCCGGGGTCCCTACGAAGGTGGCCATCACGGGGGCGGCCAGGAACAGGGCGACCCCGGACGCGATGGCGAGCGGGGTCGCGAGCGCCATCGCGAGCACCATCAGGTGGTGCCGCTCGTAGACGTCCTTGGAATGGGCGATCTGGCGGGCGATCCCATAGGGGATGCCGAGGGAGGCGAGGGGCGTGATCACCGCGACCGTGGCGAGCCCCAGGGTGATGTCCCCGTAGTCCGAGGTGCTCAGCGAGCGCACCATCAGCACGCGGCTCCCGAAGGTCGCTCCGATGAGGACCAGCTGACCCACGAGATAGAGGAGGGAACCCCGCCCCAGGCTCTCCAGGGAATGCGACTCGCGTCGGGTCGGAGTGCTCATGGGAAGGATAGGGATGGACTGGTACCGGCTCGGTAGGCGCTGAGCACAGTGTTTCGTGGGCCTGAAATACCAGATTGGGGCATAATCTCTGCTGAATTCTCCTATCGGCTGTTCCGCCCCCGGCATCGGGCCAGGGAGTATTTAACATTCGGGCCCGGACCCTATAGTCCCGGCGTACCGTGAGTACCAACTCTCCCCGATCCCCTATCTCCGTCCTCCGGATCCCCATGTTCTGAAAGGGTTCCGCGGGCCCTGTCAGTTCCGAGGGAACTTCCGTGGAGGCAAGGTGACGGAGCGGAAGGCACAACCAAACCGCTGGACGGGCCTCATTGGCTTTCCCGAGATCGCTTCCCGGAAGGGCGGACCGGGTCCGTCTCACCGGCCGGTAGATGTCTTAATTAGGCGAGGTGCCTGATTGCTCCCGGACGATGGGAGCATAGGCTAACTTGGCAGACCAGCGGGCTCCAGTCAGCCAGCCGCGAAACGCGCGCTGGCTGGGAGATTGCTAAGCTGAGACCACTTCGGTGGTCGATGACGAGTGACTGGAGCGTGCCACGGAGACACCCGCATATCAGGGTTCAAATCCCTGTGCTCCCACCGCCCCTGGGGGTTCAAGCTTATGGAGCACTCAATCATTTCACCCCCCCCAACGGGGGAGGGGGCCCAAGTGGCCCCTCGATTTGAACTCCACTTTCTTCCCGTCGCAAGTCCCCAGCTGAATCCGATTGGGAAGGACTGGAAGTGCACTCGGAGATTGTGCATGCACAACCGTTGCTTCCCGAGATCGGTGGACGTCATCACGGTGGCGGAGCACACCTTCGAGGGCTGGCGCAGGGGCAGCGCGACCCTGCGAAGGCTGTGCGCAATTGATTAAGTCGCCGTATTTAGATGGGCGGTTACTTTATAATACTCCACAGACATTGGACTCAGTCCGACAACCATGGAGTTAAAGAGAGTAAACCGCCAAGATCTCCGGCGCTTGGCGCAGAAGGGAGTCGTCACGACCAGAGACCTCTCCGAGCTATTCGACCTACCCCCAGTCCGAGCGCGAGACCTCGCCTACTACCTGAAGGTACGGGGGTTTCTGGTTCACGTACAGAAGGGGTTGTACGCCTGTGCGCCGCTTGACGTTGACCCCAAGAGATTCGTCCCAGACCCTTATCTCGTAGTCCGCAAAGCCCTCGGCGAATCCTATGCGTTCAGCCACCTCAGCGCACTGGCTCTGCTCGGCTTCGAGCAGACCGTTCGAAGGACCATCCACGTCAGTGCGCCTGGGGTTCGCTCCCGCCGCAGGAAGTTGGGCGTCCTCACCGTTCATGTGCACTCTGCCCGGAAGGATGGGTGGTTGGAAGCCACTACGACGATGCGAAGAGGAGGCGAGTCTCTTCGAGTGACGACTCCTGAAAGAACGTTGGTTGACCTCGCTTCCTTACCGAACTCAATGCAGGGTTACGAGGAAGCCCTGGAGGCTTACCGGTCGCTCTTCCCAAGAGCCGAACCTGAGAAGTTGCGACAGGAACTACTAGCGAACCCGAGCGGGACGGTTCGCGCTCGAGCGGGGCACCTCCTTGGGGCGATCATGCCAGGAGCCTCAGTGCCCGACGATCTCCTTACCGAGATCCAAGACTCGGTGAAGAAGATGAGCCCCATCTACTTGGCAACCAAGCCCGGCAATCCCTCGAACCGTTTCGACCGTAGATTCAGTGTAGTCTACCCAGGGAGGGGCTGACGTGGCCCGTGTTGAGCAGGCAGACATCAGCGAAGCGCTCAACGAGGGCTTCCAACAAGCAACGGCTGAGAAGGTCTACCGCCTGATTGGAATCCTCCGTGAGATCCAGGCCCTCCAAGAAACCAAGGGGCAGTTCACCCTCAAGGGCGGGACAGCGCTCAACGTCTTCCACTGGCCAAAGGCACATCGACTCAGTGTGGACATTGACCTGATGGCAACGGGGTTCCCGCAGGCAACGCCCGGATCCCCGGAACGCGAGAGGGCAGTCAAGCTTCTCGAAAAGGTTGTTGGAAATCTTGGGTACAAAACGAGGAGAGAGCCTGCCGACGCAGGTTGGACGCTGCGAATCGCTTACCTAAACACCCTTGGAGCCCCTGACCAGGTGAAGATCGATCTCGACCTCCTGAACAGAAGCACGTTGATGCCCCCAATCCTCAAGTCTGGACCTGCGCTCTTTCACGGAGACGACATGGCCTTTCCGGTCGTTACCGAGGAGGAGTTGATGGGGCAGAAGCTCGCAGCGGTGGCCTACCGGGCTGCCCCTCGTGACCTCTTCGACATGTATATCATGATCATGGCCAACTGGCAGGGGAAACCGCGGTCGCGGTCGATGTACCTGGCGTACTCTTTCCTCGATGACTCCGAGTGGTATCGATTGGACTATCCCGTCCGCCTGAGAGTGGATTATCAGCCCGGGAAACTCGAGGATGTTCTACGCTCGGTGGACCACGCACCGACATTGGAGAGAATCCGGGAGGTGGCGGTTGGTGGGCTTGAGAGTCGGAAGCCCCCCTTTACACGGGCAACCTCTGAGGAACAGTATCTCCGGGAGAGACTCCTTCACGGTGACAAGCGCGCATTCGCCACCATCGCTGGAGAGACGGACGTCGCCCGTGCGAGACTCCTTGAGCAACACCCAGGGCTGGCCTGGCGTTTGAACCAGGCGAGTCGCGGCACCAAGAGTGGATAGCGGTCCCGCTGTGGGCGGATCTCCACCCGGGAAGTCCATGCAGTGTACTCAGACTCCGACCAGTGGATGTCACACTCAGCCTCGTCGAAGGGGATGTCGTGCTCTCGGGCGTACTCCTCGTAACGTTGGTTTGCGTTCGCCTCGGATCGGTAGACTTCGGTGACATCGTCGGTCACTTGGCAATCAGCCACACAGACCCAGGGATTTTTAGACATGTTTCTCCTCGAAGCCTCCACCCCAATTGAAGATCCCTGGGAGACTGGCTCCGAAACTGGGACGGTGGGAACTGCTGACCTCTCCCCAGAGGTCACCCTGGCGCCCTCCCTCAGCGTAGGGGAAAGTAGTTGTTGTCTCGATACCAACTCCCCTCGCTCCGAAAGGCTATTCAACCTTGTCAACATCATTTCGGTTGAATACATGACCTTTCGTCGTGCTTTCCTTTCCGCCATGGTGTTCGGGTTGGCTCTTTTCCTTGTCCTTCCTACAGCAGTCTTGAGTGTTACCCCTCCGGGGGGGAAAGGAACACTTAGGCTGGACCCTTCGGACACGAGAGTACTTGCCGGTAGATCCACTTCACCGCTCGACTGCTCATCTTGCCGTACCCCGGTAGAACCGCCTCTTCTACACGGTTCCAACTCCACGCCTTCGAATGGGACATGGTTGGGTGCGGGTTACGTTCAGAACAATCTGTGCCTTCTGAACAATGTTGCAACGCCGGGCTTTAATGGAACGTGCAGCGGATCGAACAATGGTGTTGCCGTGGATTCGCGAGGGAAGCTTGCCTTCGTAGCCGGACCGAACGCAACGAAATCACCCTATTCGATCAGTATTGTGAATCTCACCACCGACCGCGTCTCTGCCAGCGTACCGATCCCAGAGAACAATAGTTCCATAGCCGAGACTCCCATCGGTCCAATGTATGACTCGGTAAACAACAATGTCTACGTTGAACTACAAGGTGTGGTCAATCAGAATTGTAACATGAGCATTATCAGTGTGACGACAGAGAAACTGGTTGGGAAGGTTGTCTATGGGCACCCATGTTCCAGTATACTGTTCGACAACATAACCAATGAATTCTATATAATATACTATTTTGGGCAAATAATCGTTCTTAACGGTACCACGTACTCAACCATCGCAACGATTAACACCACTGCCTCTGGATTGGAGGAAGCAGCCCTAGATCCTCTCACGGACGAAATCTACGTGACGGGTGGCCCTACCGTGGCAGTGATTGGCGCCGCCAATCACACCGTGGTCACAAACATCGATCTTGGCGGATTGCCTCCCCTTCAGGGAGTCGGCATTACCTTTGACGATCTTCAAAACAGGATCTATGTTGCCGAACCTGGAAATGGCAGTCTCGGGGTGATCAATGCCCAAAACAATACCTTGATGGGAACCTTCCATTGCTGTGGCAACCCCGGTTCTATCACCTACGATCCATTCAATGATTTCCTTTATGCGGAGACGTCCTCGGAAACTGAGACGTTTGACCCCTTGACGAATTCCGCCTACGGGTTGTTGAGTGTCGGCGGAACAATGGCAATTGGTGCTCAGAATGGGAATCTCTTGATTGCAAGCGGTGGAAAGCTGTTTCAAATAGGTCCGCCCAAATACCAACTGACCTTCAATGAAACCGGGTTACCGTCGGGTATGACCTGGAACGTCATCGTCAACGGGAACACGGCAAGCTCGTCAAATGGCAGCCTCCAATTCAACGAACTGAATGGCTCTTACAATTATTCGGTACCTGCCGTGACGGGCTACACTGCAAGCCCGAACTCGGGAAACGTGGCGATTCCCGGTGCATCAAAGATGGTTGCCATCGGTTTTGCCCCGATACCATCGCTACAGTCTGTCACCATCACTCCTACGTCCACTACTCTCGATACGGGCAACAACACCACCTTCAGTGCCCTCCCTACTTGTTCGAACGGCACCTGCCCGTCCGGTGTTTCCATAGACTGGTTCCTGAACAACTCCCTAGGGAATCTGAGCGTAACGACAGGATCTGTCACCACCTTCACGGCTGGCCCAACGGAGGGATTGGTTACCCTCTCCGTCAATGCATCGTACAAAGGCCAGTTTGCAACGGCCGTCAGTCTCATCAACATCACTAGACCAAACGCACTCCCTACCCTTTCATCGGTGAGCCTGAATCCCAGTTCCGATACCCTTCAAGTGCAGACATCCACTTCGTTCACGGTCGTACCTGACTGCCAGAACTTGGCCTGTCCCCCAGGCGCAAGCTATCAGTGGACGGAGAACACGTCCCTAGGCAAGCTCTCCTCCTCGGCTGGACAGACGGTTGTCTTCTCTGCGGGGTCTCAGCCCGGAAGTGTGAAGATCACAGTTACCGCTAGTTTGAACCGAGTTGTGAAGATCGCAAACGCCACGGTGGTGATCACTCAGGTATCCTTGCCCGCCTTGACCGGAGTTGTCATCACCCCCTCCAGCGATGTCTTGTACCAGGGTGACCGCACCTCATTCCTCGCCAACCCAACTTGCTCAGTAAGCCCGTGTCCTAGTGGGGTCGCCTTCACTTGGAGCACGAACAATTCGTTGGGACAACTGAACTCGAGTGTGGGCGCAGTAGTGACCTTTACCGCCGGTACCAAGGCAGGGGAGGTGGCCCTGTCTCTCACAGGAGTGTTGAACCAGGGAACTCCCGTTTCTTCGGTCAGCCACATTCAAATCAGTGCGTACCCGCTCCCTCTACTGGAAGCAGTGGCGATAAGCCCAGGCAATGCGACGCTCACAGCAAAGTCCCCTGTGATTCTCACCGCCGTGATTCAGTGTTCCAACGTCAGTGCGTGCCCCGCAGGAACCGTTTTCGAATGGCGCGTGGGAAACCTCGCGATGGGCGATCTGAATACCACCACGGGGTCCACCGTGACCTTTCAGTCGACGTCGCAAGTGGGCGTCGAGGTTGTCACGGTAGAAGCGATCTTGAATGGAGTATCGAAGAATGCCTCGATCCAGATCCATATTGTGGATGCGGGGGGATCTACGGGCGGTTACCTCGGCGTCTCTGGTGAGATGAGGTACCTACTGGTCGGGATTCCTCTACTCGCACTCTGTGTCTGCCTGGTCTTGCTGTGGATACGACGGCGGCGACGAGAAGATCAGGACGGTGAAGTCGTGGCTCCAGCATCTGACTCACAGCTCAATTCCCGATGAATTCAGTACGGTGGCGTGGGGGTTTCTTCAGATGCCGACAGAATGACCTGAGTGAACAAGGGGTTCAAGACCTCAACCCCATCCTCAACCCGCCGACCCTTGATTTCGGTTTCAAAGGCTGCGTCTCTCGCGTGAGGGCCGGAGAGGGAGTAAACCACATTCCACTCGGAACCTTGTCAATACCCGCCCCCCGAGTGAGACCCATTCACGATGAGAAGCCCCCGAACTATCCGGTATCAACCTGATGCCGGCCTGGAAGGACAGGAAGAAGCGCAGACTCTACGAACGTCTGATTCGAGACGCTCTTCCGGGGGAGACCGTTGGGAATTTCCGGCTCCATCTTGAGGGGGGACAAACCATAGTCTTCGAGGTAGATCATCGGTTCATCTTCCGGTTCCCCCGGTCAGCATTCCATGCGAAGCTGCTCCGGACCGAGACCAGATTGCTTCCGTTGTTGGCCCCCTATGTTCCCCTCCCGATCCCTAGGCCGATCGCGACGGGTAGAACACCGGACGGGGAAGGCTGGCCCTTCATGGGGTACCGGAGGATTCCCGGCCGCCCCCTGAACTGGGACCGGGTGAGCCCTCAGCAGCGTCATGCCATCGCCGAGGATCTCTCTCCCTTCTTGGAGTCCCTCGTGAAATTTCCCCCTCAAGCGGCACTTCGCGTGGGAGTGAGAGGCGGGGGTCCCAAGGAGTGGAAGGCGCAACACGAGAAGGATTTCGTGAGCTATGGGAGGAAGGGCTTCCGGGTCATGTCGCCCAAGATCCGGCGATCGGTGGAGAGACTCTTCGAGCGATACCTCGACGACCCGAGGAACTTCCGATGGAAACCGTGCCTGACGCACTCGGAGATCCACGCCGGACATGTGCTCACCATCGGAGGTCGGGTCAGCGGGATCATCGATTGGGGCTTCGTGTGCGTGGGAGATCCTGCCCGCGATCTCGCCGGCTGGGCATCGCACTTCGGGACGCAGGAGATCGACCTGCTGTCTCGTGGAAGGGTGGCACCCACGGACACTACGTTCGTCGATCGGGTGATGCTCTACCGGTCTTTGATCCCCTTGTACCAGGTGCTCTACGGGGTTGAGACCAAGGATCCGAAGATGACGAGGTCGGGACTCCTCTACCTCAACAGGGCCCTTCGGTTGCCCTCAACCTCGGGCTGGACGCGGGTCCGGCGCTCCTGAGCGCCCGCGCGACGTGACGGGGAACGTTGGGATATGACCTCGCTCACCCATCCGTGGCCCGCACGGGTGCCTTTCACGGGAGGGGGGCACTGGGGACCGACACGGCGGCCCGCGGGCGTTCGAACCATCGGGAGACCGGGATGAAGACGATCGCGAGGGTCAAGCAAGCCCCAGCGAGGATCCCCCACATCCAGTAAAGTTGCCCGGCGAAGTATCCCAGCATGAAGGTCCCGATGAACGGGCTGAACGCCCCGATCACCCCTTGGAAAAACTGGCTCGCACCAAAATATTCTCCCCTCCGATCGGAAGGGGCGATCTTGGAGATGATGACAAAGGAGTAGGGGCTCGTGAGGTTCTCCCCCGTGGTCAGCAGGACGATGTTGGCCGCAAGGACGAGCAAGTTCCCGGTAAGCCAGAAGACGATATCGGAGGCGGCGTAGAGAGTGAGCCCCAGAGAGAAGGCCACTCCCGCCCCGATGCGTTCCGAGGCCCGATTCGCCAGGAACTGGGTGGCGACGACCGTCATCGTGTTGATGGCGTAGAGGAGGGTCAGAAAGTAGATCGCGATCCCGAAGTGTTCGGTAAGGTAGATGGGCATCATCGGGGTCTCCCATTGGTTCGCCACCACGAACGAGAGCGGGAGAAGGAGAGAAGCGAGCACGAGCTTCCGGTCTTGGAGGGTGTGCACCCAGTCCCAGTGGCCCTCGGAGCGGGAGGTTTCCGAGGATCGGGTCTCCGGGACCCAACTCCAGATGAGGAGGGCCGAGATGGCCGAACCGATCGCCGGCAGCAAGAAGAAGAGACCCGGCCAAAGGGCGGCCGAAACCCCGGCGAACACCAGGCCCACCCCGGTGCCGGTATTGCCCGCCACGCGCAGGAGGCTGTAGAAATCCAGGCGTTGCTCCTCGGTGGAGATGTCGGTGACGACCGCGTTGATGGCGACGTTCTGCAGGCTGCCGAGGATCGTGGTAAGGATCATCGCCACGAGAATGACCCCGAGCGAGAGGCTCACCGTAACGGCGACAAACAACACCGCGTACGCTACGATGGAACCGAGGAGCGCCGCTCGGAGGAACGGCCGGCGCCCGATCCGGTCGACCAACCGACCCCCGAAGAACGAGACCGGCGAGAGTATCGCGCTCGGGGCCAAGAAGATCAAGGCGATGTCGTAGTCGCTCAGATGCCGGGAGAGGGAAAGATACAGTGCGAGCAGGATCCAGACGGGGTACTGGGAAAAGCCACCGACCGCGCCGGTCAACGCAAAGACCTTGATCGTACGATTGAACCGCATCCGGACAACCAACACCAAAGACCGAGTTAAGCATGCAGAGGGGCCCAGAATATCTTATTCGAGGCCCTTCCCACAGTTCGGAGGCTGTCCGAAAGGGTCCCTGGTGGGCGATTTTCGAGCTTTCGCACCAATCCCCAGTTACTTCTCCCCAAGGGGAGCTCTACCCATTGAAACGACCCTTAAAGGACCGGGTGGGAGCCGGGGATCCCCCCTCCCGCACTTCTCGATCGCGTGCCGTCTTGGACCCGCGGGCTCACGGCCACCTCACGCCGTGGGATCCTGCAGCACCAAGTCCTCGTGCGATTCCGGCAGGAAGACGTGGACCTGGTGTCTCTTGGCGTCCACGGTCAATGTGTGGGCGCCCGGGGAGGTCGGGACGGTCTCCAGGTGCCGGGGCGGCTGGATCCCGAACACGTCCACGGTCGCCGCCTCGTCCGTTGCGGCGAAAAGGTGACCGGTTCCCGGATCCACCCAGAGCACATCGGGGGATCCCGCCAGCGGCCCAACGATCTCGACACCGCCGGTGCGGAGGTTCAGGGTGGCGAGGACGGCTTCATCGCACGCGCAGTACAGGACCTCGCCATTGGGGTCCTGCTCCAGACCGTGCGGACCCTTCGCGGGTATCGGGTACATCCGGTGGACCTTGGAAATGTCCCCCGCTCGAACCATCGCTATGGCGGGAGGGTCTGCGATGTTGACATAGAAGGCGTCGGTCGCGCGGTGATAGATCGCCCAACGGGTCCGACCGGGAAGGGCGAGTCTCCCGACCACTTTCTGGTTTCGTGTGTCAACAAAGGTCAGAGAAGGCGGGGCATTCTCCAGTTTGGGGTTCCCCACTCCGGCGATCATCCAGAGCTCCCGACCCGGGTCAAAGGCCATCCCGTTGGGACGCGCTCCCGTGGGTATCCGGAAGAGCTCCCTCTCCCCTGTGCTCTCAATGGCGAAGGCACTGGCCGTGTCCTCGCCTCGGTTCGAGGTGAACAGGAGTCCGAGCTCGTCGTTCACCCAGACCCCGGCCACTCCCTTCAACCCTTCCAGGGATCGAAGGTAGGTCTGGCTCCTCAGGTCGATCACATCGACGGAGTCGTTCGAGGTATGGGCAACGTAGAGCCGGTCGGTCTTGCCGTCCACTGCGGCATGATCGAATCCTCCATCGGCGGGGTGTTCGGGTAGACGAATCCTTGCTATCTCCTTCAGTACCATGGTTACCTTTTCTCCAACATGTCAACTTTGATGGGGGATCCCTTACGAGACCCTCCCCGAGAAGTGCGGCCTCTTGTTGGCGCCAAGGACTTCTCCTGGGGGGCGGCCGCGGGTTCGAGCGACCTCCCCAAATACATCCAAGCCGAGCCTCCCCAGTTCTCGACATCGTGGGCCAGGTCGAGGGCGATCAATCGGTTCAAGGAAGTGTCTTCCAAGGTGAAGAGGGCGCGGTGCACTGCCTTGGCTCCGGCTCTCTGCAACCGTCTCCAGACGTTCACCCGATAGCGCGAGGGGTGGTCGGGTAACTGATACGCGAGCAAGAGAACCTGAGGGGGTGCGTTCCGGGATTTCACGAGGGCCTTTCCGCTCCCCCAAAGTACCGGTAGAGTCCCTCGAAAAGGACGTGGGTGAGTCGCAAGACGGCCTGATCATCCGGTTCCGCGAGGAGCAGGGCGAAGAGGAGTGTGTCGAGCCCGTGGGACTCGGTGAGACGGAACCCTCCCAAGTCGATGTCCCGGACGAGATCGGCCATGCGGGCGAGGGCCCGGTCCCGTCGAGGATACTTGGCGAGGAAAGCATCGAAGGTCACCCGGCTGCCCTTGTGCCCGAGGGGGACGGAGGGAAGATCGTAGGGGGTGCAGTCGTCAGGGACCTCCTCCCCCCGATTCACGAACCGAAAGTCCGCCTTGGGATCGACGAACCGTTGGATGAACCACGCCGAGGCGCATCGATCGACATGGGGACGGCTTTCGGTAACCCACTTCATGGGCAGCACTCTCAGGAGAGGTTCAGCGCCCGGTGTGCTCGAGCTTCCCCTTTTCCTCGACCCGCCACTTGCAGTACGCGTAGAGTGCGTCGTAGAGAGGGAACTGCAGGCGTTGGTTCTCGGCGTCATCCTTGGCGATCAATCGGAAGCCCGTGGCCGCGGCCTCGAGCCCGGCGGCCTCGACCTCGCTTCCGAACCCTCCATCGGCCACCCGGACGATCTTGGCCAGCTCGAGGAGCGCGGGGTCCCGGAGCTTGTACTTCTTGATGATCGAGTCAAAGCTCACGTACTCCTTGCCGTCCTCTTCGTAGTGGAAGAGTTCGGCGCCGGGGATGTCGAAGGGTGTGGCGCCCTCTTTCTTGGCCACCTCCATCACCTTGTCCTTCGGAACGTAGAGGAACTGGGCGTCCTTGTCGACGAACTTCCGGATGAGCCAGGGACAGGCGATCCGGTCCACACGCGCCTTCTCTCGAGTGATCCACTTCATAGCTGCCTCAGCGGGGGATAGAGGGGGGCACCATATAACTGTAACGTTTGTTACAGGAGGGGCGTGGTCCGGATTGTCCCTTGGCGATAAATCG
>JAKAYL010000077.1 GCA_021809545.1 Thermoplasmata archaeon
AGACCTCGACCTGTTGGCCCTGGCTCGTGTTGGTCTGGATGTAGATGACCTCAAGCCCGAGGGCGATCTGGCCGGACTCGCTGTAGCCGGAGGTGAGGCTGGAGTTGTTCCCAGCGAGGTTCGTCACGGCGCTGTCATTCCAGAAGAACTGCTTTCCATAGGCCCAGGACGCGCTCGTCGACCCGGGAGGGATGGATGGAGGAGGGGGAGGGGAAGAGGCTGCGGCCATGGGAAGGGCGAACAGCAACGCCGCGGTCACAGTCACTAAGGCTAGAAAGCTCAAATATCCTCGACTCGTTCCTTTGGTGTTCACTTTTTGCATGGGCGCCTCTTGGTTGACTCATAGAATACGTGGGAAGGGATATAAGCCGATGTTCGCCGAGAAGGCCCGGTCGACGCACGCCATGCCATAGCATGACGGCGGCATCCTTCCCTCCGGTCATGGAACTTTCCCGGAGCGATGCCGCCACCATCTTGGCGTTCCTCTCCTATGGGGAGGCCTCGGAGAAGGACCGGCTCAGATCGAGCGGTACCTCCAGAACCTCGTACCATGAATCTCGTCGACGGATCTACGATCATCGGTGGATCCAGGACCGGTACGTCCCCGAACCCCGGTGGGTCGGGTTCCCTCACGTGGCCTTCGGTCTCTCGCGCCCCCTGGCCGACCGGGCCGACCAGTACCTTCGGAGCGTCTTCGCGTTCCCCGGGGCGGTGGTGCTCTGGGCCATGCCGACCTGCGTGCTGGGCACCTTCTTCCTGAGGAATGGCACGGAAGCCGCTCGCTTTTCTGGGCTCTGGTCGGATCCCAACTCGGTCAGCGATTCCTCGTTCGTGGTTTGTGACCCGAGCCAGGGGGAGGTTGCGGCCTACTTCGACTACGAGGGGCTCTGGGGCCATCTGAGCGGCAGGTCGGGAACGGCGGGATATCCCCGCGGTCTCCCCAGGGGAACCTCCTCGGGATCCTCACCCACCCTCGGACCTGCTCGGGAGCTCTTCCAAGAGGTTTCCGGGATGGTGGGTTCCGCCGGTGCGGTCTATCTCCACCGGAGCTCCGGACTCCGACGTTCGCAACGGCTGCTGGTGGAGAAGGGACTGATCTCCCGCCGGGTCTTCCTCGGGCCCGGACCGGTGCCCGGTTTCGGGGGGCGGAACATGAACCGATTGCTCTTCGTCACCGGAAGCATGGCCCCAGGCTCCCATGCACGCGATCTTCTCCTGGCACTGACCACCGCGGCGGGAGCATTCCCATATCTCGTGGCGGCGGGAGGCGGCCAGGCCGTCATCGGTTTCCTCGGACAGGCCGACCCGCCCCCTCAGGCGAATGCCGCTTCGGCCTTCGGAACGCTCATCCTGCCCGCGTTGCGCCCGCTGCTCACCGACATCAAGGTCTTCCAGGGTGACACGGCCACGATCGTGCCGTGGCTGGATCACCGCTACGAACGGCTCTTCTCAGTGGCTTGAGGGGAGCGGGGCGGGAGAGGGAAGCGGACGCGTGATCGGTTGCTGGCCCCGGTACGCTTGCACGTGGACCGGATTGACCAGGTTGGCCTCGAGTTGTCCGGTCGTCGCGAACCGGTAGAGCGCCGCCAAGAGCACCCCGGTGGCGGCGGTCGCGAGGAGAAGCATGAAGGCGAAGATCACGATGGCGACCGCGATCAGGGCGATCCCGAGGAAGAACGACCCGGAGATCAGTAGGAACATCCCATAGATCCCTAGGATCACGGCCCCGATGAGGGGAAGCGCAACGAGGAGCCCGAGTACGAGGTTCGACACGAAGGTCCGGCCGAAGTTGTTGAGGTAGAGCGAGGCGGAGCGTTTGAGTGAGGGCCAGGCCCTCTGGTCCTCGAAGATGAGGACCGGGATGATGAAGTAGGTGGCGATCGTCCACGTGGCTCCCGCGGCGATGCCGAGGATCAGCCCCCCCAGTCCCCGGACCCGGCTGGAGATCGCCTGGATAGCCAACCCGACAATGCCGGAGATCACCGCCCAGACGAAGAGCTTCTTCCAGTGCTTCGCCGCGATCTCCAGTCCATCGGCGAGCGTCGGCTGCTTTCCCTCGAGCTTCAACATGGCGGCCCCTATGAGGGCGGCGGTGAAGTAGGTCCCGTTGAACCATAGGAGTACGTACATCATGATCACGAGGACGGCGATGACCGCGAGCTGCAGGTTCCCCGTGAGGGGCTGGAAGACGTAGAGCGCGAAGATCCCACCCAAGAACATGACCAAGATCGCGATGTAGGCCGCCGCGGCGATCGCGGGGAACGCAAGAAGGGCCTTGTCCTCACGGATTACACGGAAAGCGGTCTTGGTCAGGTTCCACGAGTCACGAAATGTTCCTGCCATGTCTCCTTCACTAGAAACGGGAACGCTTCTTAACTATTTCCCCGGAAGGTGGCGCACGGCTCAACGTTCGAGGTCGCGCCAGGACAGTCGGGGCTCCTTGGCGGCCAGCACTTCGTCGATCCGTGCCACCGAGAGGTTCCGGGGGGCTGCGTGGATCGCTTCCGGGGTGTCGTTCAGGGAACGGAGGAAGGCCTCGTAGAAGTGGTCGAGGCTCGCCTTGCTCTCGTTCTCGGGGGGCTCGATCATGAGGGACTCCTCGACAAGGGAAGGGAAGTAGACGGTCGGGGCATGGATTCCCTCCTCCAAGAGCCGCTTGGCAAGGTCGAGGGTCCGGAAGCCCTTCTCTTTGAGCGGCTTGCCGGAGAGGACGAACTCGTGTTTGACCAGGGACTTGAAGGGGCGGGGGAGGTGGGCTCCGAGGCGCGCCCCCAGGTAGTTGGAGTTCAGCACCGCCCGCTCCGACACCCGCTTCAGTCCGTCCTCCCCGTGGGCGAGGATGAAGCTGAAGGCGCGCAGGTCCATCCCGACGTTCCCGTAGAGGGCCTTCACCTTCCCGACCGACTTCGGGCCATCGTAACTCCAACGGAATTTCCGTCCGTCCTTGACCAGCCAGGGGAGTGGGAGGAATTCCTTCAGGGAATCCGTCACGCAGAGGGCGGCGGCCCCCGGTCCCCCGCCCCCGTGCGGTGTGGAGAAGGTCTTGTGCAGGTTGAGGTGGGCCAGGTCGAACCCCATCATTCCCGGGTTGGTCTTGCCCAGGATCGCATTCATGTTCGCCCCGTCGTAGTAGAGGAGGGCCCCCTGGGAATGGACACGGTCGGCGATCTCGAGGACCTCCTCCTCGAATAGCCCGGCGGTGTTGGGATTGGTCAGCATGAAGACGGCGGTCTTCTCTGAGAGGGCCCCCGAGAGCGCCGGGAGGTCGACACATCCGTTGCGCGAGGGGATCTCCTTCGACACAAAACCCGCCATCGCGGCGGAGGCAGGGTTCGTCCCATGGGCGGTGTCCGGAAGGATGACCTCGGTGCGAGCCTCGCCTTTGTCCTCGAAATACGCCCGCGCAACGAGGAGCCCTGCGAACTCGCCATGGGCTCCGGCGGCCGGCTGCAAGGACACGTTGGGAAGCCCGGTGATCTTGCCGAGGGCGGATTCGAGTTCGTAGAGCATCTCGAGGGTCCCCTGGACCAACTCCTCGGGCAGGTAGGGATGAGCTCCCGCCAGACTGGGCTCCCGGGCCAGGACCTCATTGATCCGGGGGTTGTACTTCATGGTGCAGGAGCCGAGGGGGTAGATCCCCGTCTCGATGGCGAAGTTCATCTGGGAGAGACGCGTGTAATGGCGGGCCACTTCGAGTTCGGTGAGCTCGGGCCATCGGAATCCGGTAGTACGTCGGAGGGAGGCAGGGATCTCCTCGACCTCGGGGGCCTGAACTTTGACCGGCTTCCGGATCTCCCAGAGGAGGGGCTCGTCCCAACGGGCCTGCTGGAACGGCATCATCCACCTCCCAGGACCGCGGAAGCGGCCTTGGTGAAGCGTTCGATCGCCTTGTCGTCGATGCCCTCGCCAGCGCTGGTCACGAAGGCGTTCGGTTCCGGTCCGCGGGCCGAGGGACGGGGGTCGCCGAGCGCCGTTCCTGCGAGGACCTTCTTCCGGGCCATCCCTGCGAGGAATTCGCTCACTTTCATCCCCTCCACCCCGACGGTCACGTCCATCAGATAGGGGGCGGAGAAGAGTGGAGCTCGGAGGCCCCGGACGCTCCCAAGGGCCGTGGCCAAGGACCGGACCCGCTTCGCCTGGGCGAGCGCCAAACGCTGGAGTCCCCGCGGACCGAGAACGGTTGCGTAAGAGACAAAGGCCAGCG
>JAKAYL010000034.1 GCA_021809545.1 Thermoplasmata archaeon
CTGCCTCCGGCACCTCCAACCCGGGGTACGACGACATCCTCGCTGGGGCTCCGTACTTCAACGATACCCAAGGGACCGCCGTCGGTGAAGCGGTGGTCTGGAACGTCCCCACCTCATCTGTTGCATCCCTCGAGAACCCCTCCAACCGGACCAACTCCCATTATGGGTGGTCCGTGGGCAACGTTTCGGACCCGGGCGGCGCTAACCGGCAGGATCCCGTGATCGGGGCCCCCGGCAGTGACACAGTCTATGTCTACAAGGGGGATTACTTCGCGGGAGACTACGGGGTATACGGCAGCACCGTCGGTACCACGATCGCCGAGCCCGTGCTCTACCGGATTCCTGGAAAACCAGGGTCGGGTTTCGGTTGGAGTGTCGCCGGGATCAACCATCCTGCCAACGGAGCAAAACCCGAGCTTGGTGTGGGTGCTCCCGCGTGGTCCCCTATCTCGGTCTCGAGCTTCACCGACAGCACTCAGGCGCAGTTCCAATCCTCCGGCAGTTCACTCGCCACATCCCAGAAGGCGAACAATGTGTTCGTCTACGGCTCATCTTTGGAGCCTGCAGCGATCAACCTGACTGAGTCAAGCACCACGACCAGTTTCACTTGGACCACCGCGACCGGAACGAATTGCGCCGTGACAAACGCGCTCACCAGCCCGGTCTCGGTCTCAGGCACGACCACCTCCGAGTTCGTCGACACGAGCACTGCCTGTAACGCCTATGAGTACACCGCACCGACGTTCCCCGCTCTCGGTGACATACAGGCGTACGTCCAGCTTGCCTCTGGGAACTGCCTTACCCTCGCCGGTGCCTATCTTTCGGGAGGTTCCCTCTACTTTCAGGCGGGTGTCGTGATGCAAGCTTCTCAGTTCACCTACTACACCTACAGTTCTTACGGAGCGCAGGGTTTCTTCTACCCAGTCCACTACTCGCTGAACTCTTGGTACAAGGTCGACATCGTCTACAACAATGTGAACTATCAGTACGACGTCTGGATCAACAACGTCTTGGCAGCCTCCAATCTCACCTTCTCAGACTCTAAGGTCGGCGCCATCAACAATATCCTCATGGGGGTCTCCTACTGCTACGGGAAGAATTACGGGGAGGGAACTGGTTACGTCAATGATCTCCGCTTGGACGAGATTACCACTCTCTCGACAGGGACCTACACATCCTCCTATTCCACTCTCCCAGGAACGATTTCAAACGCTAGCCTCACGGTCAACGCCTCCCTCCAGCCCAACACTTGGCTGAAGGTTCAGGCCTCATGCAACGGGGGATTGACCTGGGTCACTCAAGCGTCTCTTGCGGGGAACGTTTCCTTCTATTATTCCTGCACCAAATCGTTCGGTTATCGTCTCCTGTTCTATTCCAGCGATCCCCGATTTACCCCGACCGTGTACAGCGTCCGTGCGTGGGTGGGCTATCGCACAGCCCCGAACACCGGGGAAACCCTACTGTTCGGGAACAACACGGACCTCAACGATAGCGGGAGCTATGCCGTTACCTCCACCGCGGATTTTAGTGCGTCCGGCAGTTCCCTTTCCACCTTCGCAATTCCATACGCACCTGGGAACCCTTGGAACTACACCGTCGACCCGTCCGGCATCACCGACAACGGCCATCTCTCCCTCTTCCTAGAGGAGGCCTTCCAGGACAACTTCGACAACGCGGGCAGCACCGCCTCCACAACCGCTTTGGGCAACTACACTATCACACATTACACTGGCGGAGCCACCCCGTCGTGGTCCGAAAGCTCGACGCAGAAAGTGGGAGGAGCCAACTCCTCCAACTATGTGGCTTCGGCCACCAAGTACAATGGCTTCGTCTCGAACGCACTCCCTTTCTATGGGAACGGCGCCGGTCCCAACGCGCTCCAAAACGGTATGGTGTCGTTGGATATCTACGTCTCTTCGACCGGAGCCCAAGTCCTACTTGACGGCCTTTCGGGGGCGTCCCAGTATACAGTGTTGTCGATCTCCTTCCAGGGTGGAGTCATCTCTTTGTCCAACACCTCGGGCTTGGACAACAAGGTCTCGACCATATATCATTCGGGGGTATGGTATTGGTTGGTTCTGACCTTCAACAACACGGCCCACACTTACTCGGCCTATCTCAACTCGACGAACGGATACCTCCGTCCGATTGCCACAAGTTACGCAGATTACAACAGTCTCTCTCCCAGCTACATCGTGTTCTCGGACAATGCCACCTCCGACAACTACTACGTCGACAACCTAGAGGTCGGCCGCTCTGTCTACAATGGCACATACGAGTCAGCCCCGGTCACTGCTCCCGGGTACATCACCGGCATCAGGATCTTCAACAATTCGACCCAGTTTCCCGGCACGTACGTGCAAGTCGAAGTGTCTCGTAACGGCGGGGCAAACTGGTCCGCCCCACTAACGAACCGCTCATTCTATGCTTTCACAAACGGGGAACCGAACGGAAAGCAGCTCAGATTCCGGGTAATCCTCCATACGAACGGTTTCTACACCCCCTATCTCTACGACGTGAACATCAAGTACTACTACGTCAAACCGATAGTCACAATACAGGGTCTCAACTCGGGGGACGAATTCGGGTACGCTCTCTCCTCCGGGGGGGACATGGACCAGGACTCCGGGATGGACCTGGCCATCGGGGCCCCGGGTGCCCAGACCGCCGGGGTAGCCACGGGGCAGGCCTACGTCTTTTACGGGACGGGGTGGACCTCCGGGACGCACCTCACCTCGCAGAACGCCAACGTCATCTACGACGGGCAGAATTCCGGGGACAAGTTCGGTTCGTCGATCTACGCCGGGCCCTTCAACACTTCCGCCCCGTATCCTCCCTCTCAGCTCCTTGTGGGGGCCCCTCTCTGGTCGAACGGTTGCGCCTCCTCCGGGACGGACTGTGGCAGGGTCTACCTCTTCGGGTCCTCTCCCCCGACGATGCAGGTGCAACTGGGGTACACCGCCTCGCCGCACGACATCACGTTCGCTACCGGGCAGATCGAGGTCACCCAGCAGGGTTTCCAGACGCTTGCGCTCACGATGTCCGTCACCACCGTTCCCATCGGGGCCACGCTCTACCTCAACGTGACGAACCTTCAGTCCTCCACCTCGATGTGGGGCTCCCCCATCCTCGTGGTCTGGCTGAATTCCGCGAACGTCAACGTGGCCTCCTACTACTACTGCGGATACTATCTGCATAGTCCCTGAGTGGAGGTTGGGCGGGGGTGGCCCTCTTCGCTTCTCCCAAAGCTTATGAGAACCCCGTCGCTCGGACCTCGCTGATGCCCGAACCCTCCGAAGAGCCGATGGACGCGACCGAGGCGGTCCAGAACGACCTTGCCCGGCTCGAGACCTACAAGAGCCAGCTGAACGTCCTTCTCCGCCAGCAGGAGATCCTCCGCCTTACCCTTCAGGAACACACCCGAGCCCGGGATACGCTCGAAGGGATCGAGCGCCTAGGAGCCGACCCTGAGACCCTCGCGCCCGTCGGCGCGGACACTTACGTCAAGGTCTCCCAGCTCTCGACCCAGAAGGTCCTGATGGGGATCGGCAGCGGTGTCGTGGTCGAGGTCGACCGCGAGAAGGGGCTCGCCATGCTCAATGACCGCATCGTCAACCTCGAGAGATCCAGCAAGGAGATGGGCGAGGAGCTCCTCCGGGTCGATAGCGAGGCGCAGATCATCTCCCAGCGCCTGGAATCCCTGGTGCGCCAGCAGCAGGCGGCCCAGGGCGGATTCCCCGACCAGTAAGGACGGTTTCCCATGTGGGCGCGTCTCAAGGAGCGCCTGGGGCTCGCCAAACCCCAGGACGAACCTTCTTCCCCGTCGTCTCACCCGAAAGAGGGGGCATCCCCTGCGTTCACCACGGGTTTCGGGACAGCGATCAAGGAGAAGACCCTCGACGACGTCCTGGGGGACTTGGAGATCGTGCTCCTGGAGTCCGATGTGGCCTTCGAGGTCGTGCAGAAGATCCAGGCCAGGGTCCGCGAGGAGCTCAAGGGCAAGAAGATCAAGTGGGGAGAGGAGGCCTCGGCCGCCATCGAGCACGCGCTCCGCTCGTACATCCGCACCGAACTCTCGCTCAAGCCCATCGACCTTGAGAAGTCCCTCGCAGCGGGTCCCAAGCCCTACACGATCCTCTTCCTCGGGGTGAACGGGTCGGGAAAGACGACCAGCCTCGCCAAGCTCGCTCACCGCCTCTCGAAGCAGGGGCACGGGGTCGTGATCGCTGCCGCAGACACCTTCCGGGCCGGGGCGATCGAGCAGTTGGAGGTCCACGGGGAGCGCCTTGGGATCCGGGTCGTGCGCCAGAAGGAGGGCGCGGACCCCGCCGCGGTCGCTTTCGATGCCGTTCAGCACGCGAGCAAGCGCCACTCGGACGTCGTCCTCATCGACACGGCGGGCCGGCAGCACACCAACGAGAACCTCATCGAGGAGGCGAAGAAGATACGCCGGGTCGTCCACCCCTCCCTCACGCTCTTCGTCGGAGATGCCCTCTCCGGGAACGACATGGTCGAGCAGGCCAAGCTCTTCAACAAGGAGCTGGGCTTCGACGGGGTCATCCTGACCAAGCTCGACGCGGATGTCAAGGGTGGGGCAGCGCTCTCGGTCGCCTCCGTCGTCCACAAACCCATCCTCTTCGTCGGACTGGGACAAGGCTACGACGACCTCAAACCCTTCGACATCGACTGGATGCTCGCCCGGATCTTCGCCAATAACAGTTGAATGCCCGGAACCCGGAAGAAGACTTCACCGACGAGCCTTCCCCGCCGAGGGAGTGCCTATTCGATCGTCCCACCCCGGAGGAAACCCTTGCCGAAGACCGAGTGGCACAGTCCTGCCCCGCGCCGGAGCCCGAAGCCCGTGGAAGGGGCCGCGGCGAAGCGCAAGCGACCCACCGAAGCCGAGGTGACCGTCGTCCTCGTGAGCCCGAAAGAGGACGGGAATGTGGGCGCGGTGGCCCGGGCGATGAGCAACTTCGACTCCCCCCGCCTCATCCTTGTCGCCCCCCGGGCTCCCCTGGGAGACGAGGCCCAGCGGCGAGCGATGGCGGGCTACGAGATCCTCCGCCGGGCTACCATCGTTCCCACGGTCGCAGAGGCGATCCAGGGCATGGATCTCGTCGTCGGAACTACGGACCTCTCCACCGGGCGCACCGAATCCTACCTCCGCCGCTCCATGACCCCTAGGGAATGGGGGAAGGTCGCCGGCACCGTCGAGGGCCGGATCGCGCTTCTTCTGGGGCCGGAGGACAACGGGCTCGACCGGGAGGAGCTTCGCCACTGCGAGGTGATCGTGACGATCCCTACGAGCAAGAAGTCCCCGACCCTCAACCTCTCCCACGCCGCCGCCGTCCTCCTCTACGAGACCTTTCTCGGGCTCAAGGAGGGGATCTACAATCCTTCCCTCAAGGTCCCCGTCTCCGAGCGGGAGAAGAAGGTCTACTTCGACCTTCTCGATCGGGTCCTGACAGACCTGCAGTATCCGGTCCACAAGCGCCGGGGATACATCCTCCTCTCGCGCCGGTTGCTCGGGCGGGCGCTCGCCTCCGAGCACGAGGTGACCATGATGCTAGGCTTTATGAGGAAGGCTCTCCGTATGACCGGCAGGATTCGCAAGTGACCGGCATTGAGTGGCTCCGCTGTCACGGGGTGGGGCGGGACCGAGTGGCCCGCTATCTCTCCGAGTACCTGGAGTCGATGGGCTTCCGTCTTGAGACGGCAACAGTAGAAGGGGCGGCAAAATCCACGAGTCGCCTCACCGCAGAGCTCGCCCGCCAAAATCCGGCCGTACCCTCCCCGCTGAAGAGCCTTGTGTTCGAGGTGGTTGCCACGGGATCGGGCTGTCAGATCCTCTGGGTACTTCCCGAGAAGGTCGAGAACGGAGACTCCCTGGAGCCTCCCAAGCGCTTCGCTCGGGAGTTCGTCTCCCACCTCGCACGTACGATCTCCACGACCAGCCGCGGTTCCGGGCGTCTCACAGAAGTTTCCCCGGGCCGGTTCCCATTTGTCCCCTAGTGGGGCGAAGCCGCCCACCAAGGAATCCTATGTCCCTATTCTCGGAACGCGTTTCAGGGGGGGTACCGTTTCCCCAGGGCGCACCTTTCGGATTACTCCACCTGGAACGACGCGATCGCTAGTTCGAGGGCAATCTTCCTGCGTTCTTCCGAGGACCCCAGAAATTGGTCGAACATCACCTGAGCCTGCTGGCGAGCGGTCGGCTCGGGAACGAGTTCGGTCATTACCGTCTGCTGACATGTCCCCAGGCCTACCGTCAGGCGGGCCCATCTCTTGACGAATTCCTTTGCGAGTTCCGCTTCGTTCATGCGGCGGGAAGCTTTCGGCACGTTATGAAGGTGTGCCTGGCGTAGTTCCGGCGCTTTTCGAGGGAGGGGAGCGCCAATGTCTATAGAAAACAGTCAGCGTCTTGTCACAGGGTTACGAAGACCACAACCCTCCAACGGGGTCTTTCTCGACTTCCCGGGAAGCCTCGGGGCCGTTAGCGCCCCGAGAACGAACTGAGTTCCGGATTGACGGTGAACTCGCCCACCACGCTCACGCTCTTCGCATCGCTCAGCCCCTTGCGGCCGCTGATGGACCGCATGAAGGACTCGATGCGCGCCTTGCTGCCCTGGATCTCGATGTGGACCGTATTGAGAGAGTGGGGGTCGTTCCACACACTGCCCACGAGCCCGAACTCTTCCGCGGCAGATTCGCAACGGGCCCGGTACCCCACACCTTGGACGATCCCCTTGGCCTCGAGCTTCCAATGCACTAAGTCATCCATGATGCAGTGGTCTGTAGCGCGAAAACTTTAAAAAAGCACTGACGAGAAGTTCGGTGCGCAGGTCGCGCTCATTCCGCCGCTCGCTCGTGGAGTAACGTCCGGATCCCCTCTTCGAAGGGGGTGGGTTCCAGGCCTAGCAGGCGTACACCGCCTATCTTCAGTCCACCCTGGAGAGGTCTCGGAGCGCGGACGGACGGCGGTTGTTCGGCGAGGAGCGAGCTCCGGAGCTGCTTCGTGGGAAGCCCGGCGAGGGCGAGCAGGGTCACTGCGAACGCGTAGGGAGTGGTCGCGAGCGGGGACGCGATGTGGAAGGTGCCGGTGGCCCGCTTCGTCAGGAGCAACGGCAACGCTTGGGTCACGTCCGGGATCCATGTGGGCGTTATCACTTGGTCGAGGTAGAGCGGGTACAATGTCCCCCCCTTCGCGCGGGCCAGGAGCGTCCGGGCGAAGTCCAGTTTCTGGGGATAGGCAGAGCGATAGGGATAGCTGATGCGCACGATGGCGGAAGAGCGCGGGGCATGGGTCCGCACCGCCCGCTCACCGACGCCTTTCGTGTAGCCGTACCAAGATACCTTGGGTCCGAAGGGGTCGGGCTCTTCGGACTCATCGTAGGGGCCGCGGGTCCCGTCGAAGACGAAGTCCGTGGAGAGATGCACCAGGTAACGGCCCGAGGCTGCGGCCTCCTCGGCCAACCACCGCGGGAGCTCGGCGTTCAAGCTCCATGCGCTGTGCCCGCCGCTAGGGTGCGCGGGCGACGAGGGATCCTCTGGCCGCTCCGCCTCGCAGCCGTCCACATCGGTCCGGGCGACAAAGTTCACGACCGCATCGCAGTCAGCTTCCTCGAGGAGTATGCGCACTTCCTCTTGCTGGCCCAGGTCCGCCTTGCGGAATTCATGCACGAGAATGTCGATATCTCTTGGATCCCGGCGGCCGGCCGCCACCAGTCCCACCCCCTCGGTGGCCGCGACGAAGTGGCTCCCGACCAGGGAGGTCGCTCCCAGGACCAACACTCTCACGGAGAGAGCGTACCAGGCCCAAAGTTCAAGAAGCTTCGCCACATGGGACCCGTGCCACCATGCGGATCCTCGTGACGGGGGGGGCGGGCTTCATCGGCGCCAACCTTCTCCGGCTCCTCTCCAACGAACACCCTGAGGACCATCTCACCACGATCGATGCCCTCACTTATGCGGGGCACCGGGAGTCCGTGCGGGACCTCGAGAAGTCGAAGAAGCTTCGTTTCGTGCACGCGGACATCCGCTCCCGGGAGGCGGTAGACCCTCTCGTGAAGGAGTCCGACCTCGTGATCCATCTGGCGGCGGAGAGCCACGTCGACCGATCGATCTCCGACGCCATGCCCTTCCTGGAGACGAACGTCCTGGGTACGGGAGTCCTGCTGGAAGCGGCCCGTCGCCACGACCTGGCCCGGTTCCACCTAGTGTCCACGGACGAGGTCATGGGCTCCCTCCCTCTGGACCGGCCGGAGGTCAAGTTCGACCGGAGGACCCCTTACGATCCCCGGAGCCCCTATGCGGCCAGCAAGGCGGCGGCGGATCATCTGGCCCGGGCCTACTTCCACACCTACCGTCTCCCGGTGACCATCTCCAACTGCTCGAACAATTTCGGCCCCTATCACCATCCCGAGAAACTGATCCCTCTTGCCATCACGCATCTCCTGCGGGGCAAGCGGGTCCCGATCTACGGAGACGGCAAGAACGTGCGGGACTGGATCTACGTCGAAGACCACGGCCGGGCCGTGGACCTCGTTGCGCGGAAGGGCACCCCGGGGGAGACCTACCTCATCGGAGCGGAGTGCGAGCGCTCCAACAACGAGGTCGTCCACCAGATCCTCAAGATCCTGGGGAAGGGAGGGGAGAGCCTTGAGTACGTGCCGGACCGCCCCGGGCACGACCGTCGGTACGCGATCGATCCCTCGTTCCTCCGGGATTCCCTGGGATGGAAACCGCGCTACTCCTTCGAGGAGAGCCTCCGGAGGACGGTCGAATGGTACGTCCAGAACCGGGCGTGGTGGGAACCGCTCCTCCCACCGTGAGCCGCCCCTAGGACTCTCCTTACGGAGGAAGGTCCACTGTCCCAGGGCAAGGGCCTGCTCCCTTCCGTTGGCTCTGGGAGGCTCAGTAGCCACCGTTCGGGGGAGGGTAGGGCAACGGGGCTCTCGGTTTCCGAGTCCGGGCGAAGATTGCGACGAGGGCAATCCCGAGGATCGCCGCGGCGCCTACCAGTCCGTAGAGCAGGTAGTCGGCCGTCCCTCCTCCGCTTGACGGGTTGGAGGTGCCGGAGCCCGAAGTGACCGTCACGTTGAGGTGGCCGACGGCCGTATTGCCAGTGCTGTCCTTGACCATGACCTCGACGGGGTAGGTCCCGGGGTTCGAGTAGGTGTGGCTCGTCTGGGCGCCCGTCCCGCTCGTGCCGTCCCCGAAGATCCACGTGTACGTGTACCCTCCGGCTCCCCCGGCCGCGTTCGCGGAGAAGGAGACCGCCAGCGGGGCCGAGCCCGTCGGCGGGCTCGCTGCCGCGGTCACACCGAAGATGGTGACGAGGACGGTGGCCTGCACAGTGGTTCCGGAGAGGGTGGCCTCGGCCACCAGGCTCCCGTTCGCTCCCGGCGTTGTACCCGCGGTGAGCACGGTGGAGCTGCCGGTCGTGCCGCTGAGCGAACCGGTCGATGCGGGCAGGAAGATCCACTGGTAGGAGGCGCCTGAGAGGGCGTTCCCGTACTGGTCGTAGGCCTGCGCAGAGAAATCCGCCGTGGCTCCCTCACCGAGGGTCACCGAACCGCTCGGGGTGACCGCCACGCTCGAGAGCACTGCGGTGGCCGTGGAGATGGAGACGGTGGTACACGCCTGCTGACTGGAGGAACCCAGGACTGCGGTCACGCAGACCGTCAACGATCCCACGGAGCTTCCGGCCGTGAAGGTCGTGGGATTCGATGTGGGGCTACTGAGGTTGCCGAGGGACGAGGAGAGCGTCCAGGCATAGGTGACCCCACTCGGGCAGGAGGCGGAACAGGTGGGGGTCGCTGTGAAGGTCCTTGTACCTCCCGGGCTTACGCTGACAGCCCCCGACGGGGAGACCGCGACGGCCGTGAGGGTCACGGCGGTGCTCGACACTGTCACGGGCACCGTGGTCCCCTTGAGAATGCCGTTCAAGGACGCGTTCTCGTAGAGGGTGCCGGTCCCGGGCGAGCTCCCAGAGGTAAAGGTGATCGTGGTTCCGGTGTAAGCGCTCAAGCTCCCGAGGGAGGAGGGGACTAGGCTCCAGGCATAGGAGATCCCGCTGGGGCAGGTTCCTCCGGCGCAGGTGGCCGACGCCGTGAGCGAGGTGGGAGTTGTCGTCCCCGTACTCACCGAGGCTGGGGAGACCGACGTGGCGGAGAGGGTGGGAGTGCCGGAGGTGCTCACCGTCACTGGGACGGTCGTGCCCTGCGTCACGTTGTTGAGGGAAGCGTTCTCGTAGATCGTGCCCGTCGCTGCGGTGCTTCCCGAGGTGAAGGTGACCGTCGTCCCGGTCGCAGAAGAAAGGGTGCCCATGCTCGAAGGGGTCAGGGCCCAGGTGTAGGTGACCCCAGTGGGGCAAGCACCGCCGGTGCATGTGGCGGATGCTGTGAGGGAGGTGGGAGTGTTGGTTCCCGTGGAAACGGACGTGGGAGAGACGGAGGTACCCGAGAGGGTCGGAGTGCTGGAGGAGGTGACGGTGACGGGCACCGTGGTCCCCTTAATGACCCCGCTCAAGGAAGCGTTCTCGTAGAGGGTGCCGGTCCCCGCCGAGTTCCCGGAGGTGAAGGTCACCGAGCTCCCCGTGGGAGAGCTCAGGCTGCCGAGCGACGCGGGAGAGAGGCTCCAGGCGTAGGTTACCCCTCCCGGACAAGTACCCCCGGTGCAAGTGGCCGAGGCTGCGAGGGCCGTGGTCGTGCCGGTCCCGGTAGTGACCGAGGAGGGCGAGACCGTGGTCCCGGACAGGGCCGGAGTTCCTGAGGTGGGTCCCGTGTTACAGTAGGCGGCGGAAGTGCCGCTGCACTTCCAGAGCGGCTCCAGCGGGCTCCCCTCGGCCAGGTAGTCGTTCTGGACCATCGGGAACATGGTGTTGTTCGGTGCGATGCCTCCCTGGTAGAGGAGGTTGGGGTAGACGTTCAACTCCACCCGTTCCATCGCGGAGAGCAGGTTGGAGAAGTTGAGCATCTGGTGGACGACGTACCCACAGGAGGTGTAGGAGGAAGAAATGCCGCAGGTGGAGGGCGCTCCCCCCGTCTTCGCCACCGAGGGTGGGGCGATGATCACGAGCGGGAGACGCCGGTCGTTGTTGACGTGATCCGGACCGTTCTGGCCCTGTTGGGTGTCGTCCTCCGTGATGGCGATCATGGTGTTCGAGCGGTAGGTGGTGTTCAGGATGGCGGAGACGACGTTCATCGTGGCCGCGTCGTTCCACTGGATGCAGATGGGGTCCGTCTGCCCGCAGTAGCTGCCCGGGTGATCGTCCTGGAGTTCGACCTCGGTGTACGTGGGAAGGCCGTAGTCCTTGAGGTAGGCGTCGAAGGCATTGGCCGCGTAGGAATCGAGGAAGGGGCTCGGAGTGGAGGAACTGCAGGGAGAGGAGAACTGGCACTCCCACAGGAACTGAGGGATCCCCGTGTACGGATTGATCGTGGGCGGCATGCTGGGGGTCCCGCTGGAGGAGTTGTACCAGTAGCCGTTCGTGCAGCCCGTCACGATCTGGACGACCTGCTGGGAATCTCCCGGGATCGTTTGCGAGGACGGAACCGAGCAGCCGGCGTTCGAGAGTTCCCAGATGTTGTCCCCATCCGCCATGAAGGGGATGGTCGTCTTCGTCTGGGGGACGTTCGGACCGAAGAACCGGTCGAAGATGGCGCCCCCGGTCGCATTGTACGTCTGCGAACCGAGATCCGGGCTCCAGGCGCAGTTCCCCGCGATCACGGCGGAGTTGTTGGTGTTCCCCCACTGGGTGTTGGGGCCGGTGCCTTCGACAGCCCAGTTGCTGCATCCCGTTCCGCTGTCGGTCCCACCCCAGACGTTGGCGGTGAAGAGGTAGTTGTGCCCTTGGGCGGACCAGGGATCGATCGAGGAGTAGAAGTTGTCGAAGACGGAGTAGTTGCGCGCGAGCGCATGGAGGTCGGGTACGTCCACCTGATGGTTCGTCTGGGTCGTGTAGTCCTTCCCGCCGTTGCAGGTGTCGTTGATGGTGGTGGCGCAGTCCCCGAGGTAGTCGTCAAAGACGTGGTTCTCCCTCAGGATCAGCACGAAGTGGGTGATGTTGTTCGGGAACTCAGGAAGCACCGTGCTGGACCGCCGGACCGGTCGGGACCCGGCGACAATGGGATGAGCGAACGCCCCGCTGGCCTGGGGCAGGGGCATCGCGCCTCCCAAACCGGAAGTCACCATCACGATCGCCCAGAAGCAGCACAGCCCCGCCCATTGTCGCACAGTAACGCGCATCTTTCAGTCTCCGAAGATGCGTGCGGCATGGAGGCACGTCTATATATGACTACCCATGCGCCGCCGTGGCTCAGTATGCAAGGACTACGCATGGATGGGCGAGGTACCCCGTGCTCACGGAGCGTCGTCTATCCCCAAACCGATGAAGCTGGCGGAGTGCTCGTCGCGCAGGACGCGGTCTCAGGAGAAGAGGTCGGGAACCGTCCGGTCGATCTCGACGTTGAGCAACGCCGGCCCCTCTTGTTCCCGGAACCGTTTGAGCTCCGCCTCCAGGGCCTGTGGGGAGTCGACCGTTGCGGCCGGGAGTCCGTACCCCTTGGCCAGGCTCGGGATGTCGATGTGCGGAAGCTGGAAGTAGTCGAGGTCGATGAGCGGCGGATGGTACGCCTTCGAGTAGCTCCGGAGGATCGCGTAACTGTGATTGTTCACGACGAGGATCTTGACCGGGAGGTGGTACCGGGCAATGGTCCCGAGGGACTGCACTGCGTACTGGAGGGAGCCGTCCCCGAGCACCGTGAGCACCTTCGGCCGCCGGACCGAGATGCCGACAGAGGCCGCGAGTCCCCAGCCGAGCTGCCCGCTCCGGTAACCGAAGTAGCTGTCCTTCCCGCGGTAGACCCCGAGGGATTTCAGGACCGGGGTGAGGGAGACCGCCTCGTCCACGATCGTGTGGTCGGAGAAGATCCGCGTCGCCGCCTCTAGGACGAAGTAACCGCCCATCGTGCGGGCGGCCCGAGCGGCCCTGCTGGCCCGCATCAGATCGCGGGGGGCCCGGAAGGCCGGCCGCGGAGGCGGCAGGAGCGGGAGCAGCGCGCCGAGGAGTTCCTTGAGCTTCCCGTACACCGAAGGGCAACCCAGCCGCCCGGGCACGGCCGGGTCCGTCCCGAGGTAGAATACCTTCTCTCCTCCGGGCAGAGGGACGGGGGTGTACGGGTAGACGGTGAAGTCCGCGCCCAGCAGGAGCACGAGGTCGAAATCCGTCAGGGTCGCCGTGATGAGCGCCGAGGCGGGAAGGAGGTCCCCGGCGAACTGGGGAAGGGCTTCCGGCACCATGGCCCTTGAGGCGAGGGGCTCCGCGTAGACCGGGGCTCCCAGCCGGTCCGCGAGCGCCTTGAGCTCGTTGAAAGCGTCCCAGACATCCACTTCGTATCCGGCCACGATGGCGATCTTCTGGGCCCCGCGGATGCGCTCCACGAGCGCCTCCAGGGAGGCTGCGGGAGGGGAAGTGGTCTCCGACCCAGGCGAGGTTTCCGTCCGGGGAGCCTCCGCTTCCATCAGGTCCATCGGCAGGCTGACGAGCGTGGGACCGAAGGGGGGTGTCATGGCGGTCTTCACGGCCCGGTCCAGGGCCACCGAGACCTCGTCGACCGTCTTCGGTTCGCAAGAGAACTTGACGAGGCCGGAGACCATCTGCTCCATGTTCGCTTGGAGGAGAGGATCGTAGTTGGAATGCCGGAGATCCTGCTGGCCCACCAGCAGCACGACCGGGGACCGGTTCCGCTGGGCCGAGTAGACGAAACCGATGGAGTTCCCGAGGCCCACGGCGGCGTGGAGAGAGGCCACGGTCGCCTTCCGGTCGACCTGGGAGAGCCCGTCCGCCGCTCCGACCGCGATGGAATCGTGGAGGGTCAGGTAGTACTGTTGCTCCACCAATCCTTCAAGGAAGGGGAGTTCCGTGGTCCCGGGATTCCCGAAGACCTCGCGGATCCCGAGGTGGGTCAGTTGAGAGGAGAGGGCGCGGGCGACCTTCGTCATCCGTCCTTGGGCGGAGTGCCGCCATCCACACGGTAGAGGGGATCCTTACCCTGCAGGTAACGGAGCACGTTCTTCACGGTCTCCTGCAGGAAGCGCGCTTGGGCTTCCATCGTGACCCCGGCCAGGTGAGGGGTGAAGACGGTCCCGGGCGTGGCGAAGAGCTCGTCGGAGAAGTCGGGAGGCTCGCTCGGGAAGACGTCAAGGCCCGCGGAGAGCCGGCCCTGCTTCACTTCCTCCCGGAGCGCGGGGAGGTCGACCAGTTCGGAACGGGCCGTGTTGATCAGGAGCGCCCCATCCTTCATCATCTTCAGATGCGCGGCGTCGAGGAGGTTCCGGGTCTGCTCGGTCAGTGGGAGGTGGAGCGAGACGACGTCCGCTTGGGCGAGGATCTCGTCGAGAGGAAGATAGGTGACCCCAAGCCGGGCCTCGTCCTCCGGGCTCGCCCGGACCACGTCGAAGTAGACGACGGCCACCTCGAAGGGGAGCAGGCGGGCGGCGAGTTCCTTTCCGATGCGGCCCAGGCCGAGGATCCCCACGGTCCGTCCCGCGAGGTCGTGGCAGTTGGTGAGCATGGGCCACTCCCCCTTCCGCATCGCCCCGTCCATATCCGTCAGGTTCCGGAGGAGCGCCAGGATGAGGAGCACGACGTGCTCCGCGACGGTCTTCGAATTCGCCACAGGGATATTGGAGAGCATGATGCCCCGGCGGCGGACCTCCGCAAGATCGACCCGGTTGTACCCAGTGCTCGCCACTTGGATGAACTTGAGCGCCGGCATCTGCTGGATGGCCTCCGCCGGCAGATCGTGGAACGTGGTCAGGATGAGCACCTCGAGCTCGTTCAGAGGGTACAGCCCCTTGGTGAGGGGTTCGTTCACGATGTCGATCCCGGGAAGGAGCGCACCCACCCGGCGCTGGATCTCTTCGACCGGCAGGAAATCAGGAATGACGGCCCGGACCTTCATGACGGGCGGCACACCTCCCCGGATAATAAACCCTGACCCGGTGGCCAGGTGAAGTCCGATGAGCTTATGGCTTCCCAGAAGTCACGTGGTCCGAATGGTCGGCTTGCCTACGATTGACCCCCCCAAGATCACGATCCAAGGAGTTACCGTGCTCCGTCGGACGGCCCACCACGATCCCCGGGGCTTCCTCCTGGAGACGCTCCGCAAGGACGATCGGGAGGTTCACGGCGAGACCTTCGCCATGAGCTACACCTCGCTCACGGTGCCGGGAGAGAAGAGGGACGTCGACCGATGGCACGTGCACCAGCACCAGGAGGATCGCTTCGTGGTGCTTGCGGGGGAAATGATCCTCATGCTCTACGATGCCCGGAAGGAGAGCCCCACCCACGGGACGATCCACGCCATCCGGATGGTGGGGCCCTCCGACGGTCTCGGCCGGGTTCCCCGCGCAAAGTTGGACACGGAGTCCTACCTCATCACCATCCCCATCGGCGTCTACCACTGCATCGGGAACCTCTCCGAAGCACCCTTTATCCTCCAGAACTACCCGACACAACTCTACAGCGCGGCCGACGAGGGCCGTGTCCCCTTCACACAGGCTCCGGTCCCCGGTCTCGGGGGAGAGACGTTCGGGTGGGAGAAGGTGGAGGTGCGCCGCCCATGAAGGGATTGCTCCTGGCCGGTGGGCACGGCACCCGGCTTCGCCCCCTCACTTTCCGCGGGAACAAGCACATGCTCCCGATCGCAAACCGCCCCCTTCTGTTCTACGGCCTGGACCACCTGAAGGAGGCCGGGGTCCGCGAGGTCGCCATCATCCTGGGGCCCATCAAAGAGGGGATCGAGGATCAGATCGGCGACGGGGCCGACTTCGGGCTCCACGTGACCTACATCACCCAGGGAGAGCCGAAGGGACTCGCCCATGCGGTACTCTGTGCGCGGGAGTTCCTGGGGGAGGAGGACTTCCTCATGTACCTCGGGGACAACCTGCTCGAACACGGGGCCGCTCCCTACCTCGAGCGCTTCGCCCAGGGGGATGCCTCGGCGGTCGTCGGCGCCGTCCCCGTCAAGGAGCCCCGCCACTACGGGGTCGTGGAGATGGCTCCGGACGGGAACATCCTCTCCATCGAGGAGAAACCCGCCTCCCCCAAGAGCAATCTCGCTCTCATCGGCGTCTATCTCTTCACCCCGGAGATCCACCGGATCATCGCGGAGCTCAAACCCTCCAAGCGGGGGGAGCTCGAGATCACGGACGCCATCTGGGCCCTTCACAAGGCCACGGGGAGAGTCCGGGCCATCCGGCTGGAGGGCTGGTGGAAGGACACGGGACAGCCCACCGACCTCATCGAGGCGAACGAGCGGGTGCTCGCCAGCCGCCCCAAGAGCTTCTTTGCGGTCCAGGGGGAGATCGATCCCCAGGCGAACGTGAGCGGCCATATCGCCCTCGGGGCGGGGAGCGTCATCGCCGCCGGGGCCACGATCCGGGGCCCCGTGGTCCTGGGTCGCAAGGTACGCGTGGAATCGGGGGCCTACATCGGTCCCTACACTTCCATCGGAGACGGTTCGGTCATCCGCCGGGCGGAGATCGACCACAGTATCCTCATGGAGAACGTGACGGTCGACATCCCCGGCCGGATCGTGGACAGCATCATCGGGCGGGGCTCGCAGATCTCGGAACGCACCCACCATCCCAAGGGGCACTCCTTCATCCTGGGGGACTCCACCCAGGTCGTCCTCTAGGGGACGGTAGGCCGGTTCACTCTGCGTGCGGGATCCTGCGCTGGGCGGATCTCTCCGCGACCGGTTCCAGGATGAGGTGCCGTACCGAGGGACACTGGCCCATCACGAAGCGCCGGAGCTGGTCGATGTGCATCTCGATGTCGTCCGTGTTGAGCCCGTCGACGAAGTTGAGCTTCAGGATCACCAGGAGGTCCTCGGGTCCCAGCACCATGCTCTGCATCCCCTCCACCCCGCGGATGAAGGGATACCGTTCGACGATGGAGAGGATCTCCTTTCCCTCGGTCACGGGGATCGCCTTTCCCACGAGAAGCTCCTTCGCCTCCATCGCAAACTCGATCCCTGCCCCGATGAGGATCGCCCCCACAAAGGCGGCCGCCACACCGTCGAAGCGGCCGTCGTGGAGCAGATAGACCAGGGAGATGCCGGTGAGGGCGACCAATGCCCCCACCACTCCCAGGACGTCCTGGACCAGCATGATCTTCATCTCCTGGGAATCTGAGCTCATGAGGTCCTGCACGGAGATCCCGAACTTGCGGAGCTCCCCGAGCACGAGGTAGAGCGAGAGACCCCCGGCACACATGGTGGCCGCCACCACACCGATGTCGACCCGGAGGTCGACGAGCCGGACGGGGTCCAGGATCTGGAGGATCCCGTAGATCATCACCACGGCGCCGGTGAGGGAGAAGGTCACGAGACCTGCGGTGAAGGCCCAGAAGAAACGCTCCTTCCCGCGCCCGAAGGGATGGACATGGTCCGGGGGCTCCCGGCTCGCCCGCATCCCCCAATAGATCATCAGCCCTCCGAGGATGTCCGTGACCGCGTAGAGGGCCTGGGAGAGCACGGCCTTGCTCCCGCTCACCGCGAACGCGATGAGGTTCAGCGAGAAGAAGAGGGTGCTGATGGTGGTGGTGAGGATTACGACTCTGCGAGTGCGCATGCTGGTTGGTCCGACGGAGAGAGCCACGGAACGTACTTGTAGGTTTCAAGCCCCCGCAGAGGTACCGGAACGGAAGGTTCCTCCGGCCCAGGGGACTACTTCAGGAAGACGCAGGCGGCGATGCAGACCCCGTAGTGGTCCATGGGGATGGAGAGTTCCTCGGTCCGGTAGTTGATCCTGAGCAGCTCGACACCTCGGAAGTGCCCGATCTCCTCCATGCGCCAGCGGAGGAATTCCTTCAGCGCCTTCTGGGTCCCGTGCAGGTGACCCTCGGCCACGTATCCGCCGCTTCCGTCGGCGCGGAAGGCGTAGGCGATCCCGGCGCTGATGACCTCTCCCTCGCCCCCCGCGTGGCGGGCGAGGACACAGTGGGTGACCGCACCCATCGGGATGGGCCGGCGCTCGATCTGCTTGATCCCCGAAGGGAGGATGCTGGAAACGCTGACGAGGTTCTGCTCCCCGATCCCGGCCTTGAGCAGCGCGAGATCGAAGGCGTTGAGCTCGCTCGTCTTGTTGATGGCCCTACCGCTCGTTACAAAGAACCGGGAGGGAATGGGCACTAACGACGAGTCATCCACCTTCTTCGCTGGGACTGTTGGCACGAGGGGGGTAAGGAGTATTGGTCTTTAAAGATGTCTCTGGGGCGCCGGGGATTCCCCGTGGTGGGACGGAAAACCCCTGCATCCGCCCAGCTTTGCCCTCACCGGAGGGAACGAACCAACCTCCCCGCCGGTCGATACGCTTCCTGGCGAAGGTTAAAATATCCCGGCGGGCATTGTGGGACCCTAACTGGTGGTCGTGGTGCGAAAGGGAATCCTCGTGGTCGGGCTCGTACTCCTGCTGATCGGTGCGGTACTGCTCTTCTATCCCTTGGAACCCCAGAGCCTACCGGTCAACACGGCCCAGTCGATGAAACAGACCGTGTCGGGCGCCCAGGTGAACTCGCCCCTCTATTCCCAGAGCTTCGACATCTCGTGGACCTCGAACGTCTCCGGCGAGATGACCTACAAGGTCTGCAACGGGATCTGGACCCCCTCGAGCTCGGTAAGCTGCTCGGTGAACAGCACCCAGAGCGGGACCAGCGGGAAGATCTCGCTGTCCGTTCCCAACGGCCAGTACGTCCTTCTCTTCTTCACTTCCTCCGCGACCCAGAACCCGAGCGTCTCGGTGACGACGAAGACCACGATCCCCACGGGCGGGGTCATCCTCGCGGTGCTGGGGCTCCTCCTCG
>JAKAYL010000078.1 GCA_021809545.1 Thermoplasmata archaeon
ATTCCAACCGGACGACCCGCCCGGACTCAAACGGTCAGGAGGGACCACTTCTCGGAGCTCAGGTCCCACCGGAGTGGGACCAAACCCAACCAGGGGCACGCTCCTCTTAAGCATTTGGAGAGCCCCGCACCCGGGTTCGGGGGATCGGGGGCCGGTCTGGACCCTGAGATATCGGGGACGATACCGCCGCCTTCGGAATGTTTATGTACTTCTGAGCGGATTTACTCATCTAATCCCATGACGGAGGCCGTTCATGCCTGAAGTGGTTATCACTAGTGATTGGACCATGATGAGCGACCACAATGGGAAGGAGTTCCTCGGGTTCGGCACCACGACCCCCGCGATGGTCCTGCCCGAGGCCGCCTACCGTCGCCTCTTCTTCCCACCGATGAAGACGGACGAGGCGGGGTTCCCTGTGATGGCCTCCTACGGGATGCGAAAGATCGAGGCCGCCTTGATCGACGGCGGGTTCGACGCCCGGATCGTCCACCCCAGCCACCTCGATCTCTACATGCCCGGGAAGGCCAAGGTGCTCCTCATCTCGGGCCATGACTACCTGGGGCTCAACCCGCCCTCGACCACCTTCGCCGGGATCATGAAGAAGGAGCCGTTGAACCGAGTGAACTTCATGCGGATGCTGCGCCAGCCCCACGTGGTCGAGGCCCGGCGGCAGGGCATGAAGATCATCGCCGGCGGGCCCTGCGCCTGGCAACTCTCCCCGGCCACCCGCTCGAAGCTGACGTGGGTGGACGACTTCGTCAAGGAGATCGGGGGTGTCGACACCGTGGTCGAGGGCGAGGCGGATCTCTACGTCCGGGAGATCGTCGCCAAGGCCCTCAAAGGAGAGCCGCTCCCCGAACATGTGATCCTCTCCCCGCGGGACGCTCCCGCGGTCGAGCAGATCTCGTCCATGCGCTACGCCTCCATCAACGGCCTGACCGAGATCGGTCGGGGCTGCTGTCGGGGGTGCTCCTTCTGCTCGGTCACCCAGCGTCCGACCCGGTGGTACCCCCTCGAAAAGATCGAGGAAGAGCTCAAGATCAACGCGGCGGCGGGCATCACGGACGGCCTCCTCCACTCGGACGACGTGATGTTCTACGGCTCCCCGAACATCATGCCGCGGGAGGAGAAGCTCCTCCCGCTGATGTCGCTCGCCAAGAAGTACTACGAGCACGTCGGGTGGAGCCACGTGGCCGTGGCCACCCTGATGACGAAGCCCAATCTGCTGCCCAAGATCCACGACATCCTCTGCACCGGTACCCAGTCGTGGTGGGGGGTGGAGATCGGGATGGAGACCGGCAGCCCCCGGCTCATCACGAAGGCGATGCCGGGGAAGGTCGCCCCCTTCCGGGCGAGCCAGTGGCCCGAGCTCGTCGTGCAGGCCGCCGGCCTTTTGAACGACAACTCGGTCTTCCCGGCGTGCACGTTCATCGTCGGGCTTCCGCAGGAGACCGAAGAGGATGTCATCCGGACCATCGACCTCTTCGATGACCTCTGGGACTTCAAGGCCATCCTGGTCCCCATGTTCTTCGTCCCCCTCGGACACCTCACCTCGAAGGACTGGTTCAAGCGGGACATGGTCTCGGACCGGCAAAAGGAACTGATGACCCGGGCGCTCACGCACGGGATCCGCCAGTCGCGGGCCCTCCTCGACGTCTTCTTCGAGAACCGCCCCGGGTTCTCGGGGAAGATCTACAAGACCGCCTTCACGGGCTTCATCGACTTCATCAATTTCGTCGCGAAGCAGAAGGGGCTCATCAACGAGCCGAAACTGGAGAAGCGGACCCCCATCGAGAGCCCGCTGCGCCATCCCGAACAGATCCCCCTCCCCACGATCCCGGTGCGGTAGTGTCGGTCCCGAAGGAAGGGAACGGCTCTCCCCCAGGATCCCGCTTCCTCCGCGGGGCTCCCCCACCGCGGATCGTTGAGGGACAGATCGATCCGCGGTACGAGGTCACCCGGGAGCTCCTCAAGACCCCCGTGACACCCGTCCTCTTCCGCGGCTTCCGGAACCCGAGCCTGATCGGGAACCTATGGTCCACCCGGGAATCCGTGGCGGCGGGCTACGGCACCAATGCCCGGGGCCTTACCGAGCTCCTGCTGTCCGCCATCGAACACCCGATCGCTCCCGTCGTGGTCCGGGAGAAAGCCCCCTGGCAAGAACAGGAGGGAGCCCCCCGGCTCCGTTCCTGGCCGGTGCCCCACTACTACCCCGAGGACGCGGGACCCTACTTCACCGCGGCCATCTACTCCTCGCTCTGGAAGGGGAAGCGCAACCTCTCCTACCACCGCCTCTGGGTCCGCGAGGACTCGGGCGGTCCCGTCCGGCTCGTCCCCCGTCACCTCGACCAGATGGTCCAGGCCTCCCGGAAGGAGGGCATCGAGCTCCCGGTAACGATCTTCGTCGGCGCCCCCATCGACGTCCTCCTGGCGGCCGCCTGTTCCGTGGACTACGCCCAGGACGAGATGGAGATCGCCTCGGCCCTCCACCAGAAGCGCACGGGCGAGCCCCTCCCCGTGGTCGAGCTCGACGACGGGACCCGGGTCCCCCGGGACGCCGAGATCGTGCTGCGCGCCCACATCACCTCGCGGGACGAGGAGGAGGGCCCCTTCCTGGACATCCTCGGCACCTACGACGCCCGCCGCCGGCAACCGGTCGTGCGCGTGGACCGGGTCTACACGGTAAGGGATCCCGTCCTCCACGCGATCCTTCCGGGCTCCGACGAGCACTTCCTCCTGATGGGTCTCCCCCGGGAACCCATGATCCTTCGCGCCGTGCGCTCCGTCGTCCCCGGGGTCCAGGACGTCCGTCTCACCGAGGGCGGGTGCGGCTGGCTGAACGGCGTGGTCTCCCTGCGCAAGCGCCGGGAGGGGGATGGGAAGAACGCCCTCCTCGCGGCCTTCAGCGGACACCCTTCCATGAAGCACGTGACGGTCGTCGATGAGGACATCGACATCTTCAACGACCGGGAGGTGGAATGGGCGATCGCCACCCGTCTCCAGGCGGACCGAGGGCTCGTGATCGTTCCGGGCGCGACCGGCTCGAGCCTGGACCCGAGCGCCACCCCGGACGGGATCACCACCAAGTGGGGGATCGATGCCACACTTCCTGTCGGGGCCCCCCGGGCGCCCTTCACGAAGGGGCACCTGTAGGGCCGCTTCCGTCCCTCGGTTCTTTCATAACCGGAACCGGCTCTCAACGCTCCGATGGATCTCCGGGCCCGCTCCTTCGCGGTCGTGCTCCTCGCGGCGACCCTGTGGGGGCTCTCCGGCACTGCGGCCCAGGGGCTCTTCGACCTCTACGGGTTCCCCCCTCTCGGTCTCGTCACGCTGCGGATGCTCCTCTCCGCGGCGATCCTCCTCGCCGTCGTCCGTCCCTCCTTCCCCCGGGGGAGCGCGCTCCATCTCCTCGTCTTCTCCGTTCTGGGGCTCCTGGCCGTCCAGGTGACGTACTTCCTGGCCATCGCCAACTCGAACGCCCCGACCGCCACGCTCCTGCAGTCCCTGGCCCTCCCCATGATGGCGATCTACGAGTGGTTCCTTCCCCGTGCCCGTCGTACGGTGCTGGTCGCCGCGTCCGTGGGCCTCGCCTTTGTCGGGACCCTTGTCCTCACCGTCGGCGGGACGGGCGGTCACCTCGCCGTGAGCTTCCTAGGTGTGACCTTCGGGGTGCTCTCCGCCCTGACGGCGGCGTACTACACGATCGACTCCCGGCCCCTTGTTCAACGGCACGGGGCCTGGGCTATCACGGCCTGGGGAATGCTCATCGGGGGGCTTCTGAGCCTTCCCCTGGGCGCCCCCGGTCTCGCACAGTACCTTTTGCATCCTCCCGCGACCGGGGGGATGGACATCCTTCTCCTCACGCTCTTCGTAGTGGTGGCCGGGACCCTGGTCCCCTTCGGTCTCTATCTTCAGGGAAGGGACCGTCTGTCGGCGATCGAGGCGGGAGTGGCGGGCACCATGGAACCAGTCTCCGCCGCCGTAGTGGCCTTCGTGGTGCTCGGGGTCGTCCTCCAGCCCCTCCAATACCTCGGGGGCGCCCTCATGCTGGTGGCGGTCGTGCTGATCGC
>JAKAYL010000035.1 GCA_021809545.1 Thermoplasmata archaeon
GACGGAGGTGACCGCAAGCCGAGGGAGCGAGAGATTGCCGCCGAGGGTGAGGTTGTCGGGAGCCGGGTAGTCAGACCCCGGCACGAGATACGGGAAGAAGGGAGCAGAAGCATTGGCGGGAAAACCGAGGACGGGGGGTTGAGCGGCCGGAGCGTGCGCAACCAAGGGCATCCCGGCGTAGGCGGCGGCGACCATGATCCCGGTTACCCCTACCGCCACGACAGCCGTCTTGAGGGCAGCCGCCTTCCTCTGCCCTGCCGCCAGGATCCGTTTCGTGAGCTCCCACGATACAGTCATCCTGGGGGAGAGCCCTGGGCCCAGTCCCGGCAACTTCGCCAGGAGACCAGCAAGAACAATGCCGACAAGGGCATAGGTTTTCGATGGCAGAACTTGTCGAGACATCGAGGAAAGTGTATGGAACGGGCTGGTAACCTTCGATGATATCCTTTGTGTGACCAAACTACATCCCCGTGTGTGATAGCGCGGTCTGCGTATATATGCCTAGTGCTGACACGAGGCATGCTGCACCGTACAGCATGCTACACTGTCTCTTTTAAATTAGACCAACAAGGTTGAATGTTACCCGAAATGCTATGGTTGCCACCTACCCTAAACCCATCCTTTTCTTGGTGGTAGGTCCTCCTTATTACCCCCCCTCGACAGCCCTGGTCCCTGCCAGGTTTTTCCCCAGCGACGGTTTTTTCCCACCTAGGGTAGACCCCAACAAGGGGAGGCCCCGTTGGGAGCGCAAAGCCGACCCCGCAATGCCCATTCCCTCACCCGGTCCCACCGGCGTTATGTCCCTCAGCGCCCCCCCCACCTGGGTCGCCCCCCTGAAGTGGGTACGGGGGGCGTCGAGCTCGTCCCCGTCTGCTCCGAGCTGGTGCCGGGCAAGAAGAGTAAGCTATCGCCCACCCCCAGGGTCCGCTGGCGGCAGGACGGCCGGCTACGCACGAAGGAAGATGGCTATAATTTTTGCCGGGATCATTCTGACGCTCAATTCGCCGAGGACAGGGTTGATTGAAGAAGATCTGAACTCTCGGAGAGAGCAAATCCATTCTTCGCTATCCCTCTCTTTGAGGGGTGAGCGTTGCTGAAGAGCGTGGAATGCAGGTTGTCTTTTCTTTCCCGTAGTCGGTGTTGATTGTCGGGTCTACACGCTTCGGTGGAACCGGGCGATCAACGCGGGAGGGATGTCCGAGAACCTCGACCAAGAGAACCAGAATTGAGAGACGGCTCCTGGTTCGGGTATGAAGGATGGTTCCTCCAGGGCGTCGAGCATCAAGGACGGGCCGAGAAGGGCCCCGAGGAGGAGACTCAACGGACGCTCGAAGTAGGGCTGGGGCTCGGGCTGGCCGATCATCGCGAGCCCGCGGACCTTCCTCGGAGTAAGGTAGTTCCGGATCTCGACCCCGACATACTCTCGGAGCGTTCCCCCCTCTTCGTTCTCTCGCGCGACCTTCGTCATGTCGGCCTGGTTGAAGCAGGGATGGGTCACCGACATCACGAACCGTCCGTGCGGGCGAAGCAGGCGGGGCAGGGCTTGTCCCAAAGGACGTGGGTCCGGCATGTCCATGAGCGCCATGTTGCAGACGGCCGCGTCGTAGTATGAATCGCCCAAGGCCCTCAGCGCTGCTTCGTCGGAGGCGTCCACCACACGATAATCGATAGGGACGTCCTGAGGCGTTCTCGCCTTTGCGAACTCGATCATCCGCTCGCTGAGGTCGACCGCCGTCACCTGGGCGCCCTTTCCGGCCAACCAGCGCGACAACTGCCCGTTGCCGCAGGCAATGTCCAAAATACGCTCCCCGGGCCGGGGGGCTAGCAATCGCTCGAGCCATGGGAGGAGAAGCTTGCGATGGAAGTCGTTTCCCTCACCCATCCGGGTGTCCCAGAAAGATGCGTTGGCGTTCCATACCCTGCGCACTTCCTCGAGGTCCGATACAGGGGGACCTTCCGAACGATCCTCGGTCACGTTCTCTGTAGTTGCACTTCTTTTGAGGGCTAAATAGTTTGGTGAACAACCTCCTCCCAGCACGTTTCGAAGCGCCGTGGCCCCTCTTCTCAAGGTCGGCTCGCCATAGGATTGATATCCTTCCCAAGGTACTGGAGAGCATGAGTCTGCGCTCCGGGCCCGCGAAGGTTTCCGGGACCTCTGGCTTCAGCGAGGGGCCCCAGGACCCCCGGATACTGTCCGAGGTCCAGCGTTTCCCAGACTCCGTGAGCCTCTCCTTCACCTACAAGGTCTCAGACAAGCTCTACGAGAGCTTGCGACGCAGGATACGGGGTGGCGTGGTCTGCGGAGTGGCGGCCCGGGTGATGGATGCTCATGGGAGGGTCCTCCTGGTCCGGCAGACCTCCGAACGAGGGTGGTCCACCCGATGGATGACCCCCGGTGGAGGGGTCGAGCCCGACGAACCGCTCTCGGACGCGGTCGAGCGGGAGATCTGGGAGGAAGCAGGGGTCCGGGTCACCCGCCTGCGGCTGTGGAAAGCCCTTCAGAACCGGTACCTACCCTTCAACGGGAGCGCTCCCCCCGTCTCCTTTCCCATGTTTCAGTACACCGCCCTCTGGAAATCCGGTCGTCCGCATTCGAACGTCCCGGACGAGATCGGCGAGGTGCGTTGGTTCCTTCGCCTTCCCGCCGAAATGGAGTTCCGGGACGACTGGCTTCGCCCCCCTGCCCGCCGCCTGAGGTAACGAGACAAAGGAGGTTGAGTGCGGCGGAATTCTCTCTGGGCCTCCGGAGTGTCCCCGACCGGTCCGGTTCTCAGGATCTCTCTTTCCCTTCTCCTGGTCATCTTCTTGGCATCGGCCGCGGCGCCCGGTGCGGTGGGCGCGTTCGTTTCGCACACCGGGACCGCGCCGCAGCCCGTCTGGTCCCAGGCCCCCATCACGTCTGCGATCCCTGCAGACCGGACGTTTGCCAGCGCCGTGTGGTTGGGGGGAACCAATCCCAGCAAGGGCGTGCTCTTCGGCGGGCTGGGTTGCGGTGGGTATTGCGGAGACACATGGGTCTTCTCACAGAGCCAGGGAACGTTCCAGTGGTTCCCGGCGCCTTCCCAAGGACCTTCCGCCCGCTCGGGGGCGGCCATGGCCCTCGACCCGTTGCTCGGAGGGGCCGTGCTCTACGGTGGGCAGAACAACGGCTCGGTCTACGGAGATGGTTGGATCTTCTACGGCGGGAACGACACGTGGGCTCGATTGCATTGGACATCCACCCCTCCTCCGCTCGCCAACGCCAGTATGGTCTACGATGCGGCCCTGAACTCCCTCGTGCTGTTTGGAGGTGAGCTCACGAATGGCTCCGCTTCGGGGTCGACCTGGCTGCTCAAAGGTACCGGCTGGATCCAAGCTCCCACCCCTACGGCGCCCTCTCCCCGGTGGAGTGTCTCGCTCGGGTACGACCCGACCAACTCCGAGGTCGTCCTGTTCGGGGGCGGGAACTCCAGCCTTCGGTACAACGACACCTGGGTCTTTCGGGCAGGGGGGTGGTCCCTCGTTCCCCTTGGGGCGGCCCCCTCCGCCCGCATGGGAGCGGCGACCTCGGTGAGCGCCGGAGGTTTCCTTGTTATCTATGGGGGAATAGGAGACCAGGGGGCTCTGAACGACACTTGGATCTTCCTCAACGGGTCCTGGCAGAACCTCACACCACAGTTCACTCCGGGTCTTCCCACTCCAGGCCCCGTGGGCGGGGCTCTGCTCGTACCAGCTTCTGGGATCAAAGAGAACCTGTTCATCCTCGCCGGGTACTATCCTGGCTATTACAACTCGACGGGCACCTGGCAGCTCTATCTTCCCATGGGAGGTAACCCGGGAGGGCTCACCTTCACGATCTCGGCCTCTCCGACCCAGGGGCAGAGCCCGCTCGCCATCACCTTCTCGGCGAGCCCGACAGGGGGGATGCCCCCCTACAACTACACTTGGGACTTCGGCCCCACCCAGGGGAACGCCTACGGTCCCAGTGTGACCCATGTCTTCCAGACCACGGTGGAGACCACCTTCGGGGTCACGCTTACCGTCACGGATTCTCAGGGAAACAGTGCGACCGCCAACACCCAGGTGACTGTCTATCCTCCGTACACTCCCCCTCCCCCGCCTCCGGCTCCCCCCTGGGTGCTCCTAGGCCTCCTCTGGTTGGCTGCGGGTGTCCTCGCCTATGAGGGATTCTCCGCCGCGGGAGCTTACCGCCGGCGAGCGCGATGGCGTCGCTCCGTCCGTGTTGCACTCAACGTGCCGGTCACCCTCCCCTACCCGCTCTCGTTGGGTCGCGCGTTGCGGCAACTGGCCCTGGACCGGGACTTCGGCAAATTCCTGCGGGAGGTCCGGAAACAGACCGTGGCCTGGCTCCACCCTCCGCCGCAGAACGGCCAGCTCCGGCCCCGGGCCCGCGGCGAGGTGACCTTCCTTGTCCTGCGTCTTGTCTCGAGCGTGGTCGCGAAGCTGCTCCTGATCGTGACGGTGGTCTTCTTCTTGGTCAATATGGTGGCCCTGGTGGGCACTCCCCAGACGCCCCTCGGTCTGCTGACGTCGTGGGGGAGCGCTGAAAGAAACTTCTTCACCGGGACCTGGCTCTCCGCCTCTTTCCCGGTGGGTCTCTCGACGCTGAAGGCTGCGGCCCCGATGACCGTGCTCCTTCCCTCATCCCTGGAGCTCGGGGCCGTGAGCCTGCTGCTCAGTGCCCTCCTCTCCTTCCCGCTCGGCATGATCTCCGGCTGGAAACGTGGGGGGGCCGTCGATGGAACGACGCGGGGGTACTCTGCGCTGGGGCTCTTCATGCCCACCCTCGTGCTCGCCTTCCTCATTGGAGGGTGGTTCTACATGGTCTGGCTGGGGATCTTCGGTCCCTATGCCTCGATCAACGGCATCCTTCCGTCCAACCCTTCCTGGTACGACGACAACATGGGGCGACTTCCCTCTTGGATCACGATGTATGGGACCACATCCCCCACCGGGTTCCCTCTCGTGGACGGGGCGTTGCACGGGGCGTGGACGCTGGAACTGTACGTGCTAGCGAACACGCTCCTCCAGGCGTTCATCATCGCCCTGATCTATTCCTCCGTCTATCTCAGATACATCCGCCTCTCCGCCGCGGACGCCGCAGAGGAACCCTACATCGTTGCCGTGCGGTCCCGGGGAGTCAGCGAAAGCCGCTTGCTGTGGAGGCACGTGGCGGCCCGTTCCCTCCCCCTATACATCTCGACGTTCTCCGCGACCTTTGGGGCGTTCTTGATCACTCTCACGATGGTCGAGGTGGCGTTCAGCGACGTCGGGATCGGTGCGGACGTCTGGCTCATGCTTTCCGGAAGCTACTCTTTCAGTGCCCTGGCGCAGGTCGTGGTTCCCATCGTCTACGTCTTTACCCTGGCCGTGGTCTTGACGAATGTGCTCGCGGATTTCTTGGTCTCTCTCCTCGATCGCCGGGTCATCAAGGATACGAGGCGAGGGAAGGCACGATGAAGGGGCCCGGTATCCACCACCCTTGGATCGAGAGCCTCAAGGATCTGCTTTCCCGCAGGGCCTTTGTCGCAGGTTTGGTTCTCCTCGGTTTCTACGTGTTCGTTGCCCTGATCTCCGCCTTGATCTACCCCCGTGAGCTCACGAGCATGCCCCTCGACAAGAACTTGCTCGCGTCGTGTGGCTTGCCGCAGGGGCCGACCCTCACCCTGTTTCCTTTCTCCCTGGGAGACCACCCCCTCGGACAGACGGCATTCCTGGGTCTGGGCGTGGCTCAGGGACTGATCGTCGGCACCCGGTGGGACCTTTTCCTCATCGCATCCGTTGTCGTGCCCTCCGCCCTCGTGGGGATCTTCCTCGGCCTCATCGCGGGCACCTACGGGGGGCGGTTGGATTGGTTCGTGATGACCGTGACGGATGCCCTCCTCTCCATTCCCTACTTCGTCTTCGTCCTCCTCCTGGTCTATGTGCTGCTTCCGAAGGTGGGAACGTCCCAGGGACCTCTTCTCTTCATTCTCTCGATGATCCTCGTCATGTGGGCCCCCTTCGCCCGGGGGGTGCGGAGCGAGGCCCTTCGGAACTCTTCGCTGAGCTACGTCGAGGCCGCCCGAGCTTCCGGGGCGGGTACTCCCCACATCATCGCCCGCCACATCCTACCCAACAGCATCACCCCCTCCTTGGCCCAGCTCCCGGTTGCCGTGACCCTCACCCTCGCCCTCATCATTGGGACGCAGTACATCACCTACTATGACAACAGCCACGCCTACGGTGTGGGGTGCACCTTCAACTCGGCCACCTCCCTCGCGGCTCCTGTCGTCCCCACCTTCACCTACCCGGAGTGGGGCGGGGTCCTCGGTGCTGGGATCACGTACACCGGTGCCTGGTTACCTCAGCCCGGGCATCCCTTCGGATTGGCCTGGTGGGGGTTCCTGATCCCCGCCCTCTGGATCATCGTCTTCGGGCTGGCTACCCTCCTGATCTCCGACGGATTGCGGGACTGGCTCTCCCCGAGAACCCGTCGATGAGACTCCCCCGCGGTCCCCGTGCCGGAAAGGGTGCGCTCGCGTCTCCCTACGCCCCGCGAAGACCTCCGTGGACTTCGGAGAAGTGGATTCCTTCGCTTTCGGAACGGAACACATAAGTACTCGCGGACGGATTGAGTCTTTCAGGGAGCGGAGATGGGGGCGTTGGGGTAATGAAGGACGGTGGGATCCCCCCGGCCGCCCGGGAGAGGGTGGAGAACCTCTTCCTGGAGAACCATCGGACGATCGAACCGAAAGCCCTAGACCGCATCCTCCTGAGCACGGACCCGATGGAGCTCTCAAGATCGATCTTGAGCGCGTGTTCCGAGGTGCTGGTGACCGAGGCCCTGGTCGCTCCCTACGTGGAAGACCCCGTGGATACGGCCCTTCCCCCCAGCTTTGAGCGGTTGCAGGACGGCTATGCACCTCACCTAAAGCACCAGTCTCCCGGGGACGGATACCACGAACTCTTCACGGACCGCTACACTCGCCTCTTCCGCCTTCTGCGGGGACGCCCAGCCCTCAAGAATCTCCTTCCGATCAAGGAGGGACCCCGGCACCTTGGCGAGGAGTTCAGCGTGGTGGGCATGGTGCGGGACGTTCGCTTCACGGAGCGCAGTCACCATCTGCTGCTCACCCTGGATGACCCCACGGGCGAAGACTCGTTCCTCCTCACCAAGGACCATCCCCAGGCCAAGGAGACCTTCCTCCATGACGAGGTGGTGGGGCTCCACGTTTGGAGGCCGAAGGACGGTCGTATCGCCCTGATCAAGGATGTGGTCCGCCCGGGCGTGCCCATCCCGCGGGAAGCGAAGAAGTCGAAGGTGGACTCTAAGGTCCTCTTCCTCTCGGACCTGCACGTGGGTTCGAAGATGTTCCTCAAGGAGTCCTTCGCCGAGCTTTCCGCCTTCCTCAACGGTAATTCCGAGCAGCCGGAGATCGCCCACCAGATCCACCATGTCGTGATCGCAGGAGACCTGGTGGACGGCATCGGGATCTACCCCGGCCAGGAGAAGGACCTCGCCATCACCGACATTTTGGAGCAGTACCGGGAACTTGGGAAGTTCCTCTCCACCTTCCCGCGCCGGTTGAACGTCATCGCGATCCCCGGGAACCACGATGCGGTCTGCCCTGCGGAACCTCAACCCCCTCTTCCGGAGGTCTTCTCCGATCTCCTTCCCGCCAACGTGAAGGTCGCGGGTAATCCCAGTCTCTTCGCCATCGACGGGATCATGGTCCAGGCGTACCATGGCCGGGGATTCGACAACATCATCCCGAGCATCCCCGGGGCCCGGTACGAGCAGCCGACGGAAGTGATGAAACACATGCTCTCGATGCGCCACCTCTCCCCCACCTTCGGGCAGAAGATCCCGCTCGCCCCCTTACCGAGGGATGGTTTGGTCATCGATCCTCTCCCCGACATCTTCGTGACGGGTCACACCCACACCGCGGGGATCGAGCGGTACCGGGGTGTGACCCTCATCAATGCTTCCGCCTGGATCGCCGAGACCGAGTACCAGCGCATGCGGAACGTGAAACCCGAGCCGGCCCAGGCGTTCCTCGTGGACCTGGCCCGGAACTCCGCCGCCAAACTCGATTTCACGGTGCACTAGGGTCCATGCCCTCGGGTCTTCGGGTGCTCCTGACCACCGTCGGTCGTCTCCGTGAGGCCAAGCTCCTCGCCCGGACCCTGATCTCCAAGAGGAGGGCGGCCTGCGTCCAGATCACCCCCCTGTATTCCGTATATCGATGGAAGGGTAAAGTGACGGAGACCCCCGAGTACCTGCTCTGGGTCAAGGTTCCTTCCGGGCGGGCCAACGAGGCCCGAGCCTTTTTGCGCCAGCATCATCCCTACGAGGTTCCCGAGATCCTGGAGATCGCAACGGACGCCGTCGATCCCAGGTACCTGCGTTGGGCCCAGACCTCCGTGCAGCGGAAGGTCCCGAAGTCAGCCCCGGCAAGGCGTCTCCCGCGTCCGGCCGTCCGCCGGAAACAGGACACGCGTTAAGGGAGCACGGCGAGGCCCGGAAGGGTCCTGCCCTCGATGAATTCGAGCGCCGCCCCTCCCCCGGTGGAAAGATAGGAGAACGCGTTCACGAGGCCCATCGATCGGACAATGCCCGCCGTGTCCCCCCCGGCGACGATGGAGACCCGCGGCCGTCGGCCGATCTCTGAGAACACCTGGCGGGATCCCTCTGCAAAGTTCGGGTCCTCGGCCTTGCCGAGGGGTCCGTTGACGAAGACCGTCTCGGCGTCGGAGAGGCGGTGGCAGAAGAGCTCTCGGGTCGCCGGCCCGATGTCCATGGCGCGGAAGCCGGGGGGCACCGTCGGCCCACCGCTCGTCATCACTTTCCCGGAACTGTCCTCTTGGAGCAGGAAATCCGACGGGAGGACGACCTCCACCTCCGCCTTCTTCGCCATGGCGAGTAGGTCGGCGACAACGTCTCCCATCGGACCCCCGTTGCCGGATGTCTGGGCGACAATGTTCGCCCCCAGAGCTCCTCCGATGAGGAGCCGGTCGATGCCGTGCATCAGGTTCTTCAGGAGCGGGAGCTTGGTGTCGATCTTCATTCCCCCGATGAGCGCAACGTACGGATGGCGCGGGGCTTCGGTGAGCTGGGTGAGCTCCCGCACCTCGCGCTCCACGAGAAAGCCCGCGTAGGATGGCAGCAGTTTCGGAACCCCGACCGTGCTCGCGTGGGCCCGGTGGACGGTCCCGAAGGCGTCCTCGACGAAGACTTCGCCCAGCCGGGCGAGTTCCTGGGCAAACCCCTCCTCGTTCGCCTCTTCGCGCGGGTCGAATCTGAGGTTCTCGAGCAGCAGAAACTCCCCATCCTTCACGGCCGTGGCCGCAGTCCGGGCCGCTTCGCCCACGCAAGACGTAACAAAGGCTACGTTCGTTCCGAGCAGTTCCCCAAGCTTCTCGGCTACCGGTCGTAGCGAGAGGGCAGGGTCCGGCTTCTTCGGGCGCCCCAGGTGGCTCATGAGGATCGTCCGGGCCCCCTGCTCCTTCAGACGTCGGAGGGTGGGCAGGGATTCCTCGATGCGAAGCGCGTCTCTTACCTTTCCCTCGGGAGTCAGCGGGACATTGAAATCAACGCGAACCAGTACCCGGCGCCCTTTGGCCTCAAGTTCCTTCAGGGTCCTCATCGCTCGCAGAACCTAGCGGGTCACTGACCCAATTGGCTCTTCAGCTTTTTGACCACTCGCTCCGTTCGTGGGAGCTTCATGCCGTGGGCTGCGCCCCGGGCAAGGATCTCCCCGGAGATCGCATCCAGTTCGGTGCGCTTGCCGCGGGTGACGTCCTGGAGCATGGAAGACTGGTTGGCGGAGGTCCTCTCGAGCACGCGGAAGAACTCCTCTTCCATCTCGTGCTCGGCGAACCGGTATCCCTCGGCCCGCGCCACTTCCAGGGCCTCGTGGAGGAGTGCGAGCGACTGGGACCGCAGCGGTTCGGCCAAGACCTCCCCGTTCGGTACCTTGTAGAGCGCCGTCACGGGATTGATGGCCGCGTTGATGATGGCCTTCCGCCATATCGCCGAGAGGATGTCCTGGGTGAAGACCGTGGAGATGCCGACCCCCTCAAAGAGCGAGGCAAAGCGTTTGGCTGCGCGGCCCCCGGCGAAATCTCCCACGAGGAAGGGGCCCGTCCCGGCGTGGCGGATTCGTCCGTAATCGAGCAGTGTAGCGCCCCAGCTCAGGACCGAGAGCGCGATGTAGAGCCGGGGATTCGCCCATCCTCCCTTGGTGAGGCCCTTCTCCATGGCCGTGAGGTTGCAGAGACCGTTCTGTACCGAGAGGATCGGACGTGGGGTCAGCGCCCTGGAGATCTTGTAGCAGGCATCTTCCGTGTCGTAGCTCTTGACCGTGAGGATCACCATGGCAGAGCGTTCGCCGCTTCGAAGGTTCTCCGCGACTCGGGGGTGAACCGTGAGGTTGGTGAGCCCATCGATCCGGAGCCCGTCCCTCTCGATGGCATCGACCTGGGGTTTCTTGCCGATGAGAAGTATATCGTGACCGGAACGTGCCAGATAGGCACCGAGGATGCTTCCAATCGCACCCGCGCCGAACACCACGAGTCTCATGGAAAATCCCTAGGTAGGGGTAAGGCACGCTGCCTAAAGAAGTATATCCTTGATGGGGAACCTCGAAGGGGCCCGCCAACTTAGGGACCTTTCCCACTCCCTCTCCCCCGGATGATGAAGGGCCTTCCGACCTGGTGCGCCAGGGAGTTCAGCCGCGAAGGTGGTCCAACATGTCGGCGAGCCCCCCCCGTCCTCCCCGGTTGGTGCGCGCCGCAGAGTTAAGGAAATTCTCATAGTACTCCATCTGCTCCTTGGCCTTCCCGAGCTGCTTCTGGAGCCGCCGCTCCTCGCTCTTGAGATCCATGATCTCGAACTGGACGACCTCCAGCTCCATGCGGAGCGCGGAGAGCCTATCGATACGTAATGAGTCGTGAGGTTCCTTCATTTTCCACCGGGACGGTTCCGGACTCCAGGGCGGTGGCAATGCTCTCCAGCCGGGAGAGCTCCTTGCCGAGCCGACGTTTCTTTTTCTCTGCAAGCTTTAGCCTGCGCTGGGTCCGAGCCAACTGGTTCTCGAGCATGAGCTTGCGACGGGCCCATCGCTCCCGCTCGGCCAGACCCAGGAGAATAGCCTGTGTATCCATGCGTTTTCCGGAGAAGGAAGAGAGAGCTTATTAATTATCCCGGGTCCCGCACTCTGAAGAGGTTTCAACATGTCGCGCTGGGCAAAGATATCCGTTGTGGGAGCCGGGGCCATTGGAGGATCGCTTGCGCAGAGGCTGGCCGAAGCCGACATCGCAGACGAGCTGGACATCATTGATATCGTGGAGGGGCTGCCACAGGGCAAGGCCCTCGACATCGAGGAGTCCGCCCCTGTTCTCGGATTCTCCACGCATGTGCGAGGATCGACCCAACTGGAAGACCTGGCCGGGAGCAACCTCGTGGTCCTCACCGCAGGTTTCGCCCGGAAGCCCGGGATGAGCCGATCGGACCTGTTGGGCAAGAACGCCGGCATCATCCGCGCCCATGCCGAGGCGATCAAACGCTTCGCCCCGAAGGCGATCGTCCTGGTCGTCACGAACCCTGTGGACGTGATGGCGTACCTCGTCAAGCAAGTGACCGGCTTCCCCCGGGAGCGTATCCTTGCCGAGAGCGGGACCCTGGACTCTTCCCGGTTCCGTCTGTTCGTGGCCAAGGAACTCGGGGTCGCTCCCCGGGATGTGGTCGGTTTCGTGATGGGCACGCACGGAGATACCATGGTCCCCATCATCTCCCACTGCTCCGTGAACGGCGTCCCACTGACCCACCTATTGCCCCAGGAAAAGATCCAGGCGATCGTCCAGCGGACAAAGAAGGGAGGCGGCGAGATCGTGGATCTCCTGAAGTCGGGAAGCGCGTACTACGCCCCATCGGCCGCCCAGCTCGAGATGATCCTTTCCTTGGCGCGCAACGAACGGCGACTGATCACCGCCTCGGTGAGCCTCGAGGGGGAGTACGGTCACTCGGGAATCTTCCTGAGCGTGCCTGTGATCCTGAGCAACGATGGTCTGGCGAAGATCGTGGAGACCGCGCTGAGCTCGGACGAGCAGAAATTGCTCGCGGACAGCGCGCGTGCCGTCAAGGAGGACATCAACCTCCTGGCCACTCTTCCCCAGTAAGCGTTTCCGGACGGGGGAGGAGGAACCTCCCTCCATGACCGTATCGGGTTTCCTGACCGCGGATGTCATCGGCTAACGCCGAGAAGGCGCCCCGTGGGCGATGTCTTCGCTCCGGGAAGGGTAGGTAGGGGAGTGCTTATATAGTAGCGCAGATATTGTTTTGGAGCCGTTCGGGGCACGAGGGAAAGGTAGATTAACGGGCTTCGATATCGGAGAAAAACATAAGAAGAGGTACAAGAAAATGTCAAAGATCATTGGTATCGACCTTGGGACTAGCAATTCTGCGGCAGCTGTGCTCGAAGGCGGGAGGCCCGTCATCATCCCTAGTGCGGAGGGGACAACGGTCGGAGGAGGCAAGGCCTTCCCATCCTACGTCGCTTTCACCAAGGACGGGCAGTTGCTCGTCGGGGAGCCCGCCCGCCGGCAGGCCGTCAGCAACCCGGAAGGTACGGTCTACGCCTTCAAGCGGAAGATGGGGTCCGACCACGCGTACAAGGTCGTAGGGAAGGAGTTCACCCCCCAGCAGCTTTCCGGCTACCTTCTGCAGAAGATCAAGCGGGATGCCGAGGCCTTCCTCGGGGAAAAGGTCGAGAAGGCCGTCATCACCGTTCCCGCTTACTTCAACGATAACCAACGGCAGGCCACGAAAGACGCTGGAGCTATCGCGGGCCTTGAGGTGGTGCGCATCATCAACGAACCCACCGCGGCATCACTAGCCTATGGTCTCGACAAGACCCAGCAGAAGAGCCAGCGGATCCTGGTCTTCGACCTTGGCGGCGGGACCCTCGATGTGACCGTGCTCGAGTTCAGCGAGGGGGTCTTTGAGGTCGATTCGACGAGCGGAGACACTCAGCTCGGCGGAACCGACATGGACAACGTGCTCACTGAGTACGTTGCCAAGGAGTTCCAGAAGGAGTCCGGGATCGACATCCGGAAGGACAAGATGGCCATGCAGAGGGTCCGCGACGCCGCCGAGAAGGCCAAGATCGAGCTTTCGGGTGTCATGGAGACCACGATCAACCTCCCGTTCCTCACGGCCACCGGTGAGGGGCCCAAGCATCTTACCATGAACCTCTCTCGGGCCAAGCTCGAGGAGCTCGTCCGCCCCATCATCGCGAAGTGCAAGTCTCCGGTGGAGCACGCCCTGGCGGATGCCAAGCTCAAAGTGGACGACATCGACAAGATCATCACCGTTGGGGGTCCCACCCGGATGCCCATCGTCCAGAAGTTCCTGGAGACGGAGGTCGGTCGCCCCATCGAGCGCGGGGTGGACCCGATGGAGTGCGTCGCCATGGGGGCGGCCATTCAGGCCGGTGTCCTGGCCGGGGAAGTAAAGGACATCCTGCTCCTCGACGTGACCCCTTTGACGCTCGGGGTCGAGACGCTGGGAGGCGTCGCCACCCATCTTATCGAGCGGAACACGACCATCCCCACCCGGAAGAGCCAGATCTTCACCACCGCCGCCGATGACCAGACCTCGGTGGAGATCCATGTCATCCAGGGTGAGCGCCCGATGGCCACCGACAACATCTCCCTGGGCAATTTCATGCTCACCGGAATCCCGCCCTCGCCCCGCGGATTGCCCCAGATCGAGGTCACCTTCGACATCGATGCCAATGGGATCCTCAGCGTCTCCGCGCAGGACAAGGCTACCGGAAAGAAGCAGACGATCACCATCTCTGCCTCGAACAAGCTCTCTAAGAGCGAGGTCGAGAAGATGGTCAAGCAGGCCGAGGAATTCGCCGACGCCGACAAGCGTAAGCAGTCGTCCGTCGAGGAGCGGAACCGGGCCGAGAGCCTGACCTACGAGGCCGAGCGGCTCCTCAAGGAGCTTGGGGACAAGGCGACGGCCGACGAGAAGAAGGAGATCTCGGAGAAGGTCGAGGCCCTCCGCACTGAGCTCAAGGAGAAGGAACCCAACCTCAAGCCCAAGGTCGACGAGCTCATCGCAGCCATGCACAAGCTCTCCACTCGCCTCTACCAAGAGGCCAAAGGCTCCGAGCCCACCCCGCCGACGGGTGGGGAGGCCCCCACTGGGAGCCCCGGCCCTGAGCCTGCGGAAGAGGAGAAGCCCGAGGAAGGGGCCGGTGAGGAGAAAGGCCCTATGGACGCGGACTTCAAAGTGGTCAACGACAAGTAGGGCCCACTTTCCGCCTGCGTAACCCCGGAGACCCTCCCGGGGGTCCTGCCCAGGGCCCTCGGGCGCCGGGGTAGTCTCGAGGGGGCTCGAGGGTTTTTGCCCTGGTGCTTTCGCCCGGTCACCACCCTACAACTGTGTCTTGTTCTGTCCCACTGTGAGTTGTCAAGACGCCAGATTTCCCTGGTATAATGGTCGGAAAGGGGTGGGGTCTGCCTAAGTCTACGTCTGAGAACCTCCGTCCACACGGACTCATCACGGAGAGAGGTGCCCCTGGCAGTGCCGGCCGTGGTGGTAGTGACGGCCCCCTGTGCGAAGGGCGGGAACGTGCGGGTTCGCTGGCGAATTATTATATAGCTGGTCTGTTGGTGCCAGTTCATGCTATCCGCCAGGGTCGTAAAAGGCGTCGGTCTCTCGCTGGGAATAACATTGGCACTTTTCGCCGTTCTCCTCGGTTTCCCGGGGTTGGCGTCCGCCAGTAGCGTGGTCTACGGTTCGGCTCAGCCGGCCGCTACGAACTCCTCGAGCTCCTCTTCCTCGTCCGATGTTGGCCCGGCCCTCTACACGCTCGCCGCCGCCATCGCGATCGCTGGTGGACTCATCGGGACCGGTATGGCCCAGTCCGGTATCGGCGCCGCCGGTATGGGTATCATCGCCGAACGCCCTGAGAAGTTCGGTTCCGTGCTCGTCTTCTTCGTGATTCCCGAAACGCTGTGGATCATCGGGCTGGTGCTCGGGTTCCTCTTGCTGCTGAAGATTCTCTGAACGTGTCGCTCGAGGATCTCGTCAAAGAGGTCAAAGACCGCACCGAGCGTGAGCTCGCGGAGATTCAGAAGCAGGCCGAGACCGAGAAGGCGACCCTCTCCCACTCGGTAGAGTTGGAGACGGCCCGCCTGAACTCGGAGAACGCCGCTTCGGCCGAGACCGACATCGCCATGGGCTCGACGAAGCTCGTCGCCGCGGCTCGCTTGCAGGCTCGGAAAACCCAGATGGAGGCCAAGGAGAAGCGGGTGGAAGGGGGCAAGACGATCCTCAGCCAGCGCTTGAAGGCCTTCACATCCTCGCCGGCCTACTATCAGCTCCTCCAGAAGATGGCGGACGTGGGGATCAAGGCCCTGGGAGAAGAATCCCGGCTCGTGGTACGAAAGGAGGACGCTTCCCAGCTCTCTCCGTACCTCATGATCCGGATCGTCAAGGACCGCAACCTCAACTCCCTCGGGGGACTCGTCGTGGAATCTCAGGACGGCAAGCGGCGCATCTCGATGACCTTCGAAGATTTGCTCCTTTGGAAAGAGGACAAGATCAACGAGATCCTCTCCCGCTGATGAGCGAGACCACGTATGCCCCCTCGATGGGACGCCTGAAGGCGCTCTCCCACCTGCTGCTTCCGAAGGACACGATCCTTGGCCTGACCCAGGCGAAGGATACGGCCGATGTGGCAAAGCTCCTGGAGGGAACCACCTACAGTGAGGACCTCACTCATGCTTTCGAGGTCTACCGGGACTCCGATGCCCTGGAAGTGGCCATCAACCGCCATTTCGCAGCCCTGACCCGGCTTGCCTACCAAGTGACCCCCTTCTCCGGGAGGACTGCGGTGGGTGCCTACCTCAAGTGGTGGGACATCGAGAACATCCTCTCGATCATCGCGGCCAAGGCCTATGGGCGCATCCTTTCCGAGTCGGACACCTTCATCATCTCCGAGCGCAAGACGCCCGCCGGCGTCTCCGCCGGGATCCTGAGCATCGACGACCTTCGAAACCTCATCGCCCAGACGAGTGTGGACGCCGTCGTCCAGCAACTGGCCCGGTTCGGATACGGGGTCACCATCATGGAACACATCGGGGAGTTCACCAAGACCCAGAACCTCTTCCCAATCACTCGGGCCCTGGAGGTCCAATACTACGCCGACCTTCTGCGAAGCTCCCTCTTCTTCCAGGGAGACGAGTGGGTCGTGCGGCAGTTCATCGCGGAGGAGATCGATGTGAAGAACATCCTCACCCTTTTCAAGGGAAAGGACTCTGAGATCCCCGGTGAAGAGCTGTCTTCCCTGTTCCTTCCGGGGGGCACCCTACCCCAGAAGCAACTCCAGGATCTCTCGCAATTGCGTTCCATCGAGGAGTGCGTGAACTCGCTGGGAACAGAGTTCGGCCTCGCCGAGGCCTTGACCCAGTACAAGGAGGAGTCCACCCTGGTGCCCTTCGAGCTCACCCTCCGCCGCCGCCACGCGAACCGGAACCATGAGCGCATGAAGATCTTCCCGCTCTCAATGGCCGGAATCTTCCACTTCATCCTCCGCGCCCGGAATGAGCGGGAGGACCTACGGAAGATCGTCTACGGGAAGGTCTACAACCTGCCCGCGGAGAAGCTCACCCGGGAACTCATCACCGCCGCTTGAACTCGCGGACCATGTAGACCATCCTCGCCCCCGGAGCGGGATGGCGGGCGGCTCTCGAACGCAGATTCCTTCTCTTCCCCGGCACTATCATCGCGGGCGCAGGCAGCAGGGTTTGGCGCAGGATCTCGCCGAGATCGGGATGGGTCATTTCCTTCAACTCGTACTGGACCCGCACGACGGGCTTGTTCAGGTGGAGAAAGTCGCGGAGGTCCACCGGGGTGCCGAGGACCACGAAGTCCGCAGGTACCGCATTGATGGTCGATTCGAGCTCGTGCATCTCGGCGGCCGAATAGCCGAGAGCGGGGAGGGCATTGCCAATGTGAGGGTACTTCTCGTAGGCTTCCCTGATCTCACCGATGGCGTACGGTCGAGGGTCGAGGATGGTCGCCGCGGCGCGCGTTGCCGCCACGCACCCTGCCCCGCTCGACATGCCCCCGTGGGTGAGCGTGGGCCCGTCTTCTACCACCACGACGCGCTTTTCCTTCAACAGGCTCGGATAATCGATGTTCAGTTCGAGGGCGCCCAGGATGATCTCGGCGTTCGGGTTCGCCGATTTAATGTTCTCCACCACCGTTTCCACAGCTTCTCTCTTTGCGGAGTCCACCTTGCTGACCACCACCACGTCCGCGGCCCGGAGATTGATCTCTCCGGGGTAGTACCGTATCTCGTGTCCCGGCCGCCGGGCATCGGCCACGGTGATGTAGAGGTCTGGCTTGAAGAATGGTAGGTCGTTGTTGCCTCCGTCCCACACCACGACATCGGCCTCTTCTTCGGCCTCGCGAAGGATCGCCTCGTAGTCCACTCCCGCATAGACCACGTTCCCGCTCGCGATGATGGGTGCATATTCCTCCATCTCCTCGATCGTGGCGTGGTGCTTGGCCAGGTCCTTCATCTCAGCGAACCGCTGGACAGCCTCCCACGGCCCGTAGGGCATGGGATGTCGAACGATGACCACTTTCTTGCCCATCCGATGGAGTTCCTGCGCTACTCTGCGCGTGGTCGGGGATTTTCCGACCCCCGTCCGGACTCCCGTGACCGCGACCACAGGTTTCTTGGAGTGCAGCATGGTCGCATCCGGTCCGAGGAGGACAAAATTTGGGCCCTCTGACATTGCGAGGGAGGCCTTGCGCATCACTTCTTCGTACGCGAGATCGGAGTAGGCCAACGTGACGATGTCCACCTTCAGTTTCTGGATGAGCTCCGGGAGTTGTTCTTCGGGGTAGATCGGGATCCCCTCAGGGTACCGTTCTCCGGAAAGGGAACGGGGGTACGTGCGGTTTGCTATCCCTGGGATCTGGGTGGCCGTGAAAGCCACCACCCGATACTCGGGATTGTCCCGGTAACAAACATTGAAGTTGTGGAAGTCTCGTCCTGCCGCACCCATGATGATTACTCTCTTTTCTGGAGTCATGGTCGCTTCTCGGCTTTATTTCGAATAGGGAACAGTAACTACATATCGGAAGGGCACCCGTCACTTTGCGTGCCGCTAACTGTCCATATCTCGGTTCTGAGCTGGACTTTCAGGGTAGGAACAGGCGCGGTCCCACAAGGGGCGCGCCGGGTGGGATTCGAACCCACGACAAGCGGCTTAGGAAGCCGCTGCTCTATCCAAGCTGAGCCACCGGCGCA
>JAKAYL010000036.1:0-3463 GCA_021809545.1 Thermoplasmata archaeon
GATCGTTGCGATGATGCCCACGAAGGCGCCCGGAACGGTGGCGATCTCGAGGAACATCCCGATGCGGATGTCGGTGAGTCGGTCTTCCACATAGGCGGCGCCACTAGTGATGGAGGTCGCGAGCACGCTCACGGCGCTCGCCCCCACGGCCTCGACGAAGGGGGCGTTGAAGAAGATGAGGAGGACCGGCATCACCATGAAGCCGCCCCCCATGCCCGCAAGGGAACCGAGGAGACCTGCTCCAACGGCGACGAGGAAGAGGATGAGAAGAAAGACTAGGAGGGTCGTCAGCATTGCCCTGTCCCCGGCGACCGTCGACCGAACCTAGCGAAGTTACCCCTTTCGCTTGGACAACAGTTTCAGGATGGCCTCAGCGGGTTCCCCGTTGGCCTCGTTCAGAGCTCGGATCGCCGCTGCGCGGTCCACTCCGGCCTGGCCCATGACAAGCTCGACGTCCTCCTCAGGAGGACCCGCGGGCGCGGAGTTCGTTGAGGCGGCCGGAGTCGGCCCCGACCCCAAGGGACGGGTGCGGGAGTTGCCTGCGATCTGGTAGGTCTTCATCCCTTGCACGGTCACGACCGTCACTTCGGGCTGCTCGACCACGATCTCTTCCGAGCGTCTCCGGATGATGACCTCGGTCACATCCTCGAGGTTCTCGGTGGTCATGCCCATGCGGCGCATGGCCATGCGCATGTTGCGCTCGTTGAGACGGCCGGAAGGCATCATCTTCGCTTGGCCGGGGCCCTTCGCGGGGCGCGCGGAGGCGGAGACGACATCGACCGAATTCGCTCCTCAATGTCCGCTCCCGCAAGGATATCCGAACCACTGGGAGGCGCCTTGCGCAGCGAGACCTGTTGCTTCTTCGACTTGGAGTAGCTCTTGATCTGGCGGACCTGCCGCTCCAGTTCGTCCATCAGGGCCGCCACGGTGGCCTGAAGGCTCCAATCCGTCCTTGTGGCATGGTAGCTACCGGAATTCTCGGTGTAGAGACGGCCCTGCAAGGTGACGTCGGCGATGCGATGGGACTTGTGCGGAGCCACGTGGACCGAGAGCATCACGGGCTTCTCCAGATGAGCGATCCGCTTGAGTCCCCGGCCGATCACCCGGTCCAGGTCGGAAAGAAGATAGGGATCGGTCGCGGGTCCGAGACCCGAGATTTGCACGTAGGCCCCCTCCACCGTCTTTCGCTGGCTGACGACGAAGGAGAGGATGTCTCCGTGGGAGATCACTCCGATGGGCTGCTGGGCATCCACGACAAAGACCGAGTTGGCCCGGAAGCGGTTCATGAGCCGGATCGCATCCCGCAGGAGCGCCGTCTCTTCGACCGTCGGCGGAGAGCTTCGCATGATGCTGCGGATGAGCGCACCCGAGGCGGCTTGGGTCTCCCCGATATCTCGGTGGCCCTTCTGCACAGGGCGCCAAAGCGCATCTCCGATCTCATCCAGGCCCACGGCGCCTATCAGCCGGTTCTTCGAGTCCACGATGGCGGCTGGGTGGTGGTCCAGATTGCCCGCGATGGAGATGATGGAGGCGCAGGTGTCCTTCTCATGGAAGATGTTGCTGATCGGGTTCAGGAGTTGGCGTACCGTTTGCGAAGAGATCTCGGGAATCCCGCCGGCGGCTTTCACGATGTCGGTGCTCGAGACGATCCCGAGCAGACGCCCCTGCCGGGGATCCACTACGCAGGCCGCACGTGACTCGGAGGCCAGAAGGCGCTCGGCGACCTCCGGAAGAGTGGCCCGGGGAGGCACCGTGGGGGCGACCGACATCAGGTGGAGCACCTTGGTGGTCAGGGAGATCTTGTGGCGTCGTCCGATCGCGTCGTAGGGCAGGAGCCCTGCGAGCTTCCCGCGCGTGGTGACCGGGAGCTCATGGATCCCGTGGGTACGCATCAGGCCGAGGGCGGTCGAAAGCGTTTCCTCGGAATCGATCGTAATGGGGTCAGGGGTCATCGCTTCGAGGGCTGTCGGCCAATCATCCGTCATGTTCTTCTACGATGACCGAGACTTGATTGGTAGAAAAAGGGAGCGCCTGTTGGCCACGACTAGCGCACCGGCAGCGGTACCTGCCCGTAGGCACTTCTCGATGGACAGCCCCCGGAGCCAGCCGCCGTAGAATCCCCCCCGAAAGGCATCCCCGGCCCCGGTCACGGTCTGGGGGTGCCGCACGGACTTGGCGGGGACTGAAAAGGTGCCCCGGCGGGTGTACGCTCGAGCGCCTTGCGAGCCGAGGGTCTCGACGATCAAAGGGACTTCCCCCAAGAGGTCCTCAGGGGTTCTCCGCTCAGCGAGCTCCAGGGACTTCGTCAGCTCCGATCCGTTCACAAAGAGGATCTCGGACAGGGAAAGGAGTTCATGCAGCCGTCGAGCATTCCAACGGTAGTGGATCTCTTGGGCAGGGTCGGCCGCGACATTGATACCGAGGCTGCGGGCCTTCCGAGCCACCCGCAGCTGGTACTCGGGGTCACCGGTGGTAATGTGCACCCATCCGACCCCCTGCAGATCGGGAAGCGCAAGGCGGCCGGTCCGAGCCATGGCCCCTTGGTCGATGAAGGTCTGCTGATGGGCCTTGCGATCGAGTGCGATCCAGCAGGTGGGAGTGAGGACCCCTTCCCGAGCCACCACCCCGGAGATGTCGACCCGGTCGTGACGGAGCGTCTCCCGCATGTACTCGGGGAGGTCGCGACCCACGAAAGCCGCCAGCCCGCAACGAAGTCCCGTGCGGGCGCCCCACCGGGCCACGTTCGCCGCGGTCCCCCCAAGGAAGATGTCGTGCGTCAACGTAGGAACGGTCCGATCCTCCTTGGGGAGTTCGGCCACCCTAACCTCGTGGTCGATGTTGAGGTGCCCTACGCAGAGAAGGTCCAATCTCGCTTCGGCAGGGAAGGTCATGATGGGTCCATTGTCAAGGGCCGTCAGGCCGACATAATGGTTGCGCCCCCCCGTGGCCAAGGCGCCCTGCCGCATCCGTCGCCGGTACTCAAGTGAGGGGACGGACCACGAGATGCATCCGAAGCCCCCGGGCCGAGTGGGTGATCTCCCCGACCGAGGCCAGATCGGCCCCGCTCCGGGCGAACTTGGCGACGTTCGAGAGGGAGATCCCTCCCGTGGCCTCGACCTCCACGCGATCTCGGAGTCCCAGTTCCTCGAGGGCCCGGCAGATCTTTCGGACCCCGGCCGGCGGGACGTTGTCGACGAGGATGCGGTGCGCTCCGGCCTGCGCAGCCGACCGAGCCTCCTCGGTCGAGGCGACCTCGATCATCAGCGTAAGTCGGTGACGGCGAGCATAGGCCGAGGCCCTCAAGACCGCCTGCTCGAATCCGACCAGGGCCTCGTGATTGCCCTTGACGAGGATCGCGCTCGACAGGTCTCGACGGTGGGGCTCCCCACCCCCGTGGACCACCGCGGCCTTCTCGAGGTCGCGGAGACCGGGGGTGGTCTTCCGGGTAGCAGCGATCCGAAAC
>JAKAYL010000036.1:3563-17918 GCA_021809545.1 Thermoplasmata archaeon
TGCACGAGGTGGACCTGGATGAGACCGAGCTTGTCCCCGACCTTCTTGAGCTTCTCCCGCGCCTCGGCGTTCAGTTCGAGGGCGCGTTCCGAGTCCCCTGCCGAGAGGAGGACATCGGCCAAGTTGAAGAGGGCCCACCCGGTCAACCGGGCATCCTTGGAGTTCTTGGCCTCCTTGAGACCGTCCTCGAGGTAGGCGAGGCCGTCCTCCACCATGTTCCGCTCCACGTACCACAACCCGAAGTTCATCAGGGCCGTCGCCAGCAGGATGGGGCTGTCCTCGAGCCGGAGCTCCTCGATCGCCTCCTTGTAGGAGGCCTCGATGCTGGCCTCGTCCACCGAGGAGAGGTACCGCTTCTTGTCGGCCATCATGAGACGGGAGATGGCTGCCTCGGCCCTCAATCCCGCCGTAGCGAGGGATTCGACCGCACGCTCGTAGTGCTGGGCGGCGTCCTCGTAGTTACCGCGGTAGGTCGCGATGCTGCCCAACATGCGGTAGGCCATCCCCACAAGCGCCGGGTCACCGGATTTCTCGATGGCGGCGAGCCCACCGAGGGCGATCTCTTCGGCATCCTTCCACCGGCCACCGTGGGTCAGGATGCGGGCATAATAGAGGGTCATCAGCCCGGGCGAAAGTTCGTTCTTGAGGAGCGCCAACGCCCGGTCGACCTCGCCCAGTGTGTCGAGGCAGACCGCCATGTCGATCACCATGCCCTCCTCCAGCTTCCGGTCGCGGCCGGGCTGGGTCCTGAGGGCCTGCAGCGCCTGCTCCAAGTAATGAATGCGGGCCTCGCAATCCCGAGACTTCTTCGCGATGTCCCCGGCCAGTCGATTGTACTGGAGGGACTTCTCGTAATTCCTTGCGGCGTGGTAGTGGTTCGCGAGCTCGAAGGTTGCAAGCGGGTTCCCCATCTCCGTGGTCTCGACCGCCTGCGCGATCTTGCCGTGGAGGATCCTCCGGTGCCGCTCGGTGAGCTGGTTGAAGGCCTCTGTCCAGAGCTCGTCGCTCGCAAACTCGTAGGTCTCCGGGGAGGTCTCCTTGAGGAGCCCCTTCTGGATGAACGAGTCGACGGTCTCCGTCAACTTCTCCTCGTCGCCGCCCAGGGAGCGGTACAGGGTGTGGAACTTGAAGGATCGACCCATCACCGTGGCGTAGGCGAGCCCTTTGCGTTCCGAATCGGTCAAGGAGGCGAAGATCGTCTGAGCCCGGGTCTTTCCGGTCACTTCCGTCGCTCCCCGAGTGCGCGGGGAACCGAGGCGCGCCAATTGCTCCAGGACGAGCGGGTTGCCCTTGGAAAGAGCGAACCACTCCTTGGTCACCTCTTCCGAGGGGGCGAGCCCACGGGAGATGTGGGAGATGAGCTCCCGGCTCTCTGGCTCGGTCAGGTTCCGCAGTGTCAGCTTGTGGAGGAGCCCTTCCCGGCTCATCCCGTTCAGCACGGAACTGAGGCGCTCGGGGATCTCCTCCTCCGGCCGGCACGTGGCGATGATCTTGACGTTCCGGCCCTTGGCGCGGCGTGCATAGTACTCCAGGAACTCGATCGAGGCACGGTCGGCGTAGTGGAGGTCGTCGAGGATCAGGAGGAGCCGGCGCTCCCCGGCCGCCTCTTCCAAATGATCGGCCAGGCGATCGAAGAGGGCCATCTGCTCCTCCTCCTCGTCGGTCTCCCGCCCGGAGAGCGTGGCGAGAAGGCGAGCCTCCCTCTCCTCCGGGGACTCGGTGGAGAGTCCCAGGGGCAGAAGCATCATCGGGATGGACTTGCGGTCCTTGCTGTAGGCCCCGACCAGCCCGACACCCCCGGACGTCCGGCCCTCGGCCGGATCCGTCTGGCTGGCCGTGAGGTCCATGAGGGAACGAAGGACCCGCTGCAGGAGATAGAAGGGCTGGGGGATCTCGGATGCCTGGGTCTGTCCGGTGAGCACGAAGAGGCCCTTGGCCCGGCCCTCGCCCGCGATAGCTCGGAGCAGGAAGGACTTGCCCATTCCCTCCTCCCCCAGAAGGAGGGTGACGGGCGGGCCCCCAGGAAGAGGAGAGAAAATGAACCGGTTTATCTCGTTCAACACGTCGGAGCGCCCGACCAGTGCTGGGAAGACCCGTGCGGCCATGGCCTTCAGACGAAGGGTAGTCCCACTACCTCGGCAGGGACGGTCTTGCCTCGGATCTCCATCTCAAGCTTTTGGCCAGGGGTTCGCCATTCGGGAGGCAGGAAGCCGAGGGCGATACCGTGGCCAAGGGTAGGCGACAGCCCGCCCGAAGTCGCCAGGGTGATCGGGGAGCCTTTCGCCAGGATGGGGGTGCCGGTGCGGGGAACCGCCCCCCGTTCGGTCACTTTGAGGCCTGTGAAGACGGCGTAGCCACCCGCCTTCTTCTGCTTCTCGAGCGCCGCGCGCCCGACGAACTCGTGCTCCCAGGAAAGGAAGCGGTCGAGCCCGCATTCCAAGGGAGACTTGTGGCCCGTGAAATCGACCCCGGAGAGGAGATACCCTTTCTCCATCCGCAGCGTGTCCCGCGCCCCGAGACCGCAAGGGACAGCCCCTGCCTCGATGAGCTCCTTCCACTTCTGGGTGATGAGCTCGGCGGGGAGGAAAAGTTCGTACCCCAGTTCTCCGGTATAGCCCGTGCGGCTGATGAACCGGTTCTCGAAGGCCATCGGGGAGAAGCCCTTCTCGTAAGGGACCTGCGCCCCGGTCTTCGCATCGAAGAAAGCGGAAGTGTAGAACTTCAGCGGCTTGACCTCGGCGCCCAGAACCTTCTCCACGATCTCGCGGGACTTGGGCCCCTGAACGGCGACGATCCCCAAACGCCCGTTCCAGCGCTCGATCTGGGTTCCCTTCGGGCGATGCTGCTGGAGCAACTCCTGGATCCGGAGGGCCATCGAAGCGTTGACCACGAGGAGGTAGTCGCCAGGGGTTTCCCGGGAGTCAAGCCGCGTAAGGACGGCGTCGTCGATGATGTCGCCGTCGGTGTCAAGGAAGCAGGTGTATTTGCAGGCGTTCGTCCGCTGGGTCTTCGCGTTCAGGGGCAGGCGACGGGAGAGCAGGTCTGCGGCCGTCTCACCGTTGATCGTGATGATCCCCATATGGGAGACATCGAAGATCCCGGCCCCGGAGCGCACCGCCCGGTGTTCGGCGAGGATCCCCGTGGATTGGTAGTAGAGGGGCATTCTCCAGCCGTGGAAATCCACCATGTGACCCCCTAGGGACTCGTGTTCCTTCTCGAGAAGGGTACCCTGCGGAGGAGGGACCACGGGGGATGCGGAGGGGGGGCCCATCGACTCCTGCATCATGTCACGATCTTGGACAGCGCTCCGTCGGCGAGCGCTCTTCGGACCTCCAGCGCGATGCGTCGGCCGGAGGACATCGGGACCCGCCAGAGCGTGTTGCCGTAGGGATGACCGAGGGCCATATGGATGTTCGTGCCCCCGCCGATCCGGAGGGAGACGTCGAAGATGACGAACTTCCCGTCCTTGTCGATCGCCGTCTGGAGGCAGAAGGGGCCAATGACCCCTGGCTCGTACTTTTCGTGGGCTGCGTCCACGAAGCGCTCTCCCATGTGGAACGCTTCCTCCAAGAGCGACTCCCGGAGCGTCAGGGAGGAATGCCCGACCACGCGGAATCCTGGGATCCGCTCCTTCTCGGGAAGCGTCAACTGCTGGTCCGCCGGCAACCTCACCAGGCCGTCCAGTGAGCTCTCGCGGCGTTCGTCGATGCCGAGGAGTTCGAGCCCCTCGAAGCGGGAGGCGATGGGGCTGAAGAAGAAGTTGAGGTTGAAGATCGGACCCACCACGTAGCGCTCGATGCGGGCCTGGGCCAAATCCCGATCGTTGATGACCCCCTGGCTGATGAGGCCTCGGGACTTCTTCTGGTACTCTTCAAAACTGGCGCAGGTGAAGAAACCGCGCTCGAGGGGCTTCTGGGCGTGGGGAAGCTTCACCACGCACAGGCCATCGATCGCCTTGGCCTCGAGGATTTGTTCGGGGATCGGGAGGCCCGCCTTGCCCAGGAGGGTGTAGTAGTTCTCCTTCTCCCCGCGCTCCTCGAGCCGCAGCATGGACCGGGACCCCACCAACGGGACCTTCAGGTCGTTCTCGATGGCTCCTGCCTCTACGTAGGAGGAGAGGGCACGGTTCGGGACAAGGAGGACGCCTTCCGTCCGCAATTTCTTCTGGGAGTCTTCCTCCATGATCTGGGAGAACTTGTCGAGGACGAGCGCGTCGTCGACACACCCCTTGAGGGGAACCCCGGTGGGATCCCGCTGGGAACGGAAGTAATGCGTGTAGGTGCGTTCCCGCCCCTTCTGGCAAATCGCGAGCGTGCCAAATCCCTCCGCCACGGCTCCGTCGAAGACATCAAGGGCCGAGTGAGATGCCATGGCGCCAATGACGGGAGTCTCCGGGTAATTCTCGAGCAGCGCCTGGATCTTCTTCCTTTCCACGACCATGGCGGGAAAAGGGAGTAGATCGCAGCATAAAACACTGTGCCCGCCCCGACCGAAGAGCTCATGAGGGGGGGTCCACTCCCGGAAGGACGGATGCCTTTCGAGATCATTCTGAGGTACACTCCCCCCTTCAACGCGTACACCGATCCGGACGAGGCGCTGCAGGAGTTCCTCCGCCTGATCGGTTACCTTCGGGAGGAGGATGCGACGAGGGATTCCGTCGCCTACCGGCTCGTCCGGGAGTGCTTCACGAAGAACTCCGGCCGAGCCTGGACGATCGAGGAGATGACGGCCGTCCTAGGGACCACGAAACCGACGCTCTACCGACACTTGAACCGGTTGAAGGCCCTCGACGTCCTCGAGGAGGCCCCGCTGGACAAGGAGGTCGGGAAGGCCCGCAAGGGCTATCGGCTCCGGTACGGGAACCTGGCGCGGGCCTGGGACTTCACGGAGGCGAACATCGGCAACGCCCTCAAGCGGTACCGGGAGGCCGTGGACCATATCCAGGGGCTCCTCGACACCCCGCCGTCTACTTCCGGGAAGAAGTGAGGAGGGCTCAGACGAGCTCCTCTAGGGTCCGACGGTTCACGGACTTCTTCAGGTCGGAATCGCTCGGGTGACGCGAGGGATCGCACGGGTCCACACCATACAGCGCCCCGCACATGGGGCAACTCTTGGGGGGCTCCTTGGGATGGAAGAGGATCTGCTGAAGGTCCCACTCCCGGCTCACTTCCGGAAGATCCACATGTTTGGTCCGGGGCATGGCAAAATGCTTCGGTGCTTGGTCCGAAACCCCTGGACCTTCAGGCCCCCACGACCTCGACCCGACCGCGGCTGACGATGAAGGGATGGAAGGAGCGCTTGTGGGCGGTCTTGCGCATCTTCACCACCCCGAGCTGCATGTTAACGATATCCTCGACCCGGTTGGCCTCCATGAGGATGATCCCATCGACAAGGTAGTCGAGAGTGCTCCGCCCGAACCAACTGTTGTCCTCCTTGCCCACCTCGGAGATGAGCAAACAGGTCATGTCGAGCTCCTTGAGCTCCCGCATGAAGTGGAAGAGGTCGACCCGGGGGTTCTCCCGGTTGTGGAGGGAGAGGAGCGCATTGATCGAGTCCAAGACGAAGATCCCGACGGGGAATTCCTTCTTGTAGCTCCGGAGCTGCCGGAGCACGCTCTTGAACCAGTCGGTGCTGAGATCGCTCTCCCCTGCCCCCGAGAGGAAATGCCGAAGCTCCCCCAGGTCGACGATGGCGAGCTTGTCCTGCAGGTCCACCTGACCGCGGCGGGGCATCCCGAGTTCGGACATCTGCTCCTCGAGATCGGTCCGGGACTGCTCGAGGGTCATGTAGAGGACGGTGTCGCCCCGGCGGATGGCGTTCTGGTAGAGGATGGCGTAGGAAAGGGTGCTCTTCATGGTCCCGGCCGCGCCCTCGATGACGATGGTGCTCCCCTTCGGGATCCCCCCGTTCAAAATGTTATCGAGGCCTTGGACGTAGGTAGGTACACGCAGGACGGATTCTCCGGGCATGCTCATGCTTTGGGCTTGCGATGGGAAACGGCGTCGAGTACCTCCTTGTAGACTCGTTCGGCGAGTTCGGGTCCCGCCATCTTCATGGAAAGGTCCTTGAGGTCGGAGGCGAGGGCCTCGACCGCATCAGGGTCCAGATGCTCCATGGACGCCCCGATCCTCTTCTCCTCGGTACGCAGGATGGTCTCGGCTACGTCCCCGAACACCCAGCGGACGCGCTCCGCCACCACGTCCTGGACATCCCGGTCTTTGTGCTTCGGAGACGTCATGGGGTACAGGGGGCCTCAGTCTTGAGAAGGTTCTCTTCACGGCGGTGGGCCGAGTCGCCCGACGCACCGAGGTAGGGGAGGAGAGTTGCGACCGGAGGCAGGTCCTTCACGGGCTGGTAGTCCGCGAGGGGCTTCCCGTTGACCTTCACGACCTTCTCGGCCACGCCAGGGCAGTAGCCGCAGGCCTTGCAGGACATGTTCTCGCAGTCTGTGTTCGCCACCCGGCGGAGAAAACCGGCTGGGTAGGCCTTGTTGTCGATGTAGACCCCTGCCAGCGGGTCCAAGGCCTCCTTGAACCGGTTCACGACGGGAAGTGCGTTCTCTTGGGCGATCCGGGAGACCGCGCTCATCGGGCCCTTGAACTGAACGTAGCTCAGGATGTCCAGGAGGTTGCCGTCCCAGTGCCGGTTGGCGTACGCCTGGGTCGTTCGGACCAGCCAGTCGGTGGGCCGGTTGCGGCCGGACAGCTTGAAGCGATGGACCCCCACGCTCTCGTAGAGCTCGAGGTCTTCGGGGCGCACCGCGATGGAGTTGATGAGCTTCCCGGGGTCCTGCGAGAGCTCGACACCGCACTCCATGATCGGGGCCTCGAACCAGAACTTCGCGTTTCCCGGCTGGGATCCCAGCGAGCTGTTCTGGAGGTGCTGGGCGCGGAATGGGCAATCCTTGATGCAGGTCTGGTTCGCCAGGATCTCAACATTCATTCCGGCGGCCACCAGGCCCTTGATCAAGCGAAAGTTCTTGTTGGCCTCTTCCAGGATGATCACTTCGGCCCCCATGTCCCGGAAGTACTCGGCCTGGCCGACCGTGCTGATCCGTGCGAAGGTGGAGGCCGAGATATGAACGTCCGGGTATTCCCGGTGGAGGGCCTCGATCAAGATGGGAATCGCCATGATGAAGCCGTCGACACCCAGGTCGATCAGTCGCTGAGCCTCCTTCATGAACTCGGCGAGGAAGGACGGGGAGTATTCCTTCAGGCCGAGATCGTTGCTGTTGAGAGTCACGAGGAACTTGCGCCCCATGGCGTGGATCTTCTCGAGGTGGCTCCGGAACTTCTCCTCCGAGACATCGGGGAGGATATAGGGGGGACGACCCCCGCCCGTCAGGCTGACCGGGAACCCGCCGAAGAACGTGGTCACCGGGGTGTTTTTTACCTGTTCCAGGAGATGGTCGTCGAAATTCGTGGCAATGACGAACTCCATGTTCCCGGGAATGAGGGGCAGGTATATAACCTATGGGACAACAGTTTTATCCGCACGAGGTCTCCGCCGGGACGGTGAATACGGTGTTCAAGGCAAAGGTCAAGATGGAGGTCCTCAGGGAACTGCTTGAGGTCATCTCCGCGATCGTCAACGAGGTCAAGCTCACGGTCAATCAAGAGGGGATCGACGTCAAGGCGGTCGACACCTCGCACGTTGCCATGTTGATCTTGAGCCTCAAGAAGACGGCCTTCGAAGAATTCTCCGGAGATTCCGTCGAGATCGGCATCGATGTCGAGAAGCTGAAGGGAGTCCTCCGGCTCGCCAAGCCCGGAGACATCATCGACCTCTCCTTCGACTCCGCAAAGGGCCGGCTCGTGGTCTCGGTGGGAAAGCTCACCCGGCACATGTCGGTCATGGACGTCGCGGGCATCAGCGACCCCAAGGTCCCGAGCGTCAACCCTCCCTGCAAGGTCGTCATCAAGACGGAGGAGTTGCGCCAGGGGATCCGGGGTTCCGAATCGATCAGCGACCACGTCACCCTGACGTTGGAACCGGATGCATTCATCATGCACTCCGAGGGGGAGAACGACAAGGTGGACCTGAAGATCCCCAAGGAGGCGCTCACCACGCTCGAGGCCAAAGAGGTCGCCAAGAGCATGTACCCGCTCGACTTCTTCTCCAGCATGGTGAAGTCCCTCACCTCCGCGGAAGAGGTCACGATGGCCATCGGGAACGCCTACCCGCTCAAGTTGGAGTTCGGCTTCGCTAACGGCAACGGGGATGGTCGGTTCCTCCTCGCGCCCCGGGTCGAAGAAGGATAGGCGCGATACGCCATTTCTCCCTGGGTAAACCCTGCGGGAGTCAAAACTGCGAAAGCGTTATCATTGGAAGAGTCAACCCATTTTCCATGAAGAGCAACAGGGTCGCCGTCCTGGGAGCAGTTCGCACGCCGATTGGCAAGTTCCTCGGTTCCCTTTCAAAGGTCTCGCCCATCCAGTTGGGGGAGCTCGCAGTCCGGGAAGCCCTCGCCCGGGCGCAGGTGCCGGCGACCCAGGTCGAGGAACTCGCCTTTGGGTGCGCGATCCAGGCCGGGCTGGGACAGAACCCTGCCCGCCAAGTGGCGCTTGCCTCCGGGGTCGGCCCCGAGCGGGGTGCCGTCACCATCAACATGGTCTGTGGTTCCGGGATGCGGGCCCTTATCGTGGGGGCATCGGAAGTCCGCTCCGGTGAGCATTCCCTCATGGTCGTCGGGGGGATGGAAAGCATGTCCGGAGCCCCGTTCCTCGTTCCCGGTATGCGCTCGGGGCACCGCTACGGCGATTCCTCGCTCCTCGATGCGATGCTGCACGACTCCTTGCTCGATGCCTACGACCACAACCATATGGGCATCACCGGGGAGGACGTTGCCCGTCGCTTCGGGATCACCCGGGAAGAGGCCGACGCGTTCGCTCTCCGGAGCAACACCCGGGTGCTCCGGGCCGTCTCCTCCGGAGATCTCAAGAACGAGATCGTACCGGTCCCCGCCTCGCTCACGGGAGGCAAGGAACTCATTGTGGACGAGGGGCCCAGGGCCGACACCACGCTGGAGAAGCTGGCCAAGCTCCGACCCTCCTTTGCCCCGAACGGGATACTTACCGCGGGGAACTCCTCCCAGCTCTCCGACGGGGCGGCCGCCCTCGTGCTCGCTTCTGAGGAGCATGTGCAACAGACGGGGAAGGTCCCGATCGCCTGGATCTCCTCCTACAACACCGGTGGAGTGCCCCCCTCGCGGGTCATGGAGGCACCGATCCCCACGGTCAAGGAGCACCTTAAGCGGGAAGGTCTCACCGTCGCAGACCTCGACCTCTTCGAGCACAACGAGGCGTTCTCCACCGCCTCCCTCGCGGTCCAGCGCGCGCTCGACGTGCCCGAAGAGAAGTTCAATGTGAACGGGGGGGCGGTCGCTCTCGGACATCCCATCGGGGCCTCCGGGGCCCGGATCGTGGTGACCTTGATCCACGCGCTCCGCCAACGGAAAGGAAACCGGGGCCTCGCCACGCTCTGCATGGGCGGCGGCAACGGACTCTCCGTCGTGGTCGAGATGGCCTGAAAAGAAGCCCACCGCGGGTCGGCGCTGGCCGGAGCCCGCAGGGGGGGAAGTGGACTGGGCGAGATTTTCCGGCCGGAAAGATGAGGTCTTCCCGGCGTTTTGAACTCGCGGCCTCTACCTTGCCAAGGTAGCGATCTTCCGCTGATCTACCAGCCCGTTTCCCAGGGGAGCACCAAGAAAGGAGGGAGATAAACCCTTCGCGGGGCTTCCCAACGGCACGCCCCCCCCTTCGCACCAAAGACTCATTTACTGCGGCTACATCCCGCGCTCTATGTCCGCCGAAGGAGAAAACAGCCCCATTGACCTGCTCATCAGTTCCTCCAAACAACTCTTCACCCCAGAGAAGCTCGTCGCCGATGTGGCCATGGACCTCATCAAGGATGAGATCCGCCACCATCTCGAGGAGAAGATCCGCAAGGACCCAGGGCTCTCGAAGGAGATCAAGGACGCCGTAAAGGAACTCTTGGAGGCCCGAGCACTCGAGTACTCGGCGCTTCTGCGCCTCACCGCGACGATCGCTCGCCTCGGGATCGTGGCCGTCCCTGAGGAGATGAAGATGCGGTTTGCCCGTGAGATGGCCGAGTTGATGGGGCGGGAGCTCGGCGCGATGGTCGAGAAGACCCTCTAACCCGGACCCGGGCGTTGGGACCCAGGCGGTCCACGATCTCCCGAAGCCCGTTGACCAGTTGGTCGACCTCCTGCTCCGTAGTGTAGAGGTAGAAGGACGCCCGTACACTGCCTTCGTATCCGTGCGACCGGTACCAGGAGTGAACACAATTCATCCCGGAGCGGACCATGACCCCGTAGCCTGCGTCCAAGAAGAGGGCGGTGTCGTGGGCATCGATCCCCGAGAGGACGAAGTTGTACACCGAGCCCCGATCCTCGGGTTTTTCCAGTCCGAAACGGACCAGCGGGAGACCCCTCACCCCGGAATCCACCCGGGCCTGGAGCCGAGTCTCGTGCAAGCGGAGCTCCTCGAAATCAACTTTCGCGAGATACCGGAGCGCCGCTCCGGCGCCCAGGATCCCGGCGTAGTTCTGGAGACCGGCCTCGAAACGCTCGGGAATCTCCAAGAACTGGTGGGTGCGGTAGTCGGTCCAGGCAACCGTCTCCCCCCCGCTGATGAGCGGACGGAGGGTCTCGAGACTTCCCGTTCTTCCGTAGAGCAGACCCGTCCCGGTCGGGCCGAGCATCTTGTGCAGGGAGAGGGCATAGTAGTCCGGGCCCGACCGCTCCAGGTCGAGCCGATGGTGAGGAGCGGCCTGGCTCCCGTCGAGGAGAACCTGGGCCCCATGGTCGTGGGCGAGCTCCACGATCTCCCGGGCGGGCAGCAACCGCCCGTCCAGATTGGAGCCATGGAAGAAGCTCACGAGCCGGACGCCCTTCTCGAGCACCGCCTGGTACTCCTCGACGTCGAACGCGGCATCCTCGGGCAGCGGTAGGATCTTCAGCCGCAGGCCGGTCCGTCGCTGTAGCTCCTGCCATACGACCAGGTTAGAGTTGTGCTCTTGGTTCGAAACAAGGACGACATCTCCCCGCTTCCAGGAGATCCCTCGAGCCACGAGATTGATGGCCTCGGTGGTATTGCGCACGTTGATCATCTGGCGAGGGGGGGCGCCGAAGAAGCGCCCGGCCTCCTCGCGAACCGTCTCCACCCGGTCGGTGACCTCGCTCGACCACCGGTGCACCGAACGGCCCCCGCACCCGGGGAACTCCGTGTAGTACTCCTCCTGCGCCCTCAGGACTTCCCGGGGGGTCAGGGACATGCAGGCGCTGTCGAGATAGATCGCCTTCCGGTCCCCCTTGGAGGCAAGGGCGGGAAAATCCTTACGCCACCGGTCCGCCCAGGAACTCATCGACCGGAGCGGAACCCCAAAATGCTTATCTCATTTTAAGGTGGTCTCCGAGCATCCATGTCGCACAGGGTAACGTTGATCCCCGGCGATGGGATTGGCCCCGAGGTCACGAATGCCGCCCGTATCGTGGCGGATGCCACCGGGGTTCCCATCGAGTGGGAGGTGGTCGAAGCGGGAGAGAAGGTCATGGCCAAGGAGGGGACGCCGCTCCCATCCAGGGTCCTCGAGAGCCTCCGGAAGAACCGGGTCGGGCTCAAGGGTCCCATCACCACCCCGATCGGCAGTGGATTCCGATCGGTGAACGTTGCCCTACGCCAGGAACTGGACCTCTATGCCTCTCTCCGGCCTGCGCGGGCCATAGCGGGAGAGGGAACCCGGTACCCCGATGTCAACCTGGTGGTCGTCCGGGAGGCCACCGAGGGCCTGTACTCGGGGGTCGAACACTGGGTCGACCGTGACCACTCCGCCGGAGAATCGATCAACATCATCACCCGCAAGGCGTCGGAGCGCATCTGTCGCTTCGCCTTCGACTACGCGACGAAGAACGGCCGCAAGAAGGTGACCGCTGTGCACAAGGCCAATATCATGAAGGTGACCGGGGGCCTCTTCCAGGAGGTCTTCCGCACCGTCGCCAAGGGATACCCCGCGATCACGTCCGAGGAACGGCTCATCGACAACATGTGCATGCAACTCGTGAAGAAGCCCGAAGAGTACGACGTTCTCGTGACCACGAACCTGTTCGGGGACATCCTCTCGGACCTGTGCGCAGGGCTCTCCGGAGGCCTGGGCGTCGCCCCCGGGGCCCTCCTCGGGGATTCGATGGCCCTCTTCGAACCCGTCCATGGCTCGGCCCCGAAGTATGCAGGGCAGGACAAGGCGGATCCCGTGGCCGAGATCCTCTGCCTCGAACTGCTGCTGCGCCACCTCGGATACAAGGAAGAGGCGGAGAAGGTGTTCCGTGCCGTCTGGGAGACCATCTACGAGAAGAAGGTGGTCACCTACGACCTCGCCCTCCCCGGGTACACGAACTGGCCGACCAAGCCCTCCACGTGCTCTGCAATGGCGAAGGAGATCGCTCGAAAGGTGAATGACGTGGATCTCGATGCCCCCCTCAAGCGCCGGGATTGGACGAGCGGGGCCGCACCGGCCGCGGGTCTCGCCAACGATAAAGCTCTCGAAGCATGAGCTACCCACCCCCTTGCGTCCGGGATTCGCTCTACGGCGGAGGGAACTGACCCACCACCATGCCAGAAGAGGACAACTTCCGGGAGACGCAGTACTACGCCATGCTGAAGGAACGTCTTGGCGCCCAGCATGTGGTCGCTAAGACCGGATACCATTCCAATTGCGTCTGCCGGGAGTGCGCCCATTCCTGGAGAGGAGAGTGCATGATCGCCAAGTGCGGTTGCTGCACCTCCACCTACAAAGCGTAACCAGAACGGCAGGACGGCGCAGCGCCTACTCGGAGGAGGGGGGATCCGTCCCCGTGGTCTCTTCGGACGACTCCACGAAGGAATCTTTTTGGTCCGCGGTCTCGTCCTCCCTCACGCTCTTCGGCTTCCGAGACCGGTCCTTGACCGCTGTGAAGGCTTTCCACCAGGCCACCGCGACGACAAGGATCCCCCCGAGGATGACCTCCAGCACAAGGTAGCTCGGTACGACCCCGACGCCAAAGAGCCCATTGTCCACCGCGGGTGGAGGAAGGAAGGACAGCACGAACGCCTCATCCGACCCGTTCACCTGAAGTCGGAACCCGGTCTGGTTGAACGTGTAGCCGTCGGCCGCGGTGATCGATAGCGAGTAGGTCCCGTTGGGCTCGAGGAGCGTCAGGTTCGAGGTGTTCGATGAGAAGGTCGCTCCCGCAGCATGGATCCACCAAAGGGTCCCTCCCGGGAGACCGGTAGCGGAGAACGTCACGTTGTAGACAAACGGATGGAAATTCACGAAGATGGTCAGGTTCCCTCCGGCGACCCTGAGGGCCCCGGAGTGGTTTCCGGTCGCGTACCCCGCAAGGGGACCCACCGAGAAGTTGTAGGTACCGTTCGAGAGGAGGAAGGTAAGCGAGGAGCCCTGGGAGGAGTTCGTTCCATTCCCTACCCCGACCGACCAGGAGGTGTTCTGAGGCAGACCCTGCTCCCGGAAGGACACACGGTAGAGGGGGGCGAACACGGCCGACTCCGAAACCGGTCCCACCATCGGAAGCTTGTAATGGTTCTGCGAGCCGGAGTAGCTCCCTACCCCTTGCCCGACCCACCCCACAAATCCGAACCCCGGAGAGGGAAGGGCCATGAGCGTGACCGTGGAGCCGTTGTCGTACCAACCGGAGTCCGTGAGGATGGTCCCCATGCGGGAGGCGTTCGGGCCCATCGTAAGGTAGAACTGCTCGGTGAAGTTCACTGGGATCACGGTGGCGTTCCCGTTGACCGTGACGTTGCCCGCGGTGACGGGGGAGACGAAACGGGAACCCTGCCCGTAGGGGACGGGGCTCTGGACGGAGTACGGAAAGGTCCCGTTCCGCTGGCTGAACGAGATCGTGTTCGTAGTGGAGGTCGAAGTCGTCCCGTTGAAGGTCACGGACCAGGCCAGATTCGCCGTCAGCCCGTGGGCGACGAAGTTGACAGGATACGTGAGCAGGGTGAAATCTGCGATCTCGAAGGTGGGGGCGCTCATCGTGACGTTGGCCTCGCTGCTGGCCCCTAGGTACGCGCCGCAGGATGTGAGGGAATAACAGAAACCCGCCCACGCGGTGAAGGTGTAGTTCTGATAGGGGGTGGCCACGATCAGGGCTTGGGTCCCGGCATCGAAGTACCCTAGCCCGGGTCCCGTGGTTCCGCCGGCCGTGGGAGTGCTCGTGGTGAACAGGAGGTACTGGGTCGTGTAATTGACGGCGACGGTCGCGTTCGATCCCGTGACCTCCACGATCCCTGTGGCACTGGTCGCGACGTACTGTTCCAACGGCGGGAGGGTGGG
>JAKAYL010000079.1 GCA_021809545.1 Thermoplasmata archaeon
CCTGACCGACGGCTCGGTCTCGGCAACGGACATGTGGGTCGCCTCGGAGGCGCTGGGCCACCGGGCGCTCGCCATCACCGACCACGTCGCCCTGGAGGATCCGGAGCCGATCCTCAAGCGGCTGCACCAGGAGGCGGCCGCTTGGGAGGGGACAGAGCTCACGACCCTGGTCGGGATTGAGATTACCAAGGTTCCCCCGCGACGCATCGCGGAGGTGGCGCGCCGGGCTCGGAAGCTGGGAGCCGAGATCATCATCGTCCACGGGGAGACCATCTACGAGGTCGTCCCCGAAGGGACGAACCACGCGGCGATCGAGAGCGGGGAGGTGGACATCCTCGCCCACCCCGGCCTTCTCGCTGAGAAGGACGCCGAGCTCGCGGCGGCGAACGGGACCCTCCTTGAGCTCAGCGCCCGCAGGAACCACAGCCTCACGAACGGCCACGTGGCGCGTCTCGCCCTCCAGGCGGGAGCCACGGTCGTGGTGGATTCGGACGCCCACGATCCGGAACAGCTCATCTCCCGGGCCGTGGCGGAGAAGATCGCGACCGGCGCAGGTTTGCGGGCGGCCGATGTGGCGCGGGCCGTGGAGGAGGCTCCCCTCCGGCTCCTGAAGAAGCTGAACAAGGCCTAGCCACGATGCCCCTTTCCGGCCCGCTCCTCTACTTCCTGGCGGCCGGCCTTCCCCTGGCGTTCGCCATCCTCCTCGACCTCTTGGTCGGGGACCCCCCGGAGAACTCCTGGGGCGAGAGGGTCTACCCCCCGGTCCTCGTCGGGAGGCTGGCACTCGCACTCTCCAATCGAGTTCCCAGGGAGGACCCCCGCAAGGAACGGAGGGCCGGAGTACTCCTCTGGGCCGTCGTCGCAGGCGTTGCCTTGGTGATCTCCCTACTGTTTCTCGTAGTGGCGGGCCCACTGCTGCTCGACGGGGTCGCGATCTTCGTCTTCTCCTACAGGGGGTTCTGGTCCGTGACCCTAGGGCTACTGGCCCTGGGGGTGACCGTTTTCTGGGTCAAGAGCCTCTTCACGATCTCGGGGCTCTCCCGGTACTGCCTGCGCCCCCTGGGGAAGGGTATCGAGGAGAAGCGCCAGTGGACGGCCCGCGTGGTGAACCGTCCCACCGCCGGGCTTTCTGACGAGCTTCTCAACTCGGCCCTGATCGAATCCTTGGCCGAGAACACCACCGACAGCGTGGTCTCCCCTCTCCTCTACTACGCATTCTTCGGCCTTCCCGGGCTCGTCATCTACCGGAGCTCCAACACGCTCGACGCCCTGCTGGGACACCGGGAGAGGAAATGGCGGTACGTGGGGGCCTTCTCGGCCGCTGTCGACCGCATCCTCAACGTTCCCGGAGATGCGATCTCAGGACTCCTCTTGGGGTCCGGGGGAGAGAAGCGAGCGGTAGTCTCCCCGGGTGCGACCGACCTCCCCCCTCGCAGCATCGTCGCTGCTTCCCGTGCGCTCCGGGTGCGATTGGAACGCTCTGGGAGCTACGTCATCGGGGAGGGCTGGCCCCTCCCGACGGAGGACGATGTCCGGAGGGCGGCCGGAAAGGTCAAGAAGACCGGATTACTGGCCCTGGCCCTCGCATACATGATCTTGGGGGTGCTGGCAGTTGTGGGCTGGACGTTCTTCCTCTAGTCGGAAACGGAGCCGACCCTCTTGGGTTCCGGAACCCGTGATCGACTCGGACACGGTGCCCGAGGCCAGCCACGGGGGGATCTCTCCCCGGAAACGGCGTCCGGGAATGACGGACTTTTCCCTCTCCACCAATCCTTACGGGCCCCCACCGTTCCTTGAGGCGGCGCTGGAAAGGGCCCGGAAGGAGGCGACCCAATACCCCGACCGGAACCCGAGGGACCTCGGGGAGAGGATAGAATCTGAGCTGGACCTCGACGCCGGCGAGGTGTTGACGGCCGGGAGTGCTTCCGAGCTGCTCCGGGCGGCGATCCTGGCGTATGGCATGAACCGTTCGGTGCTCATGCCGCGGTTCACCTACGAGGAGTACGCCCGGATCGCGACCCTGGGCCGTTCCCGGATCGTCCGGGTCCCGATGCCCTCCTACGGGCTCCGGGCCGAGACGTTGGCCCGGATGGTCTCGGAAGAGTCCCTCGTGGTCTTTCCCAATCCGGGAACCCCCTTCGCCCACTACCTGGGACGGAAGCAGCTCTTGACCATCCTCGCGGCGGTCGAGAAGAAACATGCCATCGCGGTCGTCGACGAGAGCTACCTCCCCTTCGTGGAGCGGGGAGAGTCCGCGGCCGGTCTCAGTCCCTCTGTGGTGACCGTCTTCTCCTGGTCCAAGGCCCTGGGTATCCCGGGGTTTCCCTTCGGGCACGCGACCGGGCATCCCGCGGTGCTCCGCGGGATCCGCACTCAGCTCCTCCCCTGGTCGGTGGGACCCGTCGCTCGCCACGTGGCCCTCGCCGCGTTGGAACACGAGCACTGGGTCACGAGCACACTGAAGCGAGTGCGCTCGCTCCAAGTCGAGGTGCGGAAGCGCCTGCACGCCAGCACCCAGGCGAATTACTTCGCCATACGATGCGGGTCGGCCCGGAAATTGACCCAGCAGATGTTCGAACGGGGTCTCGTCGTGCGCGACCTCACGGCGCTCGACCTCCCGGGGCACGTGCGCTTCGGGGTCCGGACGAGGTACGAGACCTTGCGTCTCCTCGAAGCGTTGGAAGAACTCGTCCCGAACTTGCGGGCCGCCTGAAAGGATCTACAGGTAGCGGGCCATCTGGTAGCCGTTCTCCCCGTCGGAATAATAGGCGCGCAGGAGATCGGCCACCGTGAACCCGAACCGGTTGTAGAAGCGGATGGCGTTGGCGTTCCCCACCCGGACCTCGAGGGTCACCCGGCGCAGGCCCTTCACCCGGCAACGGTTGAAGTAGGCGCTCATGAGCGCGTTCCCGACCCCGCGCTTGCGCCAGGCCGCCTCCACCGCGAACATGAGGACCCGTCCCTCCAACGGCACCTGGTTCACCCCGAGGAGGAATCCTTGGACGACCCCGTCACGGTCGACGGCGACAAGATAGCCGTCCGGCCACTCCCGGCTCAGGGAGAGATAGAGGGAAGGGTCGTAGTGCTCGTTGAGGGCCTCGGCTGTGATCTGGGCGATCCGGGGGATGTCCGCCGGATGGAAGTTGCGCAGGAAGAGGTTCTCGCTGACCTTGAAGTAGATGCTCTCCTGGGCGGGAGCCGGCGCGGTCTCAGCGATACATCTCACCCCCGGTCTGTTCGGCGAGCTTCTTGAGAGAGGACTTCTGGGTCGTCAGGTTCTCCCGCATGACCTTCTCGATCTGGGTGGCCTTCTGCCGGAGCGGCTTCGTGTCGATCACGAGGAGCGGGACGAGGGGGTTGGCCGCCTCGAGCAGCATCGCTGCCGCGTTCGCGTCCGGGAACTCCTTGTGGGCCTGGGTCACCAGGCAGAAGACGGGGATCTTCCGGTCGATGCTCGCCAGGAGCATCGCGCCGGTGAAGCCGGTGATGAGGCCGTTCGCCCGCTGGAAGCCGTGGGTGTCGAAGACCCCCTGAGCGGCCCGGTTCGCCATCGCGACCACGTTCGCCGCGTCCTTGTCCTCCTTCGTGGGGTGCCCCTCGAGGACGACCACGTTGCTCACCCCGTTCTCCTCCGCCCAGTCGAGGGTCGCAGTGGCAATGGAGAGCAGGCTCTCGACCGGGGGCTGGATATCGGAGATGAGGACGACGAGCTGGTCGCACTTCCCGTCCAGGCCGCAGACCGTCTGGGTGGTGTAGAGGCGGATCGGGGGTTCGACCAGACCCTCCTCCATCACGACCGTGGGCGGGAGGTTGTCCGTCATCATGTAGCCGATGCGTTTCATACCCAGGGTGTGGGTGAGGTAGCTCGCGGAGATGGAGCCCACGAGGCCGAAGGTGGGGAATCCCACGAGGAGCATCGAGCGTTGCAGGGAGGGG
>JAKAYL010000080.1 GCA_021809545.1 Thermoplasmata archaeon
TCCCGGTCCACGGAGAGCGCGTGGTGGGCGTGCTTCGGGGAGCAGACCTCGAGGATGAGGAGCGGAGGGATCTCCGCCCCGATCTTCTCCTTGAGGATCTTGTGGACGGGAAGGTTCGCCAGGATGCCGAATCCCCGCTCTTTGAGGGCGGCCTCCAGCCGGGAGAGGACCTCCTCCAGGGACCGGTCGGTGAACTTATCGTACGAAAGGTCGGTCATCGATCCGCGAACCTGATGGTCGTGGCCTTTCCAAGCAGGGCCCGGCGGATGAGCATCTCCATGTCGGGACGCGAGCGGGCCCCCATCCATCGCTCCACCAGCCGGCCGTTCTGGAAGCCGAGCACGGTGGGAATGCTCTGGACGCCGAAGCGTGCCGCGAGCGCGGGCTCCTCGTCCACGTTGACCTTGGCGAAGGAGACGCTGCCGGCCATCGTGCGGGCCAGTTCGTCGAGCACCGGGGAGAGGGCCCGACAGGGACCGCACCAGGCCGCCCAAAGGTCCACCACCACGCGAGGGTGCTGGGCCAGGAAACCATCGAACTCGGAGGTCTTGAGGTCCACAGGGTGCTGGACCTCTTCCGCGGGGGCCGAGACGGGAGCGCCCGCATTCTGCGAGCGGATCTCCTTGGCCATCTTCTCCCGGATCTGCCGAAGCTCACTGTCCTCCTCGATCATCTTCCTTCCTCCAAGATCCTCACGATAGGGTGAGATACCCCGTTAATCGCAGACCCCCGCTTAACGGTTTCCCCGTTCCTCATCGGCTCATCTGCCGGGGCCCGTCTGAGGAGGGGGGGCCGCTCCTCCGGGATAGGGTCCGTACCCCGGAGGGACCGGGGGGGCTGGCCGGGGGTCGGGAGGGGGGGAAGGGTTTCCTCCCCCCTTCTTGCCCTGCCCTCTCCGGCCGAGCACAAAGCCGACGACGAGGAGGACCACGGCCACGACCACGAGGATGACGAGGCCGGTCGCCGTCACGCCCGGGAGGACGTCGGAGCCCCCGGAGGACGAGGAAGCGGCCGGGAGCAGCACGAGGTCCACGGAGGCCCCCGATCCGCTCAGCGTGGACACGTTGAGGTGGAGCGTCTGGTATCCGGCCAGGGTGGCGACGATCTGGTGCCGGCCGGCGCCGAGGGACATGTTGAAGACGCCCGTGCTGCTCACGCTCACCGAGGTCCCGTCGATGGTGACCGAGGCGGTCGCAGGCGTCACCGTCCCCGCCACGTAGGAGAGGGAAGTGAAGACCGCGGTCTCGTTGATGGATCCGGTCAGGGAGAGGGAGACGGGGTTGGAGACCCCGTTGTAGCTCCCGTACCCGGTCCCGTTCCAGTGAAGGAACCGGTTTCCGGGAACGGCCCCTGCGGTGAGGTTGAGCGAGGTCCCGAGCGGGTACCATCCCGAAGCGGGGGAGAGGGAGCCCGAGCCGCTCGGGGAGGAGAGCATGGTGAGGAGGAATTCCTCCGTGAAGGGAACGACGAACGTCACGGCCGTGCCCGAGACCGTGAAGGAGCCCGAGGTGTTCTGGGTGACATACCGGGACCAGTTCCCAATGGGGATAGTGGAGGCCACGCTGAAGGTGTACGTCCCGTTCGGGGCGGCGAAGCTGACCGTGCTGGTGTTCGCGAGGATCACCGCTCCGTTCAGCGAGACCGTCCAGTTCGTGTGCGAGGGGAGCCCTGTCTCGGTGAAGTCCACGGCATAGGCGGGTTGGAAGTACGCCGTCTCGGTCAAGGGGGACAGGATCGTCACGCGGACAGGGTTCGTCGTGCCGCTGTAGCTGCCGAGACCGGTCCCGATCCAATCGAAGAAGGCGTGCCCCGCCTTCCCGGTCGCGGTGAGGTTGAACGTGGTGTTGGCATCGTGCCAGCTGATGACGGGAGTGACGGTGCCGGCGCCCGCGGGCGAGATGACCGGGCTGAACAGGTACTGCTTCGTGAAGGTCACGTTCACCGACACGTTCCCGCCGCTCACGTTGACCGGTGCGATCGCGGGCGAGGGAAGGTAGCGGACCCCGACCCCGCCAGAGACCGTTGCGACGCTGAAGTTGGCCGTCCCGTTCCGCTCGACGAAGGTGATGCTCGAGGAGGTGGAATAGAGGGAGGTCCCGCGGTAGATCACGGTCCAGGGGGAACCCTTGGGCAGCCCCACTTCCGCGAACTTGACTAGGTACGTGTACGGGATGTCCGGTCGTGCCTTCGAGACCCAGGAGTACCAGTAGTTGGAACTGCAATTGGAGGGACAGTAGTAACCGCTGAACCACTGGAGGCTGCTGTTCCCCGGCTCGGAGACCGCCCCCGCGTAGGTTCCCCACGGACAGGGGATCGTGGCGTTGCAGGCGCCGGTGCTCACTTCCGGTGTCGGGCTGTACGTGGCCGTCCCGGCGGCGACCGTCACGAGCCCCGCCATCTTCCCTCCCTGGGGCAACGCGGTCTCGACCATCGAGGGGTAGGTGGTGTTCCCCGACTTGGTGAGCGTCAGGAGGACATCGAACGCGGTGTCGACGGTGAGCGCAGGGTCGTAGAGGTAGAGCGATCCGGCGCCGACCCCGTAGACGAGGGTCTTGAGCAGTGCGTTGTGGTTCGTGCCGATCTCGATGAGCCGAAGGCAGGAGACCATCGTGGCGTTCAGCTTGCAGGCGTCATTCCCGACCGTCCAGAGCTGCCCGCCGACCCAGCTGGCGCTCAGGATGCGGGTGTCTCCCGTCGAGATGAGCGGGGGGTTCGTGCCGGGCTGAGGAGCCCCCCCGGATGCCGTGCAGCCCTTGCTGTAGGGGAGACAGGTCGTGCCCGAGGTGGTGAGGAGATGGGGAGTCACCGTGACCGTTCCCGGGGGGACCCCGGACACGGTGAAGTAATCGAACGCCGTCCCGGACGGGCAGATACCGCTCGTGGCCGCCGCGCAGTCGCTCACGAAGTAGGCCGTGCTGTTGTCGCCGAGCTCGAGCGCGGGCTCCAGTGACATGTTGGTCGTCGTGCTGTACTTGGAGACGTCAATCCCCTTGAACGTGCCATCCAGGAGGGCGGACTTGTTGAGGATCCAGGCGTCCGCCTCCTTGAAGGTTCCCGAGGCCATCGCGTTGTCGGTCAGCACGAGGAGCGTGGACGACATCCCGAGGGACAGGTGATCCGGGAGAACCGCCCCCGGGAGGATCTTGGCCTGGTACCACCCGGAAAGGGGATTCGGGGTCTTCGATGAGTTGACGAGCAGGTACCCCGTTCCGCTGGCGTTGGCCACCACCGTGGCCACGAACCAACGCGAGTCCTTCGCATCGTAGGCGACCCGCGGGGACTCGGTCGAGGTCGTCGCGGGAGTGTGGAAGAAGGACCCGAGGGACTGGTTGTGGAGGAGGGCCCCGCTCACGCTCGACCAGATCTCTATCTCGCTGCGGGCCACCTCGACCACGTAGCCGTTCCCCGAGGCGACGGCACTGTCCGGAGTGTAGCAAGCGCAGGTAGAGCTGTTGAACGTGACCCCGTTCCACCCCTTCAACTGCTGGATGGAGGGAGTGACGGAGACGGACCCACGGAGGGCCGGGGCCGTTCCGGCCGTGGGGGCGGGCGCAAGAGCGGAGGGCGGGACGACCCCCCCGGAGGTCCCCTGGGCGGAGGACAGCGGGAGGTAGGCCGAGAGCGAGATCAGCACCACGGCAACGCCTAGAACGGCTTCCCAACGGACTCGACTCATGGTTATGGTAGGGGTTGGTAAACTAAGGGCCGTACCGCTATTTAACCCTGGCCGCGAGAAGGGACTCTTCGAAGGCTCTCAGGACCCGGGACTGCTCCGTCTCACCATGTTCTGTGGAGACAAATAGTGACTCGAAGGGGTTTTGGGGAAGGAAGACCCCCCGATTCAACAATTGACGTACCAGCGAGAGGTAGCTTGCGGTGTCGCACGCCCTCGCTTCGGCTGCGTTCCGCACCGGAGAGGAGGAGAGGAAAGGGG
>JAKAYL010000037.1 GCA_021809545.1 Thermoplasmata archaeon
TCCTCTCCCGCACTCTGGGAAGCTTCCAACTGGCTCCCGATCTTGGAGGCGATGTCCGAGGCCGCCTTCATGAGTTCCATGAGGTCCCTCTCGGTAAGCTTCCGGCAAGCCTCGACGAGGTCGGCATCCATGGCGTCGAGCGATTGATAGGCCGTCGGCTTCACGTGCGAGGGGGGCAGCGCGGTCATCCGCTCCAGGTAGGTCTTTGCGTCCTCGTCCGGTCTTCGCAGGATCCCTCTCCGGGAGGCCTGTTCGAGGGCTGAGATCTCGTCTTCAAGGAGCTGGTTCCCAACCCCTCCCCTCTCCTCCGAAAACCCGAGCGCTACATCCACCTTGGTCGATATGGCGACACGGGACCCTTCGTTCTCCTCCCCCTCGACAAGGCTCAGGAGCGCGGGCGCGCTCCCGGGCGCAATGATCTCGTTCAGGGGGGGCATCTCGGTGGTGGCGGCGGCCGGGCTTCCCATGGGAAGGGCCGCCATCCGCATGAAGGCCGGCCGGATGATCCGATTCACGTACTCGAGCGGAACTCCCAGCGAGGGCAGTTTCTCCAGCTTGAGGCGTCCCCGGAGGAGCCCGAGGAGGATCAGGTTGCGAAGGGTCCCGTCAAACCCCAGCACGGGCGTCTCCAAGCTCGCCTTTCGGCAATCGGGGCACAGCGGGGTCTTGTTCCATACCGCAGAATCATCAATGGCGGCGAACACCTCCCGTTCGACCCGGGGAGCTGTGCGGAACGCGATACCGCACTGGTGACAGATGACGAGGCGGTAATCGCTGCCGAACTCGGAGGGGCAGGAGGGGCACCTCCAGGGATAATGGATCGGAGCGATCCGGGTCCCGCAGAGCGAGCAGGGAACCTGGGTGAAGGTGGGGTCGGCCGGGAACTTGTAGATCGAGACACCGAGCTTCTTCGCCCCTTCGATCAGGGTATCGGGGACGGTGACCGCCAGCAGCACCCTTCGGAGGACCTTGGCGCTCTTCTGCCCTTTGTGCTCGAAGAGAGAGATCAGGGCGCCGCGGGTCGCGGTCCGCGTGGCGAGAACGATCCATTCGGCCTCTGGGGTCTCGTACACGATCCCCTTGTGCACCCACTCCCCCTCCAAGTCGAGAGCCGAGGAGATCCTTCCCTTGCCTGCGGGGCCGAATTTAAGGAACTGGAAGTAATAGGGCAGGAGGTAAATACGCTCGGTCGATAACATCGCTCGAGATCCACCCCATGGCCTCTAAGCAGTTGCCAGTAGATAAAATGATGGGTGAGACGCTTCCGAAACACTTCGTGGCAAGTGCGTACATTGTCCGTGACGACCGGGTCCTTTTGGTGCATCACAGGAAGATCCAACTCTGGCTCCCTCCCGGGGGACATGTGGAGGAATTCGAGGATCCGGTCTCGGCGGTCCACCGGGAGGTGAAGGAGGAGACCGGGCTTGAGGTTTCCCTCTTCTCTGCCGAGGACTACCGGGAGGGGTCCAACGACACGGTCCGAGTCCTCCCCCTTCCCCACCACCTCCAGGTCGAGAGGATCGCCGAGGGCCCGCACCACCACATCGACCTTGTCTACTTCTGCAAAGCGCTCCCTGGGGACGCGGTGAAGAACGCCGAGTCGACGGATCTGCGATGGTTCTCCCGGGCCGATCTTACGGATCCTACGTTGGACAGCAACGTTCGGTACTTCGCCACCCTGGCCCTGGACACCCTGTCCAAAAATGGTGCGACGCTGCGCTCTGCCCACCCATGACTCCCGTTCCTTCCGTTGCACCGACAGGGGCACCCGCCGTCAGGATCTCTGTGAAGGTCCACGGAGGGGGTGTTCCCGCCCCTCTACAGGAGGTTTCCGTCCCTTCGGGCACGTTGGCCCGGGACGTGGTCCGAGGTCTGGGCCTCTTCACAGAGGGGTGCGGGTTGTGGTGGGAAGGCGAACCGGTACCCGCGGACTTCCCCTTGAACTCGGATGGGACGCTGGAGATCGTGCGTACTTTTTCTGGCGGGTAAGGGCCCGGCGTCGCTAGTCCGGCCCGGACGTCGGCTTGCGAAGCATCTGGTCGCGGGACCTCTCGAGTTCTCCCCGCCGAGCCAAGAGCTCGGAGAGTTGGCTTTCCAAGGTCGGGAGGTCCCGCGAACCTTCCCGGCGAGCCTTCCGGATCTCGTGCCGTAGCCGACGCTCTCGGGCGCCCATTTCCGCCAATTCTGCTAGGAACTCCGCGCCGTCGTCCTCGCCCAGCAAGGTCTCCTCAACGAACCGGGAAGGCGGCGGGGGAACTGCGGCGAACGCACCGCGCGCAATGCCCACGACGAGGAAGATCAGGGAGAGCCCGCCAAGGATCTCCTCGAGGAGGGGATCCGACAGCCCCGCTTGGAAGAGCCCGACGTTACCCAGGTAGAAGCCGATGAGGATGGTCAGTACCACGCTGAGGACGATCCCGCCCGTGAAGAGGACGAGGGCATGTTCGCGACCACCCTCCCCCCGCATCCTCCACTCGGGGAAGAGAGCCCGGAGCAGGAAGAACCCCGGCACGAAGAAGAAGAGGGCGGCGGCCAGAACTTCGAAGAGGACATCGAGAGCCATGGGCGGGGAGAGGGCGGGTCACCCGGGGAGGTTCGCCTCTCCTCCCTGGGCGAACTGCCGTTCCATGTGCCTCCGGAGCTTCCGGTTGGAGGCGATCCCGTGGGCGGCCCGCTTCGTCTGATCATAGTACTTGAGGAGGGCCCGGACATCCTGCGGATGCTGCCCGCTGCCGTGGGCGATCCTCTGGACTCGGTCTCCCTTCAGGAGATTCGGGTTCAGCATCTCCTCCTTCGTCATGGAGTCCATGATGTGCTTGAATTTCCGGAGGCGGTCCTGGGTCGCCTCGACCTCCTTCTCGTTCACCTTGGAGGTGGCGAATCCCGGTAAGAAGGAGAGCAATTTCGAGAAGGGCCCCATCTTTCCGAGGGACTCGATCTGCACGTAGAAGTCCTTCAGCGTGAACTTCCCCGACATGAGGTTCGCGGCGGCCGCCTCGGTCTCCTGCTTGCTCTCGAGCGTCTCGAACCGCTCCACGAGGGCCCGGATGTCCCCCATCCCGAGCAGCCGCGAGACGAACCGGGTGGTCTCGAAGTGCTCGAGCTCGTCCATGTGCTCCCCGGTCCCGACGAAGAGGATCGGGGCCCCGCTCTGGGCCACGGCCGAGAGGGCGCCGCCCCCCTTCGCCGAGCCGTCGAGCTTCGTGAGGATGACCCCCGTCAGCCCTACCGCCTCATGGAACGCAGCGGCGGAGCGACCCGCCAACTGGCCCATGGCGGCATCGAGGACGAGGAGGACCTCCTCGGGTTCGAAGGCCTGCTTGCAGCGCTTGATCTCTGCGATGAGATCCGGGTCGATGGCGGAACGGCCCGCTGTGTCGAGGAGGATCGTGTCTCCCTGGGGGGCGCTGGCCCGCCCCTCGCGGGCGATGACCTCGGCCCGGAGCTCTCCCCGGTGGGCGTAGAATCCCGCGTGGACTTTCTTCGACAGTTGTTCCAACTGGTCGACGGCCGCGGGCCGGTGAATGTCGGCCGCAACGAGGGTCGTGTGGACTCCCTTCTTCTGGTAGTACCGGGCCAGCTTCCCTGCGGTCGTGGTCTTGCCTTGGCCGAAAAGGCCGACGAGCATGATCCGTTTCGGTTTGATCGCGTAGGGCTTGGTCGTGCCCAAGATCGCACAGATCTCTTCGTAGATGACCCGAACGAGGTAGTCCCGGAGATTGGCACCCGTGGGGATCTTCCCTTCCATCGCCCGGGTGCGGACCCTCTTGGTGAGGTCGAGCGCCAACTGCACGTTCACGTCCGCTTGGAGGAGCGCCCGCTGGAGGTCCTTGACCACCTCGTCCACGAGGGCAGCATCGATGGTGGAGGACTTGGCGATCTTGGCTAGGATGGAGCGGAGGGACTTGCCCAGGGATTCCAAGACCATGTCTGTGACCCGCACCTACCACCCCGCGGTAGGTCATAGCATTTTTCCTGCGCGTTTTCCTACGGAATGCCCCGGTCCCTCGAGTTCGACAGGGCCCCTCGGGGAGCCCCTTTTCGCCTTATACTCAGGTTGTGTGGCGAGGGCAAGACTCCATGCTGTCCACCGGGACGAACGTCGAGAAGATGCGCAGCCCGCTCGTGCGGTGGCCCGCACTGGGCCTTCTCCTGGGCTCGGTCCAGCTCTTCGTAGCGATGGCGGTCGAACAGTCCCTGCGACCGGGCTACAGCGATTTTGGCAACACCATCAGTGACCTCGGAGTGGGCCCCTACTCCTGGATCTTCAACACCTCGGTGATCCTCCTCGGCGTGTTCGGGTTCCTGGGGGTCCTCTTCCTTTCCCAGGTGTTTCCCCGGCGCCGACTGGCCTGGGTCGCCGAAGGTTTCCTTCTCGTCGGGACGCTCGGAGCGGTGGCCGTCGGTCTCTTCCCCGAACCCAGCACTGCCCTGTGGGGACAGGCCCACGATGCGGCCTCGGTCATCACGTTCCTCGATGCGAACCTCGGCCTCTTCCTTCTGGGGCTCGCGATGTTCCGTGATGGCACCTGGGGGAAGTACGCCTCCCTCACCACCTTCCTCGGGGCCTTCTCCACCATCGCCCTCGCATTCTACATCTCCAACTTCCTCTCCCACGGGAACTATCTGGGTCTGGGTGAGGGTGGATTGGAGAGGGTCGTCGCCTTCCCCGTCCTCATCTGGGCCATCGTGGTGGGAGTGATCATCCTATCGTTCCGGGACGTTTCCTCGGCGGTTCACCCCCCGCCCGCGCCGGAGCCTGCCTGAGGCGCCTTCTTCCCTCTTCCCCGCAGTAGCTATCGCTATTACTCCGAGCGTCTCTTGCATCCTCCGTGTCCGAATTACCCAGCAAGCCGGTCGTGCTCCCGTTGGTCTACCTGAGGAAGGGAGCCGTGGTGCGTCACGTGGGGGAGGGCTACACCCCCCTCATCGAGGGCGGAGGGAGCTCGGCCGACGTGTTCGAGGTTACAGACTCCCTTTTCTCGAAGTACCACCGGATCTACTTGGTGGACTTGGATGGCCAGGTGGGCGGGGACCCGCAGCTTGACTACCTCCAAGAGATTTCCCGGGGCCACGAGGTCTGGGTGGAGGCGGCCCCGAGCAGCCCCGACCAGGTCATCGATCTGATCGTGGCCGGGGGCACCCGGGTCGTGGTGTCGACCGCCGGCTTCAACGATCTCCGCACCGAGGTCCGCCGGACGCTCGCCCTTACCGAGGAGATCGCCTTGGGGATCGAGATCTCGGGCGGTACCGTTCGCTCGGCCGACGCCCGGTACGCGGGAGTGACCCTCCAGAAGATGGTGGAGGACGGGGTCGAGTGGGGCGTCAGGACCTTCGTCATCTCCTCTCCAGAAATGGGGTGGGAATCGATCTCCGAGGCGGCCAAGCACGCGGAAATCTACGTCAAGGGAGTCCGCCCCGAGGAGATGGAGAGTTTTCGTGCCTCCGGTGCCTCCGGGGCCATTCTCGAGGTGAGCCATGGTGGATGAGCTGACCGTGGTTGGGGCCTACCTCTGGCGCCAGCTCGGCAATCGTCCCGCGTCCCAGAACCAGGCGGAGGGCGCGCTCTCCTACGAGCTACGCCTCTTCAAACCCTCCGAGGCGAAAGCGGTCCTGGAGGCCCTTCTCGCCCGCGGACTCTTCGTCCGGAACGGGGACAAGATCGCCGGGACGAGCGGGCTCCTCCCCATTGATGTTCCTCTCGGGTTCCGCCCGTCCGCTCAATTTCTCTCGACCCTGACCCAGCCTTCCGAGGGGTCGCTCATGGACGAGATCCTCGGGTTCCTCAAGCCACAGCTTTCCGAGGCGGACCGGGCCACGCTCGGTGACGAGATCGCCTTGACGGCCCAGCATCTCGGAGTCTCCCAGGAGAGTGCTGCCCTCCTCGTGGGGTGGCGAAAGGGGCTCCGCGACCCCCGCCTCGTGCAGGAGTACCTCTCAAGCCTTTTCCGATCCAATCCGGCCAGATGATGATACCAAGAACCAGCTGAATTCGTGATGAGTGATGGGCGAGCTGATGGCCGGTCGAGGAGGACCCCTGGAGGTTTTCTCTCCTCTCCTGGGGAAGATTAATCCTCTTCCGCGATAGGGGGTCTTTGGTGGATACGTGACGGAGCTGCCGATCTGCACCCTTGTGAGTTGGAAGGATATCGATCGTTGGGCCGACACCTTGGCTCAGGAAGTGCTCTCGGGGAGCGGTGCGCCGGAGACCATCGTGGGGCTCACCCGGGGCGGATGGGTACCCTCCCGGCTTCTCGCCGACCGTCTCGAAGTGAAGCATCTCGCCGCTCTCCGGGCACAGCACTGGGGAGTCACCGCGACCCCGAACGGGAACGCGGAGATCACCGAGGGCCTCACGACCTCCGTCAAGGGCCGGAAGGTCCTCGTCGTGGACGACATCACGGATACCGGGGAGAGCCTCGATCTCGCGATGGAGCACGTGCGGACCAAGGAACCGTTGACCCTCGAGAGCGCCACGCTGCTGCACATCTCTCACTCCACGTACGTCCCCACCTACTATGCCGAGGACGTTCCGAAGGAGAGGTGGGCCTGGTTCGTCTTCCCCTGGAACTATTGGGAAGATATCCGGACCCTGGTCGCCAAGGCCCGCCCCGATGGGAAGACACCCTCGGGGGTGCGCCAGCTTCTCCGGGACCGATGCCGCATCGAGGTCCCGGAGGAAGATGTCCTCCGGGCGTTCGGTCCGGCGTAACGTTCCTTCCCGCCCGGGGACCCGGGATGGGACCGCTCAGACGCAGCGGTACTCGCGCCGCCGGGCATCCCGGAGCGAGATCGCTTCCGTGATGAGCCCTTGCCGCTCCAACTCCCGCACGGCCATCTGCACCGTCCGACGGGGAAGTCGGGAGAGCGCCACGAGCTCTCCCTGCTCGAGCCCGCGGTGGCTCTCGATCAGGTAGTAGACGAACTTGGCGGCGGGAGACCCCTTCGGGGTCGAGCGTCGCACCGGAAGTCCGAAGGTATCGCCGCGCAGGCCGAGGCGCTGGGAGGCGAGGGGCAAGACCGAGTCAAGGGCGACGTTGCCCAGGTTCACTTCGGACCCGAGTTCCATGATGAGCGCGATCTGCTGCTCCTCCCGCGGGGCCTCGAAGATGATGTCGTTCGCGGGCTGGGAGGAGATGATCGCGTGGACCCAGTCCCACTTGATGCCTCCCTCGAGGTCGTAGATGCCCACCCCGCGGCCACTTTCCCGGCTTTCGAGGATGACCTTCCGAGGGGCGAGCTTCCGGGCATGCTGGAGCCGCTCCATCGTCTCCCGGAGCGAGTACTGCCGCTGGACATCCTTCTTCCCGACTTCGATGAGCACGTCCAGGTCCTGGGCGCGGACGAGCCCAACAAGCTCCTCCACCTGGTCCAGGGAGAGGTCGAGGATGCCCTCGCTGACCTCGACGAAATCGAACCCGAGCTCCTTGGCCTCCTTGACCATCTTCTCGGCCCGTCCCTCGCGGACAGCGTATTCGAGGAGCGTCCCTCCCGTCGAGACCTCTAGGTTTTGGTGGTGGTACTCCGTGATCCGGCGGCGGACCGTCTCACGGGCAAAGAGAAGTGGAAGCCCCCAGCCGAACTTGACGATGTCCATGTACGGGGCCGCGAGGGTGAGCCACTCCTTCTCGACCGGAGCCTGCATCCGGTCCAGGATATGGGTCAACCCCCTGTCCCGCCGGGCCAATCGTTCGGGGCTCTTCGAAGGGAAGACCGGGGGGTCGCGCTCCGTCATGATGCATCTTTATATCCAGCTTCCCTTTCTCTCTTTCCATACCATGGTACTGGAAGAAATATCTCTGGTCGTCGGGAATAAACCCGGAGCCCTGCAGAAGATCGCCAAGGTGCTGGCCGAGGGCCGGATCAACGTGGCCGCCATTTCCCTTCACTCCCAAGCGCAGCGGAGCTACGTACGGATGGTCGTGAGCGACACCGAACGGGCTCTCTGGCTCCTTCGACGGGAGGGGTACAAGGTCGACTCGACAGAGCTCATCGTCGTGAGCCTCGAGGATCGCCCGGGGAATCTGATGAGGGTTCTCGACATCCTCTCCAAGCACCGGGTGAACATCGTCTCGACCACCATCCTCGTCTCCAAGGAGGGCATGAAGAGCCTGGTCGCCATCGGGGTCGACAATCCCTCCCGGGCGCGGGAACTCCTGGCCAAGGGAAGCTTCGTCTCCGCCAAGGCGGAGCAGCTCATCACCAATGCCCTTCTCGTGGCCTCCAGCATCGTGGATGCCAATCGCGAATCCGTTGGAATGACATTGTGACCAAGACCGCGTGCGGACATAGTGTAGTGGTTAGCACGCAAGCTTCCCAAGCTTGCAACCCGGGTTCAAATCCCGGTGTCCGCATTGCCCCGTTCCATGGATCCCTGTTTTGAACTAACCGACCGGGACGGACTTGCCCGGCGGGGTCGGATCAAGACCCCCCACGGCATCGTCCACACCCCCGTGCTCTTCCCCGTCCTCCATCCCGACCCCGCACGTCAACTCGTCACTGTCCGGGAGATCCGCGAGCGCTTCCACGTGGAAGCGGTCATGACCTCCAGCTATATCCTCCGCCGGAACGAGGAGCTGGCCCAGAGGGCGATCGAGAAGGGGATCCACTCGCTCCTCGGTTTTGACGGGGCCGTGGTGACCGACTCGGGGGCCTTCCAGCAACATGTCTACGGGGAGGTGGAAGCCTCCCCTTCCGAGATCCTGGAGTTCCAGAACGCGATAGGGACCGATGTGGCGACCCCGCTCGACCTCTTCGTGGAGCCCTCCTCTCCTCGGGAGGAGGCCGAGGCCGGGGTCGTGGAGACCCTCCGGAGGGTCGCCGAGGCTCGAAAGATCCGGGGCGACAGGATCCTGGCCGTTCCTGTCCAGGGTGGGCTCTTCGCAGACCTACGCCGCAAATCCGCAGAGGGGTCCGAGCCGCTGGCCGATATCTTGGCCGTGGGGGGCATCGTCCCCCTCATGGATTCCTACCGCTTTGCGGACCTCTTCCGGATGCTCTCCGAAGTGCGCTCTTCCCTCGCACCCGAGAAACCCCTCCACCTCTTCGGGCTCGGCCACCCGATGCTCTTCGCCTTCGGTGCCCTGCTGGGAGCGGATATCTTTGACACGGCCTCGTACCACAAGTTCGCCCGCAGGCTCTCGCTCCAGTTCCCCCAGGGCTCCATGGATCTCGATGAGGTTCGGGAGGACTTCTGCGGTTGCGCCCTCTGCGACCGGAATCCCCTCTACCGGGTCCGGGAGATGTCTCTGGCAGAGAAGGAGCGGGCCGTGGCGCTCCACAACCTTTCCCAATGCCTCCTTGAGATGTCGCGGGTCCGCCACGCGATCCGGCGCGGGGAGCTGTGGGACCTGGTCGAGGAGCGGGCCACTGGCCACCCGGCGCTCCAAGCCGCGTTCCGTGAGATCCTCGATCATCCCGGGACGTTCCTGGCCACGGAGCCCCCGAGCCGACGTCACTTCATCGTGCGGAGCCCGCTCTCGCTCCGGCTTCCCGCGATCGAGAAGTTCCGCCGCAAGTTGGAGGAGTACCGTCGGTGGCCGCCCTCCCTTGCCGAGATTGCCACACTGGAAGTGGAGGTCCGGCGACCCTCCGAACCATCCCCGGCACGGGAGCCGGAAGCCGGCGGACCGGCGCCCCCCGCTCCGACCCCGATAGGGGAGGTTCCCCGCGAGCTTCTCGAGCTCTATCCCATCGGCAGCATGGTGACCCCGGAAGAGTTCGCCGCCGGCACGGACCGGAGCTCCCCGGCAAATCCGGCCGGGACCGGGGCCACTCGAGGCGTGACTCCCCTGAGGCATGCCCTCGGGATCCTCCGCTGGGCGTGGGGTCCCGAATCCGAACAGGTCTTCCGTTCCGGCAAGGTCACTCTCCGGTACTCGCGCTCCTCGGGTCGGCTGCGGGAGATCCTCATCAACGAGCGGCCCGCATTCGTCGTCGGGAACGAGGGAATTCCCCACCCTACGTTCTACGGAGGGGAACTTCTCCACTCGGTCCTCCCGGCCCCGGTCCATCGGGTCGTTGCCAACGAGGATGCGTCGTCCTTCGTCGAGGCGGGTCGCACCTTGTTCTCCCAGCACGTTCTCAGCGCGGCCCCCGGGATCGTTCCCTTCGAGTACGTTCTACTGACCGATCCCCGAGGACGCCTCATCGCCGTGGGACGAGCCCTACTCGCTTCCCACGAGATGGGACGGTTCCGTTGCGGGGTCGCGGTCGAGATCACGGCCCACCGGAAGTCTTCTCCGGCAAAGTCTCCCGATTAGCTACCGGGAAGAGCCGGCGGACAGTTTCCGTCGTGCACCCTGTCGGGTAATCTCCAGGGCATCGGAGAGGATTCGATCGTGGTCGAAGGCCAGGGGCGGAGTCCTGTCGGTGGGCCACCACTCGGCCCGACGGGCATCGGATCCTCCCTTCAACTTTCCGCCCACGGCTCGCAAGAGATAGACCGCGCTCGCCACGTGGCCCCGGGGATCCCGTCCGGGCTCGGAATAGAATCCGACGAGTCTCATCGACTGCGTCCTGAGCCCCGTCTCTTCCTCCACTTCCCGGACGACGGCAGCCTCTGCGCTCTCCCCGATCTCAACGAAACCGCCGGGAAAGGCCCAGGATCCCTCAAAGGGAGGATGTCCGCGTTGGACCAGCAGTATCTTCCCGGCCCGGAAGAGGATCCCGTCGACCGCCAGGGCAGGAGTGGGGTACCGGAACCGTTTCCCTGCCATGTCCTCGCACCTAGAACATCGAGGATTCGCGGTAGCGCCCGAAGACTTCCTCAAGGGCGGTCACCATCTCCCCGAGGGTGGCGCCGACGCGAAGGGCTGCGAGGATCGGTTCCATGGTGTTGCCCTCTGGTGTCGCAGCGACCCGCTTGAGCTCCTCCATCGCCGCTTGCCAGCGCTTCTCGTTCCGGTTCTTCTTGAGGAGGCGGAGGCGCCGGATCTGAAGGTTCCGGGCGCTCTCGGCGATCCGGAGCGGTGGGACCTTGGGTGGCTCTTCCGAGGTCATGTAGTTGACGCCGACGACCTTGCGTCGGCCGCTCTCGATATCGCTCTGGTAGCGGAAGGAGGCCTCTTGGATCTCCCTCTGGAAGAATCCCTTCTCGATGCCGGAGACGACGCCGCCCAGCTCCTCGATCCGGTCGAAGTAGCGGTTCGCCTCCTCCTCCATGCGGTCCGTGAGCCACTCCACGTAGTAGGATCCGCCCAAGGGATCGATGGTGTCGGTGACTCCGGTCTCTTCGGCGATGATCTGCTGCGTGCGGAGCGCGATGCGTGCCGCACTCTCGCTGGGCAGTTGCAGCGCCTCGTCGTAGGAGTTGGTGTGCAGCGACTGCGTGCCTCCGAGCACCGCGGAGAGGGCCTGGAGCGTGGTGCGGACGATGTTGACCTCGGGCTGCTGGGCCGTGCACGAGCATCCCGCGGTCTGCGTGTGGAACCGCATCCACCAGGAGCGTTCCTTCTTCGCCCCGTAGACCTCTCTCGTCCGGTGGGCCCAAATGCGGCGCGCGGCACGGAATTTCGCAAGTTCCTCGAAGAAATCGTTGTGGGCGTTGAAGAAGAAGGAGATCCTCGGGAGGAACTCGTCCGGGTCGAGCCCCCGCTTCAGCGCTTCCTCCACGTAGGTGAACCCGTCCGCCAGCGTGAAGGCCAGCTCCTGGACTGCGGTGGAGCCTGCTTCCCGGATGTGGTAGCCCGATACAGAGATCGGGTTCCAGCGCGGCATCTTGCGCGTGGCGAACTCGATCGTGTCCGTGACGAGCCGCAGCGCCTCCTTCGGCGGGAAGATGAACTCCTTCTGGGCGATGTACTCCTTCAGGATGTCGTTCTGGGTGGTTCCCCCGAGCCGGTCACAGGGGATCCCCTGCTTCTCCGCCGTGAGGATGTACATCCCCCAGATCATCGAGGCGGGCGCGTTGATCGTCATCGAACTGGTGATCTGGTCGAGCGGGATGCCCCGGAGAAGCCGTTCCATGTCCGGCAGCGAAGAGACGTTCACCCCGCATTTCCCGACCTCACCCAAGGTTTGTGGATCGTCCACGTCCAGCCCATAGAGCGTGGGGTCGTCGAAGGCGATCGAGAGCCCGCTTTCCCCGTGCTTCAGGAGGTAGTGGAACCGCCGGTTCGTGTCCTCCGGTGTTCCGAAGCCGGAGAACATACGCATCGACCAGATCCTGCCCTGATACATCGTGGGGTGGATCCCCCGGGTGTAGGGGTACTGCCCTGGAAATCCCACCTGGGATGCGTCCCGCCGAGAACTGACGGGCGTGTAGAGTCGCCCGGAATCGATCCAGGAGAGATTCTCGAACTTCTGCTTCCTCTCCGGCCATTTCTCCAGTGCGGGAAGGACGGTGTCGTTCTCCCATCGCTTCTGCGCAGCGGCTAGCGCTCCGCCGTCCCGGCCCTGGAGGGCCGCTTTCTTGGTCGTAGCCATGGAGGACTAGAAGACGATTTCCAAGATCTGGACGTCTTCCTTCCAGAGATGGCGGTGGAAGATCCCCGCCTCCTGGAAGCCCAGTTTCTTGAAGAGTTGGATGGCGTGCGTGAACCGGGTGAGCGGTTCCGTCCAGATCGACGAGGCGTTCGATTTCTTCGCCCACTCGATCCCGGAGGCGACGAGCGCCCCCCCGACTCCCAGCTTGCGGTGTTCCGGCTCAACGGCGATGTGGACAAGACGCGCCGAACCATCGGCCATCGCGCAGCCTAGGATCCCGATGAGCTTCTTGTCCTTGCGAGCAGCGAAGAACGTCACGCCTTCCATTTGGCTCGTGAACTCGAGCGGTGACGGTTGCCAGGTCTTCTCGAACTCTGCGGGGATCTTGCCCTTGTGCTCGTCCCAGACCTTCTTGTACAGCGCGCAAATGTCCGGGATGTCGCTGTGGGTCGCCTGAGAGACGATGATCGTCAGGGGCGGGGATTGAGCCCCCGACGGACTGGCGCTCTTATCTATCGAGGCAGGCTCCTTCTTCTGCGGGAGAGATGACTGCTCTCCCTCAGCCTTGCCCTGTCCACTCATCTTGGTTGCCGCGAGGGAGATAGCAATGCTAGGCAATAAAACTAGCGTACCGTTTTTCCGTCGGAGCACGGCGTGGAAGTTCCGACGGGGTGCTGGGGATTCCCAAGTGCCCGTCGGATGGTCGAGTTCCCTCTCAAACCAACAAGCCCGGCAAAGCGACGGGCCTAGGGTCGGGGGAGGAATTCCTTCTCAGAAAGTTCGCACGCGAAGTGGTAAATTCGAAAACACGAAACTATCGGGCTTGGATTACACGGTTTGCCAACCGTCAATTGGCGTATCTGAAGCAATGACAAGGTTTATGCTTCCTTCTAAGAGTAAACATATTGGTGGTTGAATGAAACCTTGGTTCATTGTCCATCACCATTCCCTTCTTCAGCAGGTGGACCTTTTCCTTCTCGTGCTGCTTTTGGTTTTGCCTCAGGATCCCCTGCTCGCTCCTCTATCGGGGCTCCCGGAACCCGACCAACGTCTGGGTTCCACCGGGGTGGTGGGCGCGGTCTCCCTTGCCGTCTCCGGAGAGGTCGCGGGAGTTGCCCTTCCGACCCGGCCGTCGACGGAAGGCACACCCCTCGATTTACCATCGGCAGTGACCTCCTCTACCTCCCTTGAGGTCGTGCTTTCAACTTCTCCCTCCTCGTGGGTCTTTTCGGGAGAGTTGGTGACAATCCTTGCGACCGTGACCCTCAACGGGACCCCGGTCCCGAACGCCAGCGTGAGTTTCTCGGACTCCCTGGGAGATACGTTCTTTCCTTCGACCTCTCTTGCCGGGGGCTCGGGCACGGCCCTGAGCAACTTGACCGCACCCACTGTGGACCTTCCCACGAACGATACCCTTTTCGCCATCGCGAGCGCTTCCGGTTCGGGCTCGGCGGCCGGAAGCATCGTTCTTTCTATCCGGCCCTCCGGTCCCCGGGTCTCCTCGTTCGTGGCCACTCCCTCAGTCGTACCTGTCGGGCATACCTCCTATCTGAACGTCTCGGCCACCGACAACAACGGGAACCTGAGTTTCGCCTACTCGGGGCTACCGTCGGGCTGCTCGTCGCTCGACACCCCTTTCCTCCGTTGCTCCCCTTCCTCCGGCGGAGCCTATCATGTCCAGGTCTACGTCAACGATTCCCAGGCCAGGTCCGTCACAGCCACGACGAACCTCACCGCGTATTTCCTGCCCTCCATCGATCGCTTTTTGGCCTCTCCCGCGGCCATCCCCCTGGGACACTCCACCTACCTCAATACCACCTCCCGAGGGGGTTTCGGCACCCTGAGACTCGAATACACGGGCTTGCCCCAGGGGTGTGTGTCCTCCGATGTTTCGAGCCTACCGTGCACCCCGACGGTGGCGGGATCCTTCACGCTCCGGGTCTACGCGAATGACACCGCGGGAAACTCCGCCAGTGCCACGGCCCAGTTGCTGGTGGGCTCGGTCCCCAGTGTGTCCTCTTTCGTCATCTCCCCTTCCTTCGTGGAGGTCAACTCCTCAGCGTACCTCAACGTGTCCGCTACCGGTGGCACGGGCCCACTGAGCTTTGCATTCACCGGAGTTCCCCCAGGCTGCCTCTCTGCGAACTCCTCCTCGCTGGTGTGCCGGCCGACGGGTTCCGGTGTCTACCCGGTGCGGGTCTTTGTGAACGATTCCCTCGGAGACACGGCGAATGCAACGGCGAACCTCACTTCGTACTACCCGCTCACCATCCTTTCCTTCATCGACACGCCGGATCCGGTATCGGTGGGAAGCTCCGTCCAAGTCGCGGTCCAGGTGACCGGAGGGATCGCCCCCTATGCATTCTCCTATTCGGGTTTGCCTCCGGGGTGTTCTTCTTCGGAGAACGCTTCGCTGTCCTGCCACCCCACCCAGCTGGGCTCCTACCTCCTCCGGGTCACCGTGAACGACTCCTTAGGGCACATGGGCTCCTCGAGCGCCAACCTGACGGTCACCTCCTTCCCCATCATCTCTTCCTTCCTCATCGCACCGTCGTTCGTTCCCGTCGGGCACGCCACGGACCTGAATGTGACCGTGGACGGGGGGATCCCGCCCCTCGACTACGTCTACCTGGGGTTGCCGGCGGGGTGTGCGACCTCCGACCTCGCTGAGATGGACTGCACCCCGCTCGCTCCCGGGTCGTACACTGTGAACGTTGTCGTGAACGACAGCCTCGGTCACTCCGTCAACGCCTCCTCCCGTCTGACGGTCTTCGCCATTCCCGAGATCGCCTTGTTCTCTGCCACCCCCAATCCCGTGGAGGTCAACGTCTCGGTCACGGTGCTGGCGGAGGTGTCGGGAGGAGTGAGCCCCTACCGCTACTCCTACGGAGGGCTTCCCCCAGGCTGCTTGCAGAACAACTCACCCACGTTCACCTGCGCTCCCACTACGGCGGGGACCTACAACCTGACCCTGACGGTGACCGATGTCCATGGGCATGCGAGCGAGGCCGTCTTCGAACTGACGGTCTTGCCGAACACCTCGAGCCCACCTCCTCCCCTTTTCCTTCTGGGACAGACGATGTTCACGTGGATCATCCTGTTCCTCATCGTGGGCGTGACCGTGGTGGGAGCGATCCTGCTCGCCCTGAGAAGGAGGAACACCGAACCGGAGACCGATGAGGATACCGAATCCCCGTACTTCGCCCGGTCCGGCGAAACGTCTCCCTACTTCGAAAGGAGCGGAACTTTCCCCCGATCCTAAGGGAGGGCCCGTGCCCACCCGCTGGACAATGCGGTCCTTTAGGGAGTGACCCGGGAAGGTGTCCGGGGGAAGGGGGTCGTATCCCGAATGTGCTCGCGCTTGCAGATCCAACGGACGACCCGTTCGACCCCGAGGCCGAAGCCGGAATGGGGCACGCTCCCGTACCGCCGGAGATCCAGGTACCAGTCGTAGTTCTCCATCTTGGCTCCCTGCTTCTCCAGACGGGCCTTGAGCACCTCGATATCTGTCTCACGGCAGGAGGCCCCGATGATCTCCCCGTAACCTTCTGGCGCCAGCATGTCGTTGCCGTCCACTAGGCGGCTGTCGCCCGCGTTGCGCAGCATGTAGAAGGCTTTGATCTCCGCCGGGTAGTTCGTGACGAAGAGCGGCTGCTTCCGCTCGGCCGTGAGCGCCCGCTCCTCGTTCGTCCCGAGGTCCTGGCCGAACTCCAGCGGATGCCCCAGGGTCTTCAGGCGTTCCAGCGCCTCCTCGTAGCGGATCCTCTCGAAGGGAGCCGTGATGGCGAGCATCTCCTCGGGTTTACGGCCCAGCGCCTCAAGTTCTCGGGGGCGTCGGGTCGCGACCTCGTGGCAGATGTGGGCGATCAAGCCCTCCTGCAACTCCAAGTTCTCCTTGAGCCCTGTCCACGCGCTCTCCACCTCAAGATGGGTGTACTCGGTGAGGTGACGGTTCGTCCTCGACTTCTCCGCCCGGAAGGATGGGGTGATGGAGTAGACCCGCTCGAGGGGGTAGATGAGCGCCTCCAGGTAGAGTTGGGCGGTCTGCGAGAGATAGGCCTCGCGGCCAAAATACTCGAAGGTGAAGGCCTCGGAGCCGCCCTCCGCTGCATTCCCGGTCAGGATGGGCGGGGTCATCTCGAGATACTTGTGCTCGTCGAGATACGCCCTCGCCGAGTGGAGGATCTCCGCCTTCACCTTGAGCGTGGCCACGATCTCGCTCGACCGGATCGAGAGATGACGCTTGTCGAGCAGGAACTCGTCCGTCTGGCCGCTGAAGATCGGGAAGGGCTCTGCGGGGGCGTGCACCAGGGCCGTGGTGGCACGGAGCTCGTATCCGCCGGGGGCCCGGCGGTCTTCCGCCACCTCCCCTGTGACCTCGACGGAGCTCTCGATGAGCGCGGAGGAGAACTTGGCATAGGCCTCGTCTCCCAGGACCTGTTTGCGGGCGGTCACCTGGATGATCCCGCTGGCGTCCCGGACCACCACAAACGCGAGCCCGCCGGAGCTCCGGGTGCGGTAGACCCAGCCCCGGATACGGCACTGCTTCCCTACCGTGTCCTTCGACCCAGCCTCCGCTATCGGAAGGAGCGGCTCGCTCACTGGTACTCCCTCCACTTGTGACCGCACTTCGTGCATTGGAGGATCCGGGTCTCCGGCTCGTCCGCTCCGCGGGTCTGCCGCAGCACCCAGTACGCCTCGTTGTGACCGCATTTGGGGCACTCCTCTTGGGTCGTGGGAAGGGTCGCCACCTTCTGCTCCACCACGGCCACGTCCTTTCCGGCGGCCTGTTCGTGCTCCACGATCTTGGCGTTACCCATCTTGACGGTGGTGTTGCACTTGGGACAGATCCAGACCCCTTTGCTCGCATTGGGGCGCATCAGTTTCTTGCAGGATGGGCAGAACATCTGACCCGGAAGTAGCGGCCCCGATATTTAGGGCTTCGGGGAGTCCGAG
>JAKAYL010000038.1 GCA_021809545.1 Thermoplasmata archaeon
ATCCAGGCCGCGGCCCGCACGCTCTCGCTCCACATCTCGCGCCGGGTGCGTCGTTCCCAGGCGCTCGAGAAGTTCGCCATCGTGCGGAAGATCCTCCCGAAGCTCGCCGAGCGCACGTCCACCCTCGTCGGCAAGCCGGTCCCTGACCTCACGCCCGTCATCACGAAGATCATGGGGGTGGTCGCCGTGGAGCCGGTCGCGGCGAAGGAAGGGGCCCTGGACGGCCTTCTCCTCACCAACTTCACCGCCGTCGAGAAGAGCGTGAAGCTCTTCCTCGAGCTCCCGTCGGAGGCGCTCGCGGAAGGGTTCTCGGCCCGTCCCTCTCCGGACAACGTGAACCGAGAGCTCGGAAGGGTCTCGTGGGAGACCTTCCACCTCGGCACGAGCGAGCATCAGGAGATCCATCTCACTTGGCCGAAGGGGGTCTCGCTCGACGCGGAAGATGCCGGGACCTATCTCGCGGGCGTGGACGAGGCGCACCTTCTGGGGGCGGACCCGTTGCCCGGGGACTGGGATGTGCAACTCCCCAAGGAGCTCGTAGAGGAAGCGAAGACGCCCGTCGCCGATGTGGAGACCGAGGAGGTGGATTACGATGCCGCGGAAAAGAGCGCAGGAATCGGCGACGAAGAGTGAGTCCCGGCAAGGGAAGGAGGAGGAAGCCCTCCGGCAGACCCTCTCCCTCGCGGCCAAGGTCTACGACGAACTGGACCGGGGGGAAGTCCCCTGGATGCGCCTTCCCCTACGGACGAAGCAGAACATCCAGTTCAATCTCCGGGAAGGGGTCTGGAAGCTGGGAGACCTCTCCGGCACCCGCTCGGCCCGCAAGATGGACGGGGCGATGATGCTCCTGCGGACCTTCTGGATCGTGGATTTCATCCGGGAGATGGCCCGGGACCAGAAGACCTCGACGCTCCGGGAGCTCTACTACATCTCGGAGCAGTGGGAGGAGGCGAAGTTCCACAGCGAGGACGAGTCCAACCTCCTCGTCGAGGACCTCGAGGTCCTCACCGAGAAGCTCCGGGAGGACTTCCGCCTCCACCCGGAGGAGAACGGGGCCTCCCTGATCGGAGACCTGACCCTCGAGGAGCTCAACCGGAAGGGGATCCGCAAGACGATCAATTGCCGCGACGACGTGGGCGACGGCGGCTACCAGCTCCCCAACAACGTCGAGAAGGAGAAGATCACCCTGAAGTCCACCGGGGCCAAGTTCATCGTGGCCATCGAGTGCGGAGGCATGATGGACCGGCTCGCTGAGAACGGCTTCGACGAGAAGCACGATGCGCTCCTCGTGCACCTCAAGGGGCAGCCGGCCCGTTCCACCCGGCGCTTCATCAAGCGGCTCAACGAGGAGCTCAAGCTCCCGGTGGTCGTCTTCACCGACGGAGACCCCTGGTCCTTCCGGATCTACGCCTCCGTCGCCTACGGCGCCATCAAGACGGCCCACCTCTCCTCCTACCTCGCGACGCCGTCGGCGCAGTTCCTCGGGGTCACCCCCTCGGACATCGTGAACTACGAGCTGCCGAGCGACTCCTTGAACGACAAGGACATCCGCGCCCTCAACGCCGAACTCACCGATCCACGCTTCAACGACCAGTTCTGGAAATCAGAGATCACCCTCATGTTAGAAAAAGGACGGAAAGCGGAGCAGCAGTCCCTCGCGAAGTACGGGCTGAACTACGTCACGGACAAGTACCTTCCCGAGAAGCTCACGGAGATGGGTGTCCTATGACCCACCCGTCCTCTCCCGTCCATGCCCTGCCCCTCGAATGCCCGGCGTGCGGGGCGACGTCCGAGCACCGGGTCCTCCATGTCACCGCCTACCGGGCCGGGGCCCTCCTCTCGGGGATCGCCCGGTGCTCGGCCTGCAAGCACTCCCACCCGTTCGAGGTACGGACCCGGACGATCCCGATCCGGGTCGTCCTTTCCCAGGGGCCCAACTCCCGCCGCCAGTCGATGTCCTTCCCGCCCGAGCACCGGTTCGTGATCGGGGAGGTACTGGAGATCGAGGGAGGCACCGCCCGGGTGAGCCGCATCGAGACCCAGCAGGATACCACGCCCCATTCCGCCCTCGCCTCCCGGATCCGCACGCTGTGGGCCACGGTGGAGGGAAAGGCCCGGGTCAAGATCAGCCTGAGCTCAGGGGCGCAGACCATCCCCCTCACGGTCGAGATGGACCCTGAGGTCGTGCTGCGGGTCGGCGCCCGGCTGGCCGTCGCGGGACGACCCCTCATCATCTACGGGCTCCGGGTCGGAATGTGGACCCAGACCGAGGAGGGCTACGAGGCTCCGGCCGCGAAGGTCGTCCGGGTCTACGCCCGTTCGGCCCGGACCCCGCCGCCGGGTAGCATCGACTGAACCGTCTCGATCGAGACGCCGAGCTCTTTCGAGAGCGTCCGTTCCACGGTGCGGCGCTCCTTCTCATCCCCGGGGGAAAGGCGCCAGAGGACCCGGGCCCCTTCCCGCTCGAACGCGGAGGGTGGGGCGGCGAAGAGCAGGGTCTCCCCCTCGTAGGTGGCCTCCCCGATGGCGAGGGCCACCGGCAGGTCCCGCAGGAAGTGCTTCGTGCCGTGGATGACCCAGGAACCGACGGGCACGTACTCGCCGCTCTTGCCCGCCTTCGAAACCTGATCCCCGAGTACCCAGTACGCGTCCGCGGAGGCGTGGGCGGCCCGCCAGGCCTTGGAATAGGAGACGGACCACGCCCCCGCCTGCTCGAGCGCGGGCTCGGAGGGAGCGGGTCCTTCCCCCACCTTGACAATCACGCTCGGGGCCCCGTGGACATCGGCGTGGATGTACCGGTCGCCCTCCTTGAGGTACCGTTTCACCACCCAGTCGTTGGTCCGCGCGTCCTTGCCCCCCACGATGGGAACCCCGCTGGAGGAGAGGAACCAGCGGGGGGCCTTCTCGAACCAGAAATGCTTCTTCCGCGCGGGGCGCCCACCCTTCGTAGGGGCCTGGGTCGCCGCAGCCCCCTTCTTGGCGAGCACGGTCAGGGCGGCCTCCGTATCCTGGAGGGCCCGCTTGGCCCCCTCGAGCCGGGGGGTCTGGCGCTTCGCCTCGTCGTAGAACTGCTGCGCGCTCTGCCGGGGGACCTTCTTCGCCGCCATCTTGACCTTCCGGCCCTTGACCTCGATCTCGACCTCGGGCGTGTCGGGGATCTTGTCGAGCAGGACCCGCACCTTCTCCTCCACCTCGGCGTAATTGGAGAGGATGGAATCCGCGGTCTCCTTCAGCTCCTTCGCCATGGTCTCGAGAGCGGCGATCCCCGAGAGCTGCTGGGCCTTGAGGCGCTCCAGCCGTTCTCGCTCCTTGTCCTCCGCCACCTCCGAGACCGTGCGGACGGGGGAGAGCGCGGAAAAGTGGCGCTCCACGCCTTCCGAGAAGGTCGGGAGGACCTCGGAGGTCACTCCCGGGCGAGCGTTGAGCCGGACGGAGGAATACGGGGTGACGTCCACCAACATATCCCCCTCCCGGTACAGGTATCCCCGGGGACCGGTGCCTATCTCGAAGACCATCTGGGAGAGGGCATTGACCACCGCGGTCGCCATGGCCTCGGTGGCAAGCGAGGCGGGCAAGATCGGGTCCGCCCCGATGCGCGCCACCACTTCCTCCGCGACCGAGCCCCCCAGAGAGAGGCGGGCCGCCAACGTCGTCACGACGCTGGTCTTCGAACGGAGGAGGATCGGCAGCACGTCCGCCGCGGTGAGCTTCAGGGGATTCTTTCGCTCCGGTGGGCGGGCATACTTTTCCCCGGGACGGACCGCACGGTGGGCCCAGATCCGGGAATGCGCCACGGCGGCGAGGACTCCCTCACGAACCACCAGTGCGTTCCCCTCCCCGAAGAGCTCCAGCACGAGGAGGCGCGGGCTCTCCTCCAAGGATCGCGAGAAGGCGAGCTCGAGATAGCGCTCGCCTCCGGGCTGCTCGACCTGGGCCAGCGGAAGGCCGGAAAGGAGCTTGCGGACGGACTGGACGAAGGGACCGGGCTCGGGAAAATGGGGGACTTCCTGGGCCAGGAGCGCCAGGCAGCGGCCGGGGAGGACCTTCAGCCATCGTTTGCCCTGCGCCTCGGTGCGGAGGGTGAAGAGGAATCCTCCTTGGGGCAGGTCGTAAGCCTTGTCGAACCAGGCCTTCCCCACCGCTCGGAGCTCGTCGGCCAGGGCGAGGATGTCCAGGGAAGAGAAGCTATCCTTGGGCTGAATCATTTGCGCGGTCCCGAGAGGAGCCCGGGGCATATAAGTGGAAGTTTCCCCGGGGAAAGGGGGGGACCTACTCCCCCGAGTCCCCGGAGAGCGCCCACTTGAGCGTCATCCCCCCGTCAAGGGTCAGGACCTGGCCCGTCACGAAGCGGGCCCGTTCGCTCGCGAGGAAGCGCACGGCCTGCGCCACATCCAGGGGCTGTCCGATCCGCCGGAGCGGGATCTCCCGTCCCCAGCGCTCTCGTTGCTCCGCTGACATCCAGGAGATGAGAGCGGTGTCGACCCATCCCGGGGCGACAGCGTTCACCCGGATCTCCGGAGCGTACTCCTGCGCCATGACCCGGGTGAGGAAGAGGGCCGCGGATTTCGCGAGACTGTAGGAGACCATCGCCGGAGAGGGCTCGCTCCCCGCCACCGAGGCGTTCAGGAGAAGGCTTCCGTGGCGTTCGGCGAGCGCGGGAGCGAGTTCCCGTGCCAGGGTGACGGCGCTCAGCGCATGCAGGTCCAGCATCCGGCGCACCTCTTCGCGCGACATCTCGGCAAAGGAGGTGCCTTCCCCTTCCCCTGCGCTCGAAACAACGGTGTCGATCCGGCCCTTCCAGGTCCGGGCAGAGGAGGCAAGTTGCTGCACGTCGGCCTCCCGGGTGAGGTCGGCAAGGAATACCACGGCTTCCTGACCGAGACGCCGTACCTCGTCCGCCGTGGCTTCCGCTCCTGCCCGATCCTTGCGGGAGTGGAGCACGAGGGAGTGCCCGGCCGCGGCCAGTTCCAGTGCGATGGCCCGCCCGATCCCCTTCGAACTGCCGGTCACCAGGGCCACGGCCCCAGGGGCGGCGCTCCCTGGAGGGGGTGTCCGGGGCCCCTTCCGACGCCGACGCAGCGGGCTCGCGATCGAGAGACCGCCGTCGACCCCGAGGGTGGCCCCGGTGATCCAGGAGGATTCCGGTCCCAGGAAGAAGGAGACCACGGGGGCCACGTCGGACGGCTCGCCCCAGCGTTCCTGCGGGGTGACGGTCGCAACGATCTTCGCGAATTCCGGGTCGGTGTGAGCGTCCCGGTTCATGTCGGTCCGGATGAATCCCGGGGCGACAACGTTGACGCGTACCCGGGGGGCGAACGCGAGGGCGAGCAACTCTCCCAGGCGGGAGATCCCGGACTTCGAGACCTGGTAGGAGATACCCCCCACCTGGTTCTTGCGGGCGAGGATGGAGGAGATCAACACCATCGAAGCCACAGGCGACCGCTTCAGATGCGGGAACGATTCCTGGGCGAGAAGATAGGTCCCGCGCAGATTGGTCTCCATGACCCGATCGAAGAGCTCCGGAGGATCGAGCGTCCCGTCGCCGTACTCGTAGATCCCCGCATTCGCCACGACATGGTCCAGACGGCCCTTCCAGGCGTGGGCCCCGGTGACCAGCTTTCGAACGTCCTCGGGTTGGCGCTGATCGCACCGGAGAGCCAGGACCTCCGCTCCGCTCCCGGAAAGTTCCTCGACGAGCTTGCGGGCCGCGGACTCCGAGTCCCGGTAGGAGAAGACGACCGGGGCCCGCTGCGAAGCGATACTCCGGACCACGGCTTCGCCGATCCCTCGGGCACCGCCCGTGACCAACGATACCGCCGACGAGATTTCCTTCGAGGGGTGCGAAGCGGCCATCGGTGAGGATCGAAGCGTGTCCCTCTACTTAAGCGCACTCTGAAAGCGGGGCCTACAGGAGCCGGTCGAGGAGCGCGGGCCCGCGTCGCTGGACAGTGGTACGGAGCCGCGGGAGGCAATAGACGGCGAGCTGCCAGGGGATGGGAGAACGCTGGACGAGGTGGGAGAGGACCTCGTCGTTGGCGAGCAGGAAACGCTCGTTTCCCTCCTCGTCGACGATCCGGAGATCCTCGCCGGGGAGTTGGAGGGGCATCGGAAGATCGAGAAGAACGTCGCCCGGGCGTCCTCCGAGCTGGGTGGCGAAGTCGTCCTCGAGGACCCGCCGGTCCGCGGGGCGGCGGTGCAGTCGGGCGATCTCCCGACGGACGGCCCCTTGGATCACGAAACCGCTCTTGTAGAGCTGCCGGGCCTGGAGCCGGCGGGCCATCTCGGCGGACCGGCCCCCACCTCCTTCGAGGGCTGCGAGGAGCTGACCGTCGGTGAAGGAGAGCAATGCCCGGCCCGTCCCGGGGAAACCCGGGGACCTCTCGACGGCGGACTGGAGCATCCCCTCGGCGATGCGCACCGTCTTGTTGCAATAGACGGAAGAATACATGAGCCCCCGACCAAGCAGGAAACCCTCCACCGCGGCCCTTCCCTTCTCGGCGAAGGCGATGTGGGCACGGCGGACCTGCATCGTGGCGAGAAGGCGGCTGGCATCGATCACGCCGTGGGCGACCCCGGTGTAATGGGCGTCCCGGATCAGGTAATCCAAGCGGTCCGCATCGATCGTCCCGTGGAGGATCTCGGAAAGGTAGGGTTTCCGGGCGCGCTCAGGGCCGAGGGAGAGCAGGGCGGCGATATCCCGGGCGTTCATCCCGTGTCGGGCCAGCAGCTCCCTCAGGGGACCGGGAGCATAGCCGGGGATCCCTTGCCCGAACGGCACCATTTCCTCCGGGATGTCGCCGGTGATGAGTTGGACCGTCCGGGCCTCGTGATTCGTTCCCGCCGCTTCCACCAGGGAAGGCTCCAGGCTGTGGGAGAAGGGGGTGTGCCCGATGTCGTGGAGCAACGCGGCGACCTGGACCCGCTCCGCCTCTCCTTCCTCCAGGTCCAGACATTCGGACATCTCCCGGACGACCCAGAGGGCTCCCAACGAGTGCTCGAGGCGGGTGTGGGAGGAGCCGGGGAAGACCAGATGGGCCATCCCGGTCTGTCGGATCCCCCAGAGCCGCTGGACGAGGGGGTGACCGATGAGATCGAGGAGCACCCCCTGAAGGGAGATGGGGCCGTGGATCGGATCGTAGATATACTTGACCTTCATGCGAAATCGACCGGAGGGGCCTTGGGGAAGTGGGCAGAAACAGCTTCCACGGAACCTCGGCTCGGGAGGCTATTGGGGAGGGATAAGGATTGCGCCGGGACGCTCCTTCGTGCGCGTGTGGCGCCCCTCCACGATAAGGCATATAAGGAGATACATACTGTCACGAGCGCGAGTCTTCCTGTATGAGTACTCAATATGGTCCCGGGCAAACGATGCCACCTGTACTTGCCCAGGTGATCCAACTCATCGCCCAGGCGGACCAGGCCAACAAGGTCGGGGAATACGAGAAGGAGGTCGCCCTCCTCGTGGACGCTGTCCGGGTGGCCCAGAACGGGTACCTGGAACTCCGGAAGACCCCCCAGGAGGCTGTCGAGGCCCTCGACCACATCTCGATGAACCTCTACAAACACTCGCAGGAGGCGCTCGCGCTCTCCACTTCGGACATGGCGCTCGCGATCCTCCCTACCTACGTGCCGGCGCTCCACCACAAGGCCGTCTTCCTGGTGGCGATGAACCGGGACGTCGAGGTGGCGTTGCAGCTCCTCGACCACGCCCTGAGCCTTTCTCCGCAGGACAAGACCCTCTGGGCCAGCAAGGGGGACGCCCTGAAGGTCCTCGGCATGACCCAAGAGGCGATCGACTGCTACCTCCAAGCCCAGCACCTAGACGTCACGAGCACGCAGTACGTGGACCGGGCGCTCAAGATCCAGGCCGGGAACCCGAAGGCGCTCCAAGTGAAGCTCGCCATCTCCATCCGGATGGGGGGCACAGGAGAGGCGATCAACACCTGCAAGCAGCTGATCGCCACGAACCCGAAGGACCCCACCCTCAACTTCACCCTCGCCAACCTCCTCGTGAACGCGGGGCGCTACGACGAGGCGCTCAAGGCGGTGGACATGTCCCTCCAGGGCCAACCGGACAACCCGACCTACCTCTTCTCCAAGGCCCGGATCCTCCGGGAGATGGAACGCTACAAGGAGGCCTTCGAACTCTACCGGAGCCTCCTCAATCGCCGGGTCGAGACGACCGCGGGCGTGCTCCAGGAAGTGGCCGAGGCGTTGGAGTCCAAGCAGTTGGACCAGGACCTCGTGGTCTCCATCCGGATGCGGATGCTCGAGCTCGACCCCAGGAACCTTGCGAACATCCAGGCCCTGCGCGCCGTCGCGGTCGCCCGGGGGGACCGCGAGCTCAGCCTCCGGGTCTACGACGCATGGCTCACCCTCTCTCCCCACAACCTGGAGGCGGAGGCGGCCCTCGCCCAGCTCTTCACCGACGAGGGGGACATCGAGAAGGCCCTCGCCACCTATTTTGAGATCGCCCACTACCACCCGGACGAGACCCGGTACATCCGTAAGGGGCTGGAGCTCGCCCGCAAGCACCACCTGCACGACCGGGTGGTGAGCTTCGCGAACGCCATCCTTGCGAAGGAACCCAACGACTCGAACACGATGGAGTGGCTGGGGGACGCCTTCGCCGACCTCGGGCAGTGGCGGGAGGCCCTCCGGATCTCCGACCTACTCCTCGCGGCCTATCCGAATTCCGTAGCCTATCTCAAGCGCAAGAAGACGTGCCTCGCCTCGCTCGGAATGCACCGGGACGTCCCGCCGATCATCGACCGGATCTTCGAGGAGGACCCGACGGCGTACGACGTCGCGATGGAACGGGCACGTATGTACCAGTACTGGGCCGAGCATGCCCCGGCCGAGTCCGAACAGCGGGACCAATGGGCCAAGGAGACCCTCCGCAGCTTCGAACGGGCCAGCCTATCTCCCGAGCTCCACTCCGATTGCCTGCTCGGCATGGCCAAGGTGTTCCGGCTCATCCGCAAGCTCGACAAGGCGGAGGAGTCCTACAGCACCTTCCTTGCCATCGCAGGGAACGAGCACCGCGGGGACATCCTCAAGGAGCGCGGGCACGTGCTGCGCGAGCTCACCCGGAACTCGGAGGCCCTCGAGTGCTACCAGAAGGCCGTGGAGTCGGGCAACGAGGACGTCGACCTCCTCTGGGGGATGGCGGAGGTCCTGCGGGCCCTCAACGAGAACGCCCGGGCGGTCCATTACCTCGAGATCCTGATCCAGCGGGAGCCGCGGAACCCGCTCTTCCTGCGCCGGTACGGAAGGTTGCTCACGCAGGTCGGCCGGAAGGAAGAGGGGCTCGCCCAACTCAAGGCCGCGCTGGCCCTCCAGGACAAGGACGCGACCGCCTACTTCGAGCTCGCCGATGCCCTGAAGGAGGCGGGAGCCTACCAGGATTCCCTCGGCTATTACCAGCAGGGTCTCGCCCTCGACCCGAAGAACCAGCTCGCCATGATGTCCTTCATCGAGACCCTCATCCTCACAGGGCGGATCCCCGAGGCCATCCGCGAGATCGACAGTCTCCTGCGCCGGGAGCCCTCCAACGCCCGGGTCTGGATCCTGCGCATGGAGGCCTACAAGTTCCTCCACAATGACGACGAGATCCTCTACTCCCTCAAGGCGATCCTCACCCTGAGCCCCAACGATGCGAACGCGTGGGAGGAGAAGCACCGGATCCACCTGGCCCGGGGGGAGAGGGACGAAGCCTTCGATGCGATCAAGTCCCTCATCGCCACCACCCCCAAGAAGGCGGACGTGCCCAAGCTCTACCTCATGCAGGGGGACCTCGCCAGCGAGCTCGGGAAGCTCGATGACGCGCTCGCCGCCTACGACGAGGCGGTGAAGGCCGACCCCAAGCTCAAGTTCGAGGCCCTCGCCCGGCGGGCCCAGGCCTACGGGGACAACGACCGTTCCGAGGATGCCCTCAAGACGCTGGAGGAATTCGGTGAGCCCCCCTTCCCCTCCGAGGTCACCGAGAAACTGGCCACGGAGGTGCTGACGCTGCGCGGGATCATGAACTTCGATCGTGAGCATTACTCGGAATCCCTCGAGATCTTCGAGGAGCTCCTGAAGAAGAACCCCCGGGCTTCCGACATCGGGCTCTGGAAGACCCGCACGCTCCTCGAACTGGGCCGGGCCCGGGAGGCCAAGACCTACCTGAACGAGTTCCTCCCCTTCGCTCCCTCCGCGGAGGCCTACCTCTACCTTTCCGAGGCCGAGAGCGGAGTCGGTTCCCCGCCCGACGCCGTCGCCGCCTGCCTGAAGGGACTCCAGCTGAACTCCACCAACGTGCCCCTCCTCCTCCGGCTCGGAGACCTCAAGTCGAAAGAGGAGAAGTGGCAGGAGGCCGGGGATGCCTACGCCCGCGCGGTCTCGATCGACCGGAACAACGCCGAGGCCCACTCCAAGATCGCGAAGGTGCACGAGAAGCTCGGGCACCCGAACGAGGCGATCCGGGAATACAAGGAGGCCGTCCGGCTCAATCCCGAGGATCCCCACTCCCACCTGGCCCTCGGGCTCGTTCTCCTCGATGTCGGAGTCCCGGACGATGCGCTCCGGTGCATCGACCAGGCGCTGAAGCTCGACCCCGAGCTCGAGGCCGCGGTCGAGGCGAAGAACATCGCCACCCAGAAGGTGCGGGAGCAGCAGATCGAGCTCTACGGGAAGAAGGCGCTGGTCCTCTCCGCCCAGTCCAACCGCCCCATCTCCCGGAACGACCTTTTCATGACGCTCCAGGTCCCCTGGGACCTCATCGACCCGGTGATGCGGGAGGTCACGAAGGTCGTCGAGATCGATGTGAACAAGCTTCCCGACAAGGAGCTCATGGACCTCGAAGGGATGTCCTACCACCTCATCACCCAGGCGATGGAACGCCGGCTTTCCAGCGTGGACCGGGGCAGCCTCTCCCTCGCCGATGTCGCCTTCCTCTCCCCGCCGGAGTACTCGCTCGCCCAGGTGCAGCGCCTCATGGGCTACGTCCAGAGCGTCCTCATGATGTCGATCCACCCGGAGACGATGAAGCTCTCGCGGGACGTCGAGGACCTCGCCCGCAAGGCCCTCACCCTTCCCCCCGAGGAGCGGACCCCCTTCAAGCTCGTCAAGAACCTCCGGATCGGAGTCTACAAGGCCATGATCATCAAGGCCATCGAATCGATGACCATGGACTTCCACGTCCAGACCCCCGCCGTGGTCTACACGCCGTCCGCCCAGCCCGCCACCCAGCAACCACCGCAGCCCTCACCCGGCACCCCGCCCGCCTACCCTGGCTACGAGCCGCCGGCCTATCCGTCGACCCCGATGCAGCCGGGGATGTCCTCGCCCGAGCCCGCCCCGGAGGAATCGACCAGCCCCTCCGCTCCCACCGTGACGGCGACCTCGCTCTCCCCGGCCCCGGCAGGAGCGCGGTGCTCCGGTTGCGGAGGGCCCGCGACCTACACCCATACCTGCGGCGCCTACATCTGCCGTCACTGCATCGTGCAGTTCTCGAGCTGTCCGAAGTGCTCGATCTCCCTCACGCTTCCCGCCGAGGGCAGCATGGCTCCCCCGCCCCGCCAGAAGTCGATGGAGATGCCCCTCGCTTTCATCCCGGCCTCGAAACGCATGGACGAACAGGAGGGAGCCGAAACCTCCGGCGGCAGGATGAACCCACGTCAGCGGCGAGGCCTCCCCAAGCCCCGACGGTCCACGTCCTCCACGGACGAAGACGCACACCTCTGAAGAGAGGGTGCACACCAGGCCCCCCGAGGTCGGGTCCTTCACCTAAGAGGGGACCGGAGCAGGCAACGGCGCTTTCACCGGAGCGGGGATCCACCGGCGCGCTCCTAGCACCAGCACGGCGGCGATCGCCACGATGCCCGCGTAGACCATAAGGACGAGCGGCGGGTACTGTGAGAAGAGGAGCCCCCCCACCCCCGGCGCGACGAGTCCCGGGACCTGCGTGACCGTGCCGAAGGTGCCGATCGCGGTCGCCCGTCGTTCCTTCGGAACGGAGTTCCCGATGAAGACCGAGGGGGCAGTCAGGTCGAACCAATCGATCGCTCCCCACGTCTCGTAGGCTGCACCGAGCAGGAAGAGGTTGCGCACGACAAGGAAAAGGACCACGGCGGCGGCCTCCCCGCCGAAACTTAGCGCCGACGTGGAAAGGGCTCCCAGGCGGTCGACCAATCGCCCCGAGACGAGGGCAAGAATCCCGACCAAGGCCATCTCGATCGAGGTAAGGATGCCATAGAACTGGACGCTAGTCCCGAGGTACTGGGTGAAGTAGAGCGCCATGAAAGGGTGGTAAAGCCCCTGCCCGAACCCTACAAGAGTGTAGATTCCCACGATCGCACCGACAGGGGTAATGAGCCTTTGGACCCACTTCCGCTCCCTGCCCTCCACCCGGGGAGCGGCAGTTCGGGGGGGGCCCCTCGGCGGCTCTTGGAGAAGGGCGACCGTGATCCCCCAGGAGATGGCCTGGCAGACCCCGGCAAGCACGAAGACCAGGGACCAGCCGACCGTCTGGCTGAGTACGGACCCAAGGAAGGGCATGGGGATCGCCACGAGGGAAGGCAGCACGTACGGGGAGGACATCGAGACCCCGCTCTTCCCGGCCGGGGCGGACTCAAAGAGCAGCGCCCGGATGGCCCCCATCCCGATGCCCCCTCCGACCACCGTGAGACCGTAGAAGAGCGCAATCGTGGCGGGCGTGCCCAGACCGGGGATGCCCGTCAAGGCAAGGGTAAAGGTGCCCGTGGTCGTGAGCCCTCGCGCTGCGAGGATCACCCGCTTGCGGGTGTGCCGGTCGGCCAACATCCCCCCGATGGGGCTGATTGCGAGCGTGATCCCGGTCCCAATCGCAAAGACCGCCCCAATGGTCAGGAGGGGGAGTCCTTCAGAGGCGAGGAAGATCGCGAAGAGGGGCCACCAAAGTGCTGTCCCACTGGTGAGGAATATTCCGGAGAACGCGACCACCCGGGCATTCCCCGGAAGGGTCAAGGTGTCTAGGATCTGCCGGAACCTAGCCTGCATGCCAGATATCCTCCCGCTATACGGGACTCCGGCCCGACGGAGAAGTCCCTTGGGGGAGGAACATGTTAATGCACCTTCAGATGGAGGACTTCCTCCTTCTGCCAACGCTCACCCTCACCCAGAGCCCCGAGCACCAGGGACTCCGCCTCCTTGGAGTTCCTCGGAGGGCGGCTAGTGTTCAACACCCCTTGGATGCGGGAGTACCCACGACCGATCGCGATCCCGCGACCCTCGAGGCAGGCCCCTGAGGGTTCGAAGATGTGTAGGCGGGGGTTCCCATCCAGGGTGGTGGCGAGCAGCACAAACACACCGAGCGGGCGGCGTCCCCGGTGGGCCGTGTTCTCCCAGAACCATTCGGTCAAATCGTCTACGAGATCATCCGTGCACTTCGGCTTCGCCTGCCGAATCTTTCGGAGGGTCATAAGACCGTCGGAGACCACACCGGCGATGCTCACCGCCACACGGGGATTCACTTGGAGGAGCTTGGGATACCAGAGGACCGAGGTGCCGGAGGAGACTCGGGTGGCGAGGACGACCCCACCGTCATAGACTACTCCCACAGAGGGAGGCGCCCGCAGGGCCGACTCCCGGGCGTACTCCGTCTGGTAGATCCGGCCGTCGGGGGAGAAGATGTTCTCCTTGTCGAAGACCTGCGCCATTGGGGCTCCCATCGCCGTGTAGGCTGCGAGTGCGGCCCGCACAAGTTCGGCCTTGTTGTTGAACGGCCCGTTGCTCACCAGGGAATCCAGATACCGGTCGATTTCCTCGGGTATGACGGTCCGCAGTTCCACCATGAATAGGATACTGCAAAAATACATTTAAGTGTGACTACAGCGTATTCATGAAGTATTAGGAAAGTGCCAATAGCCCCCGGGGGATACTGACCTCGGAGGTGGTATTGGTGATAGACACAACGGCTGGCTCGAGCGAGAACCTGGAGGCTCTGCTACGACGGTTGCACGTGGACTTGGCACCCGACCCGGCGAATCTGGATCACGTGAACGTCCCCAGCAGCCCCGATTACACTTGGGGTCCCTGAATTGACCAGGGCGCGAATTCGAGTTTCTATGGGGGGACAGGTCTTGCGGGTGGTGTCCCCCCAACCCTTTCCTTCGCCCACTCCGCCCGAGGTCCACAACGGGGATCTCGAAAAACTACTGAGCCGGAGAAAGATCCTGAAGCTCATGTGGCACCTAACGAACCGGTGCAACCTTGCTTGCAGCTATTGCTACGTGAAGGTCAACCGCTTCACCACCGACCTTCCCACGGAGAAGATGTTGGAAATCGCGGACCGAATCAACGAGGCCGGCGTTGGTACCGTTCAGATGACCGGAGGGGAGGTGTCCCTGAGGCCGGACCTCCTCGAGATCGTGGATCGCATCTCACGGAAGGTTCAAATCGGCCTTGCGACGAACGGCTCCCACATCACCCCCGACATGGCCCGGTTCTTCGCCGAGCGTGGGGTCTTCGTATCCCTCAGCATCGATCATGTGATCGACGCCCGGAATGTTCTTACGCGGAAGGGCAGCGATACCCCCCTCCTGCTGGCCAACCTGCGCATTCTCGTGGAGGCAGGGGTCAAGACAGGGGTGAGCTCCGTCATCACGCGAGCGAACTTCCGGGATGTGGCCGCCCTCGCCAAGCACTTCCACGAACTCGGGGTCTACAGTTGGAAAGGAATCGTGCTGAGTTACCTTGGGGAGGCAAAGGACTCCGGCATGTTCGACCGCTCGATGCTCGACTACGCCGAAGAGGAGGAGACCATGAAGACCCTCTACGGGTTGCGACAGGAGTACCTTCCTACGGGGTTTCAGGTGAAGACGAGCAAGGGACCCTTCCCCGCCTTCTACGAGACGTTCGCCCAGGAGAAGGGGTACGGCAGCTCCTGCCTCTGCGGCTACGTCAAGGCGACCCTCAAGCATGATGGAGGGCTCGTCCCCTGTGACTCGATCCAGTACCCGGAGGACTACTGGCGGGGGGGCTTCGCGATACCCTCTGTGCTGGAGGGGGAGTCGCTCAACACCGTCTTTCAGGAATCCGCACTCTTCCAGTATTGGGCCCTCGCCACTGCGGGAGTCGTACCCGTGGGATGCAACAATTGCTCGATCTTCGACTCCTGCCGGGGAGCCTGCCGTGGGAAAAGCCTGGTCCGCGCGGGGAACCCCGCCGGACTCTTTGGCCGCTCGGAGGAGTGCGCCCGGAACAACAAGATCCGGTTTGAACAGGTCCCCATTGCAAGAGGTGAATGATGAGGTCGGAGGACAAGGTCCCGAATTCTAGGGTGACCGAACGGGAGGGGGAAAGGAGGATCTTCCACGGAGAGGAAGTCACACCAGAGTCGGAGCTTACCCCAGAGTGGAAGCCCTTCCACCCATCCAATAGAGGGGCGAGTTCCTCCCAGAACCTCCCCGGTACGGGGAGCCCGGATATCGTGGCGCGACCGAAGGGGGAGGAGACCGCTCTCGACGCTTCAGGAAAGGGCTACCAAGTCTGCCGGATCCGTATCCCCCTGCCGGATGGCCACTCCTGCCTTCAACGCGTCTCCCTACGTTATCCTCGCTGCACAATCAGCATCCTTGGCGAGATGATCTGCCAGAAGACGCTCGTGCGGAACCTAAGCGTCGAAGGGCCCAGTTCCCTGGAGGAGATGGCCGCCGCCTTGGAGTCCTCCCCGGACACACGGAAGGTGGAGCGGTACATAGCCCCAGATGGGCAAGGGTTCCTCCGCCTGTCGCAGGAGATCCCGAGCCCCTGTCTTCCGATCCTGCTTTGTCAGTGGGAGACCCCTCCGCACCTCCCGTACCACATCCAAGCCGGGGTGATCAGCCTCCTCTTGGCGACGGACCCTCCCAGGTTTCATCAATTCTTCAACGAACTGAAGAACCTCTTTCCCCAGGCCGGCCTCGTTTCGATAAAGCACAACCAGTTACCAACCCCACACATGGTGCTCACACCACGGCAGAAGGAAATCTTCCACACTGCGCTCCGCTCCGGGCTCTGGGACGCCCCCCGGAGGATAACGATGGTGGAACTGGCCATGGTACTGAATATCTCGAAGTCCACCCTCTCCGAGACCATCTCTCAAATCGAGTCGAAGCTCCTCCACGAGATCGCGGGGGACCAGTTCTCTTCTCGGGCTCGTGTGATTCCTCGTTCTCCGGGTCAGCGGGAGTCGGACAACTCGGCCTTCACAGACCAGTGAGTGCCAGGGCAAATCCGAGGTCGGCATTGCGAATGTCAAACGAGAAGTACCACTGGGAAGGCACACGGAGGATGCGGGTCTGCGGGAAAGGTTGCCCTCCGGCTCCTCCCTCCGGTGGGAGCCGTACGAGGTTCGCGGGTTCGCTCCCCAGCATCGGCTGGTAGAGCGATTGCCCGGAGGCCGAGGGACGGAAGGTCACCGAGACATAGATCTCCAGAACGCCCCCGGAAGTGTTCCGATAGAGCTTCCCAGGGACGAGGGGATTCTCCGGTAGCTGGAAGAATCGCGCACCCCCTAGCGTGGGTGCAAAGAGAACGTTGTTGTCCGCCCCCTCTCGCCGGTGGAGGTGCTCGATCCCGGGTAGGATCACGATGTTTTGGTTCCCTTGCAGGTTGGTCACCTTCGCGTTGAGCGCGAGGTAGCAGGCGGTGGCGTTGACCACCACGTCCGCCGCCCCCGGGGGCGGGGGGGAGAGCCGGAGGACGGTCGAGTCCTCCACGGTGGCGAACAGATGGTTGTTGATGCTCGTCGGGTTCGTGGGGGTGAGCCGGCCCGCCTCATCGGTATCTGCGTCCAGCAGGATCCCGTAGAAATTGCCGAGCAGGTGCCCGAGGAAGATCTTGTTCCCCCCGGAAAAACTTCCCTGGGGACTCGAATTGCTCATCGTCCGGAGCCCGACACCGTTCGAGGTCAGCGCGTTCACGAAGATGAGATTGTCAATGCAGGCCGCGTGGGCGTCCACCGGGTCGTAGCCGTCCAGGAAAATGCCGTAGCGTGTGAAGAAGCGGACCATTCCGATGTCGATGCGACCTCCATCGAGCTGCTTCACATGAAGGCCGGTGGTACCGCGCGGGGAATAGGAAGGGAGGGCCCCTGCGCCCCGGTTCCCGCGGAAGGGGCCATCCAAGACTTGGATGGAGAGGCTCGTACCCCCGATGATGATGTCACCGAGCTCCTTGTAGTCGTAGCCGACGAGGAGGCCGTCCCCTTCGGGCATGTCCACGATGAGATGGTCAGCCTCGAAGCGAAGGCC
>JAKAYL010000039.1:0-3839 GCA_021809545.1 Thermoplasmata archaeon
AAGAGCTTGGAATTGGAAAAGGCCGCGGGTTCAAAAAGGGCGTTTGATGAAGCCTGGGGAGGTCGAGCTTGGTATGGCAGGCACAGCTGAAGCAAACCAGGGGAACGCAATCGAGAGAATGAACAACGGAGTCTGGGAATTTGACAGCGTGAAGGTGATTTCCGCGATGCGGATCATCTTCGGGGCTGCGTTCCTCTTCGACGGTTTGATGAAGTGGTATCTCATCGCCACGGGACAGATGCAGGGCGTGGTCGATGGCATGTACTACACCCCAGCGTGGCTGACCGCCAACTGGTTGGCCTTTGGGGTCATCACGGGCCTCGGGGAGACCTTCGGTGGCTTGTTCCTGGTCCTAGGGATCTTCCAGAGACCGGCCGCCGCGTGGAGCTTCCTCGTCATGTTCTCGATCTGGGTCTTCGGCGGGTTCGGCGGGTTCCCCAATGCCATCGGGGCCACCTGGGACACGGCCGGGTACACGGACATTGGCGGGGACATCATGTTCGGGCTGGTCTTCCTCTTCCTCGTCTTTGCGCCCACTGCCTACGGTCTTTCCTCCTACCTCCGCCTTCCGGAGCGCATCGCCGCGGGGGACTCCCTGAGGGAAAAGGTCACACGGGCACTGGTTTGCTAAGCTCGACGAAGCGGGGGTGGCTCTCCCGGGGGCGGGGCATGGACACACGTCGGCGGTCCTCGCCCCGTCTAACCCTTCCGTCCATCCTCTTGATCGTGACCGTTACCTTTCTGGCAACGCTCGCGGTGCGGGGAGCCATCGACGGATACTGGGGTGGAGGAGCGCCTCCGAGCGCGCGCAAGGTCTGCGCTGACGAGACCCTCCCTTCCGGGATCCACCAGGTGGACTACCTGTACCTGTCCATCTTTACGAATGCCCAGACCGGCATCGACTTCTACCAGCCGGCCAATTTCACCGTCCCTTCCCACACGCTGGTCCACTTCACGATAGAGAATCACGACAACGGCTCGTCCACCGTTGCTTCGGAGTACGGTCAGGTTTGTGGGACCGTGAACGACACCATGGATTGGGGGAATGTCACGACCAGCCAAGTGGACCCGGCGGACGTATCCCACACGTTCACCATCACCGATGGCCCTTACGTGGGGTTCAACATACCGGTCCCGCCAGCCCCCCGATCTGGTTCTCATTCCACCGTGGTGACCTTCACGGCGTTCTTCAACGACACGGGCACATTCCATTGGAAGTGTGAGGCCAACTGCGGGGAAACCCAGATGGGGGTCGATGGAAAGATGTCCGGCTTGTTCACCGTCATATGATGCACTCGAGCGAATGCACCGCTGAGGACGAGGAGGTGCTGCTCGCATTTGCGGACGGTGTCGCCCGCCGTATCCTCCTCTCCACCGATTCGTCACCCAAGTCCGTCCGCGAGCTCGTGAAATTGCTGGACTTGCCGCAGAGCACCATCTACCACAAGCTGCACGAGCTGCAAGCCCAAGGTCTTGTGTCGGAGCAGCAGACCAGTACCGAGACGGGCAGGCGCCTCGTTCTTTACCGCAGCCGGGTACAAGACGCGGAGGTCTACGTGGTTGGCGGGGACCTCAACGTCAGAGTGCGCTACCGCCCGCCCGTCGGCAAGCGGGGCACGCATAGGGCTCCCTGAAGTAAGATTCCTTTTCCAGAGATCTTCCGACGGGTTGGAATGCTTCCGCCACAGCATGGGGAGCTTACCATCGAAAAGGGTACCACCAGGGGATGAGAAGTACGGGCGCGAGGGGATCGTTCCGTCGGAGACCCTACCTCTCGAAACCCGAGTTGTGCACTGCGCTTGAGTCACGCAGATCACCGGGGAGGAACTTGAGGCAATTGGGGTGGGGCTTTATCCCTCCTCGGGTTTCGGGACCCGCAAGGGGACACTCCCCGTCGTGAGGTCGAAAAAATGACGAACACACACCCAGACCACTCTGCGCCGGAAGTATTCCTCTCCCCAGGGGTCCGTACGCCCTTCGCCAAGGCTGGGGGAGCGTACGTACACCAGTCATCCGTCGAACTATCTCTTCCCGTCCTGAAGGAGATGGTCGGCCGGAGTCGCCCGGACCTCCTTCTCTGGGGTCAGGTGATCCCGGACCCGACGATATCCAACCTCGCCCGGGACCTCCTCTGGGCGGCGGACCTTGACCGCACGATCCCTGCCTTCTCCTCGGTATTGGCTTGCGCCACGAGTTCCGTCATGGCCCTCCAGGCCGCCGGCATGGTTGGAAAGGGAGGGACGCACTTGGCGCTCGTCGGCGGGGTGGAGAGCATGAGCCACGCAGCGTTCTCGGTGAAGTACCGGGTGACCGAGCGGTTGCTGGGGGAGTTCGCCGCGGACCCTGCGAAGGGATGGGAATCCTTCTCTCAGCTTACCCGGGAGGACTTCGACCTCCCGACCCGGGGATGGTCCGGGCGGAATCCGGGCCACTCGATGGGAGACTACATGGAGGTCACCGCCCAGGAGATGGGCCTGGGGCGCACCGAACAGGACCAGTGGGCGCTCCGGAGCCACCGTGGGGCCATCGAAGGGCAGGACTCGGGGTTCTTCTCCGACCTCGTTCTTCCCCACGCCGGGGTCGCACAGGACACCTTCCCGCGTCGGGATACTTCGCTGGAGAAGCTGGCGAAGCTCAAGCCGGTCTTCGACCGTCCGCCGGGAAAGGGCACCTTGACCGCGGGGAACGCCTCCCCGCTCACCGACGGGGCCGCGGGCCTTTGGGTGGGGGATCGCGAAGGTCTCGCCCGAATGGGGCTCGAGCCGCAGGTCCGCCTCGTGGACTGGGAGATGGCCGCGGTCGATTACGAGAAGGAGGGGATGTTGATGGCCCCGGCCCGCGCGATCCCCCGCCTCCTCTCCCGTCACCATCTCCGGGCTGACGAGGTCGCCCTGTGGGAGATCCACGAAGCGTTCGCCGCCCAGGTCCTGGCGAACCTGCGGGCGGTAGGAGACCCTGTCTACCGCAGGGAAAAGGCCGGGGTGGACCTCGACCTGGGAGAGATCCCACAGGACCGGGTGAATCCTCATGGGGGATCCCTTGCGCTGGGACACCCGTTCGGAGCCACAGGAGCCCGGATCCTGAGCCAGGCAGCGAAGGAGCTCACCTCGATGGCTCGCGGCTCCTTCGGCGTCGTTTCCATCTGCGCCGCGGGGGGCCAGTCCACCGTGACGCTTCTCCAGCGGGTATAGCGCCCGCCGGACCGCTCCCGAGCCCAGGTTTCCCCGGCCGGGCCTTCGATCTCCCGGAGAGCTAAATAGTCACGTTCGATGTTGGCGGCGTGACGCACAGGCTCCGGGGAGAAGGGAACGCAAACCCCTCCGGACCCTGAAGAGGCTTCCGATGAGTGTCTGGGCGATCGCTATCCACGGAGGCGCAGGTAGGAAGCTAGTCTCCCCGAAGGATCAGTCCATCCTGAAGGAGCTCCACAGGATCGTGCTCGAGACCTCGGGTCTTCTCCGGAAGGGTGCGAGCGCGTTGGACGCGGCGGAGCACGCCACCTATCTCCTGGAGGACTCGGGGCTCTTCAATGCGGGACGGGGCTCGTGTCTTACCGCGCAGGGCACCCCGGAACTGGAGGCCGGGATCTGCCGCGGAGAGGACTTCGCCACCGGTTCCGTACTGCGGGTGACGGACTACGCGCACCCCATCCGCCTTGCCCGGTTCATTCTCGAGCACACCGACATGGTCTCCATGCACGGGGACCGGGCCCTCGAGCTCATGGCCCCCCGGGACCGGCGGGATCGGCGAGGACTCATCACTCCGGAGAAGCTCGCTCTCTGGAGAAGGCTCCTGAAGGATGCGGACGGCGAACAGTCCTCCTTGCGGAAGCATCATCC
>JAKAYL010000039.1:3939-17178 GCA_021809545.1 Thermoplasmata archaeon
AGGGCTTCTTGGAGAAGCCGCGCTCGCTCAGGAATCCGGTCATCAGGTCCGGCTCCAGGAACTCGAACAATTTTCCGTCGGATCCTGTTCCCCGGCCGTCGGCGAGCACACCGTCAAGGGCTTTGCGCCGGGCCCGGGGCTCTCGGGAGAGAGGATGGGGTCGGACTTTGAGGGATAGACCGGTGACATAGAACGGCACCTTGCGATAGGCACAGAGGAGGGCAAGGGGGTGGGCTCCCACTTTCGTCAGGACCGTGCCATCGGACCAGATGGTATCCGCGCCCACCAGGGCAAGGTCCGCCTGTCCCACCGCGGCACTCGCAAGGGCGTCCGGCATGCAGGTAGCGGAGATCCCTCCCGTCCGCAGCCTTCTCACAAGGGTGCGTCCCTCGCCTCCGGGCAAGCTTTCCAGCACGATCACCCGGGCGAGACGTCGTCTCCGTCCGGCTTCTTGGAGCACCGCGAGCACCTCCGAACTGTCGCTCATCGTCAGGGCGACCGCCGTCGCCGGGAAGAGCGGAACGGCCCGGGCCGACATCGACCCCACACCCTGCTCCAGTACGGCTCGAAGGGAACGGATCGCGACTAGGGCCCGTCCCTCGTCCGCCAGGGTCCGACCTCGTCCGGCCAACTCCCGTTTGACTCCCTCGGCCACGCCTTGAAGGAGACCCATGGCCCGTTGTTCGTGCGCCAGACGTTCGATCCCCTCGACCATCTGCTCGATCCTTGGCCGGATGTTCTCTTCCGTGGAGTTCGCGAGGAAGCGCTCCGCCTCGCGGAGAGCGTCCCGCGCCAGGGTCCCGGATCCCGAGCGCCGGTCCTTGGAGAGCGCCCGAAGTCTCTTCTCGAAGTGGGAGGGAGTGGTTTGGGGCGGAAAGCCCGCGGAAGACTTCGACATGGGCCCTCTCCGGTCAGGGGGCCACGGCTTAACTAGCTTCGCTCGTAATGGGACAGAGGGGAACGTGGGGCTCGGTGGAGTGCTGGAGGATTGGCGGCGGGACCCCTCCCGCACGCTCCGGCTGGAGCAGGACTACGCCCGGTCCTTGCCCTTCAGCCTACGCCCCTACGGTCACTGGCTCTCCCACGCCCGCGAGTTCGGCGAGTTGAAGGTCGGCCTCTGGACCGTCCCGGGCTCTCCGTCGGTGGCTCTCGTGTCTTGGAAAGCGTTTCCCGGCATGGGGACGCGGGTCAGCCACCTTTTCGTGGACTCCCCCGCTCCGTCCCCTACGCTGCTCTCCGACATCCTGGCCGTTCTCTCGGAGAGGGAGGGTCCCGTCTTCGCCCTCACCGACCTCCTCGCTGGCCTTTCCCCAGAGGAGGTCCGTCCGCTCCTCCAGGAGATGGGCTACGTCCACTTCGAGCACGTCGACACGGTCTTCCCTTCGGGAAAGCCGCTCCCCCCCGTCCCGACAACGGGTCACTGGAGCTTCCGGTCCATCGCTCCGTCGGACGAGGCCGTGCTGGTCGAGATCTCCTGCCGGGCCTACGCGGGGTACGAGGAGCAGCTCATGTGGCCCACCCTCGACCTGCGCCGCGACCTGATGGACTACGTCCGAGACAGTCTTTCGGGAGGGGAGGAGAAGCTCATCCTGGGCGCTTCCCTTCTCGCGTTCGCCGGGGAGGTGCCGGTGGGGTACATCCTCTCCAGTCTCCCCTCCAACGGGAACCCCTACGTCGCCAGTGTTCAGGTGGATCCCGCCTTCCAGGGCCAAGGGGTCGGCCGCGCCCTCTTGCTCCAGGTGCTCTCGGAGCTCCGCGCACTCTACCCCGCGCAAGACGTCGGGCTGACCTATGTGCGGCAGAACGTGCGAGGACGGGCACTCTACGAATCCGTGGGATTCGAACCGCTCCCTGCGGAACAGCGCCGTACGGCCGGTTCTTGGCTGAGCCGGAAGGCCCTGGCCTCGCTCCCTCAGTCCAGCGTGAAGCCGGGCTGGGGTGAGAACGGCGAGTGAGGAGGGGGGAAGCGGGCGGGCAGGCAGGGCTCGACCGCAGCGAAGTTCCCGGTTGCGATCCCCAGGGCGAGCCTCCGCATGGCCCCTCCGGCCCGCATCAGTCCGAAGCCGTTGAAGCCGGTCGCGAGGAACAGTCCCTCTGCTCCCGGATAGGGTCCCAGCAGCGGGCGCCGGTCCGGGGTGGAGGTGCAGACGCCCCGCCAGGCGCTCTCCACGGGGGCGCTCGCCCAGGAGGGAAAGCGGAGCTCCATGAAGCGGGCGATGTTCTCGAGGAAGTCCATGTCATGCGGGGAGTCGAAGCGGTCGGGGTCGATCTCGACGAGCTCTGTCCCGTCCCCCGCCAGGAGATCCCCCCCGGGGTACGTGCGAAGGTAGACGTCCTGTTCCGAATCGTGGAAGAAGGGGAACGCACGCGAGTTCCCCACCTTGAGGAGGCACGCGCGGGTGAGATAGGGTGCGAGGGGTGCGGAGAATCCCGCGGCCTTCAGGACCTTCTTGCTCCAGGCCCCGGCGGCCACGACCAGTCGCTTCGAGACCAGGTCTCCGGAAGCGGTGGCCACGACCCACTCCTTGCCCTCCCGGTGGAATCCCTTCTCCGAGAGCCCTCCCACCGGGACGGAGCCCGCCTCCGTCGCCCCCCGGAAGTAGAGCTGGGTCAGGTCGGTCGGCAGAACCACGGCATCGTGGGGGGTGAAGAGGGCGCTCCGCACCCCGGAGAACTCTCCCTCGGGGTAGTACGTCCGGAGCTCCCGGGGCTCCAAGAGCCGTGCCATAACTCCGTTCGCGCGCAGCCGGGCGAGCGTGCGCTCGATCGAGCCTAGGTTCGCCTCCGTCGAGGCGGTGCGGATCCCTCCCGTCTCCTCGTAGATGCCGGCGCCGGACTCTTCGGAGAGACGGGCGTACTCCTTCCGTGACTCCTCGACGACCTTCAGGTCCCAGTCGTTCCAGCACTGGGCCGACACGAGGCCCCCGGCTTTTCCCGAGGCCCCTGCGCCCGGGGAGTCCCGCTCGCAGAGCGCAACGGACCAGCCGTGGTCGTGCTGGAGATAGTAGGAGAGGGCCGAGCCCATGACCCCGGCCCCGACCACCACCACGTCGTAACGTTCGGGACGCGCAGACATAGACCGTCCCTTTCGCAAAGGCCCCGCGCCTCTTTACCTCTCCTCGTCCGGAGCCGCAACCGGCTCCTCGGTTGGCAGGCTTATCTGCCCCCTCCCATTTCAGGGAGCCATGGTCGCCCTGGCCCCCTACCTCATCCTGCTTCTGGTGGCGATCCTCGTCGTGGTCCTTGCGGCCAAGCTCCGCTTTCCCTACACCATCGCCCTCGTGCTGCTCGGGGCAGGCCTCGGGGTGGTCGCCCAATGGCAGGGGTGGCTCAACGTCATCGGAGGGGCGAACAACATCCTCACCCCCGACCTCTTCTTCTACATCCTGCTCCCCCCGATCATCTTCGAGGCCGGGCTCCACGTCAATTACCGGAACCTCCGGGCCCGCGCCCCCTTCATCCTCTTCCTCGTCTTCGTCGGGGTCCTGTTCACGACCTTCTTCACCGGGTTCCTCATCGCCTCCTTCCTCGCGATCCCTCTTGCCGTGGCCCTGTTGCTGGCGGCCATCCTCTCCCCCACGGATCCGGTCGCCGTCGTGGACCTCCTCCACCGGCTCAAGGTCCCGGGGGAGCTCTCCTCCATCGTCGAGAGCGAGTCGCTCCTGAACGATGCCGTCGGGGTGATCCTCTTCGTGATCGTCTTGCAGTTCATCAACAACGGGAACGTGACCCTGGAGTTCGCGGTGCTGCATTTCCTGTGGCTGGCCGGGGCGGGGGTCGGGGTCGGGGCATTGGCCGCCCTGCTCGTCTACTTCCTCCACCGGCGCCTCGACGATCCCGCCGTCGAAACGGCGCTCAGCGTGGTGCTGGCCTACGGGACGTTCCTCGTGGCCCAGGACATCGGGGCCTCGGGGATCGCCGCCACGGCGATCGCGGGCATCGCCGTCGGGACCTGGGTGGCCCCGAGGACCATGGGCCCGCAGGTCCAGTACTCCCTGGGCACGTTTTGGAAGGTCGTGGTCTACATCACCACCTCCGTCATCTTCCTCTCCATGGGGCTCATCTTCGCCATCTCCAACGTGATGGACTTCCTCGGGCTCATCCTGCTCCTCCTCGTCCTCCTCTTCGTGGGCCGCGCCCTCTTCGTCTATGCCCACCGCCCGCTCGCCCGCATCTTCGTCGGCCGCAAGGCCCAGCTTCCCCAACCCTGGTACGGCGTGCTCACCTTCGCCGGGATCCGCGGGGCGATCCCGATCGCCCTCGCCTTCACCCTGGTCGCCACGAGCTCGAACCTCACCTCCGGTCAGTTGCACATGATCATCTCCGCGGTGATCGGGGTCGCCATCTTCTCGGTGGTCGTCGGGAACATCATCTCTGAGTGGTACGTCCACCGGCACTTCCGTTCCGGATCCTGAGGGTGTCTTCCCGCCCGCTTGGGAAGCCATATCTAATCGCCCACCCTGTCCCGGTCCATGGAGCTCAAGGGGAGCGTGGCCCTCGTGACCGGGGGAGGGCGGGGGATCGGTCTTGCGATCGTCCGTGCCCTCGCCTCGGCCGGGGTCCGGGTCGTCCTGGACGACGCAGGGCTCTCGATCGACGGCCATCCTCAGGAGCCGGAGCTCGCCTCCCGCGTCGAGAAGGAGCTGCGCGGGGAGGGACTCGAGGTGCGGGGCTCGTCCCTCGACGTGTCCACCTGGGAGAACGCGAAGACCCTCCACACGTTCGCCACGGAGACCTACGGGCCGCCCGACATCCTCGTGAACAACGCGGCGATCCTTCAGGATCGGATGGTCTTCAACCTGGAGGAGTCCTCCTTCGAGGCCGTCCTCCGGAACGATCTCTTCTCGGCCTTCTACCTGACGCACCTCGTGTCCCGGAGCCTGCGCGAGCGGCTCCAGGGACGGATCGTGAACATCGTCTCCACCTCGGGCCTCATCGGCAACCGGGGGCAGGCCAACTACGGAGCCGCCAAGGGGGGGCTCGTGGCCCTCTCCCGGGTCACAGCCCTCGAGCTCGCCCGCTACGGGGTGACGGTGAACGCCGTCGCCCCGTTCGCCCACACCCGGGTGACCGAGACCCTCCAGCCGACCACGCCCTGGCTCGCGGAGTACCTCTCCACCGTGAAGGGAGCGGCGGAGCCCGCCAGTGTCGGGAACCTCGTGCGCTACCTCTGTTCGGACAAGGCCAAGGTCCTGACAGGGCAGGTGTTCGGTGTGCGGGGCGACGAGGTCTTCCTCTTCTCCCAGCCCCGGCCGGTGGGCACCGCGGCCGCGGGGAAGGGGAAGGAGCTCACCGACGACTTCCTCAGCGCCACCTTCGCGGAATGGGAGAACGAGGGGCTCTTCACGCCGCTCGAGACCGACCTCATGCACTTCCATAGAAGGTTTAAATAGCGATTGGTGGTTCTTTTTCCGTCATGGCGACCGAGAGCTTCCGGGAGGAGGTCCGCTCCGCCAAGGACCTCGACGCCTTCCCCCCGGAGTACCGCACGGCCATCGCAAAGATCGTGGTGAGCCACGCCGTCAACGAGCTCAAGGGGGCGCTCACCTTCGATGAGCCCGCGATCCGGCTGGCCCCGACCCCCAAGTTCAAGTGGCTCGTGAGCCGGAACACGATGGAGGAGTTCGGCCACCACATCCTCTTCGCCCGCCTCGCCGAGGAACTGGGGGCCCCCTGGAAGGACAAGAAGCCCCTCACCCTCTTCGACTTCCCTGTGGCCGACTGGGTCGACTTCGGCGTCATCAAGGCGACCGTCGACATCGCCGAGCTGATCGAGCTCGACGACCTCGTGGAGGCCACGTACCTCCCGCTCCGCAAGGTCGCGAAGGACACCTATCCCGAGGAGAAGTTTCACGTGGGGCTGGGACGGGAGATCGTCACCACCCTCCTCGAGGAGGACGACGGGAACCGGGCCCGGATCAACTCCGTCCTCGCCCGTCTCTTCCCCCAGGCGCTGGATTTCTTCGGCGCCCCGAACTCCAAGAACAACGAGCTCTTCGTCCGCTGGGGGCTCAAGAAGCGGGGCAACAGCGCGATGCGGGCCGACTACGTCCGCCAGGTTCGGGAGTTCGCCAAGAAACACTCGCTCGAGATGCCCGGGATCCCCGAGAAGTACGCCGGGGAGCTGGCGTCCGCATGACCCAGGCCGCCCGGAAACCAAGAACCTCCCCGGCCGTCGACCCCGCCGAAGCCTACTTTGAGAAGGTCCGGGCGAAGGGGATGGGCCCGCTCTGGAAGGTCATGGGGGAGCTCATGCCGACCACTCCCCGCCCCCTGGAGGTGCCCTACCAGTGGAAGTGGGCCGAGATCCGTGACCTCGTCTACGAGAGCGCCAAGGTCGTGAGCGTCGAGGACGCCGTCCGGCGGGTCCTCATGCTCCTCAATCCTGGCCTGCCCCCCGGGCAGGCCGCCGTGACGCAGACCCTCTACGCCGGCATCCAGATCATCCTCCCCGGCGAGGTGGCCCCCGCCCATCGTCATACTCCGAACGCCCTGCGCTTCGTGATGGAGGGCGAAGGGGCCTTCACGACCGTGGAGGGGGAGAGGACGATCCTCCGCCAGGGGGACTTCGTCACCACCCCGAACTGGACGTGGCACGACCATGGCAACGAGGCCAAGGGCCCCGTGGTCTGGCTGGATGCGCTCGACATTCCCCTCGTCAACGCCCTCTCGGCCATGTTCTACGAGGATTTTCCAGCGAAGTCCCACCCGGTCCAGGACGCCAAGAACAGCTCCCAGCGCACGTACGGCCGGGGACTGCGGCCCGCGGGCGAGAAGCGGGACCGCTCCTATTCCCCGATCCTGAACTACACCTACCGGAGCGCCCTCGAGGCCCTCGAGAGCATGCCCGCCTCCGCGGTGAGCCCCGTGGACGGGAGGGTGGTAGAGTACCTGAACCCCCTCACGGGAGGTTCCGTCCTCCCCACCATGGACGCCTTCCTCCAGAGGCTGGAGCCCGGGGGGCAGTACCGGGCCCACCGCCACTCCTCCTCGAAGATCCTGATGGGGGTCGAGGGGGAGGGCCGGCTCGAGGTGGCCGGGCGGGTCTTCGACTGGAAGCCCTTCGATGTGATGGTGGTGCCCGCCTGGGCCTCCCACCGGCTGGTGCCCACCGGCCGGGCCCCTTCGATCCTCTTCTCCTACACGAACGCCCCGGTCTTGCGGGCGCTCAGCCTCTACCGGGAAGAGGTTCAATAGTCCGGTCGCCTTTCCAAGAACTATGAGCGAGCTCAAGGGATTCGAAGGAGCATGGTTCCCCTCGGAATGGGGGAAGGATGACGAACTGGGTGCCTTGAACCACATCACCCCGGAGAAGGTCCTCTCGGCGATGCGTCTGGTGCGCCAGGGGCGCACGATCCCGCTGGGGCACCCGCTCTTCCTCGGGATGCCGGGCCGCTCGTCCCTCCACGGCCCCTTCTTCTACTGGACCTCCCAGAGGGTCTACGACCACCGCCCTCCCCTCCGCAAGCCCGCCTCGAACAAGTTCGGGGCGGCCCTCTGCCGCCTGGAGCTCTCGGACCACCTCGGGACGCACATGGATGCCCTCAACCACATCTCCTACGACGGGAAGCTCTACAACGGGGTCGACGCCTTCGAGACGACCGCCCCCTCGGGCACCCTGAAGCTCGGCATCGACAACACCCCGCCGGTCGTGACCCGCGGGATCCTCGTGGACGGGACGGACGGATCGGGGGAACCTATGAAGAAGGGGGAGCCGGTCTCCCGGGCCCAGACCGAGCGCTTCTTGCGCGAGCACTCCCTCACGCTCCAGCCGGGCGACGCCGTGCTCTTCCACACCGGGCTCTCCAGCCTCTGGTTCCAGAGCGAGCGGTACAACGAGTACTACGAGGAATCCCCGGGGGTGGGCTACGACACGGCCTGCTGGCTCGCCGAGCAGATGGTCTCCCTCGTGGGAGCGGACACCCCCTCGACGGAGGTCTCCCCTCCGGAGATCCCGGGCTCCCGCCTACCCGTCCACCAGCACCTCATCACGCGGCACGGGGTCCGTCTCCTCGACAACCTGAAGCTCGACGAGCTGGCGAAGGAGAAGGTCTACGAGTTCCTCCTCATCGCCTCCCCTCTCCGGGTGAAGGGAGGGACGGCCTCCCCCATCGTCCCCGTGGCCCTCTTCTGAGCCACCGCACGTAGGCCCTCCCCTCCGTCAGCCTTCTCCCCTCCCCGGGATGAAAGGCGGTCGAACGAGGACTGGGGAGATGCGCGTAACGGAAGTCATCGAAGGTGAGCCGAGGATGAGCGAACGGGGCGGGACCGTGGTCCTGGAGATGCCGGAGGAGATCCCTTGGTACCGGGTGGTGACCGTGCGGGGTCCCTCCGGGGAAGCGCTGGAAGCCTATCGGGGAGTTCAACGGGAGGACACCGGGCACATCGTCTCGGTGGTCTCGGACCGGTACGGGCTGGTCCAGCACCGGACCATCGCCGAGGCCGTGCATCGGATCGGGGAAGCTCTCGAGCGGCCGGAAAGGATACCGGACGGACCCCACCCCTTCCGGAGGGAGCAGATCCGTCTCTACGCGAACGGCCGGCGGATGGAGATGAAGCTCGTGATCGGGCAAAGATTCCGGTTGGACGGGGAGAACGAGTTCTATCCTGCGCTCCGGGTGCTGAACAGCCTCGACGGGGCGTGGGCCGTGCGGATGGAGGCCTTCGCCGTCCGCATCGCCTGCACGAACCAGCTCTTCGCAGGGGCCCGGTCGTACATGGAGTTCCGGGAACTGCATCTGTCCTCCGCCGGGGATCTCCTGGCCCAGTTGGAAAAGGCGACGTATGAGGTCCTGGAACACTTTGACGAGTCGCTCCGGCTCTACGGCGAGTCCATGCACCAGACCCTTCCCCTCCGGGAGGTCGTCCCGGCGCTTTCCGCGGCGGGGCTTCCGAACCGGCATGTGGAGCGGATCGCGGAACGGTTGCCCACGTACTTCGGGAGCCTGCTCTGGGGGGAGGTGAGCCGGTGGGATGCTTACCAGCTCGCGACCGACTACCTTTCCCATGAGGTGCAGGTGAACCCTGAGCGCGAGCGTCTCTTCGAGCGGGCGACCGCCCGCGCCCTCCTCCTGGAGAACTCGGGGGAGGGGGAGCAACTCGCCACCGCGTGAGGGAGACTACTGCAGTGGACCGCTGGGTGGGGCGACGGCTACCCTGGCCCGGCCAGGGCGCACAGCGCTGAGGGGCTTATCCCCCGGTCCGCCGGGTCCCGCGCAGCGGGGCGGGAGGTGAAGGGCGGCTGGGCCAAAGGCGGCGCTGCACTTCCCGCCAGCCTCCGGTGAGGAGCCCGATGGCGATCGCCGCTCCCAGCTCCGGCAGCGGGGTCACTCCGAAGTGGAAGACCGCTGCGACCGGGGGAACGAAGAGCCCGACCGCGAGGACCGCCGTCACCAGGAGGACCATGAGCTGCATGTTCCGGTTGGCCAACCTCCGTTGGTGGTCGGAGGAGGGGTCGGCCCGTCGGTTCACGAACATGAGCGTGAGCGAGGCGACCACCAGGCTCGTGAAGGCGAGGCTCCGAGCGACCGGCTCGGCATACCCGGAATCGATGGTGAAGAGGAAGAGCAGGAAGCTCCCCGCGAGCACGATCCCCCCTTCGATGAGGGACCGCACGATCAGCCCCCGGTCGAAGATCGGGGCGTCCGGGTCCCGGGGAGGGCGTTCCATCACCCCGGGATCCGCGGGCTCCGCTTCGAAGCCCACCGATACCGCCGGATCGATCAGGAACTCGAGCACGACGATGTGGACGGGGAAGAGCAGCAGGGGGAGATTCATCAGCACGGGGAGCAGCACGAGCCCGATGATGGGGACGTGGACGGAGAAGAGGAAGGAGACCGCCTTCCGCAGGTTGTCCACGATGCGGCGGCCCGCCCGGATGGCCCCGACCATGGAGGGAAAGGAGTCCGCGAGCAGCACCACGTCGGCCGCTTCCCGGGCCACGTCCGTGCCTCGGCGGCCCATGGCGACCCCGACATTCGATGCCTTGAGCGCCGGCGCATCGTTCACCCCGTCGCCGGTCATGGCCACGATCTCCCCGGCCCGCTGCAGGGCCCGGACGATCGTGAGCTTCTGGTCCGGGGTGACCCGCGCACAGACATTGGTCCTCTCCAGGCGCCGGCTGAGCTCGTCCGGGGAGCTCTCCTCGATCTCCTTCCCGGTGATGATCTCGCCCGGATCCAACCCCGCATCCTTGGCGATCCGGGCGGCGGTCAGGGGGTAGTCGCCCGTGATCATGATCACCCGGATCCCGGCCTTCTGGCAGCTCCGGACCGCTTCCGGGACCTCCGGACGCAAGGGGTCCTCGAGGGCGGCAAGTCCCAGGAAGTGAAAGCGGTGCTCCTTCGGGTCCTCTGGAATGGAATCCATCGGACAAGGGTCCTCGGCGACGCCCAGCAGCCGGTGGCCCTGCTGCGCGTACTTCGAGACGATCCCCTCCCAGTAGGCCCGTTCCGCGCCCGTCATCCCGCAGAGGTCGAAGAGCGTCTCGGGGGCTCCTTTCGCCGCCAGAAGGGCCTCCCCTTCGGTCGCCCCTGACCAGGCCTGGCACACCGCCAGGAAGTCGCGGCGAAGGGGATACCTTCGCAAGATCCGGGCCCCCGTCCGCCGGTCCGGAGGCGGAAGCCCGTTCGCCTCCCCGAGCCGGTGGAAGGCCTGGTCCATGGGGTCGTAGGGGTGCGGGTCCGAGGCCAGCACCCCCCGGTCGAGGACCGTGCGGGCCGCGGGGTCGAGCGGACGGGGAGCGGGCCCCGTCTGGGGGAACTCCCCTTCCCGGGTCACCAGGGAATGGATGGCCATCTGGTTCAGGGTGAGCGTCCCGGTCTTGTCGACGCAGAGCACCGTGGTCGCGCCCAGCCCCTCGATGGCCGAGAAGCGCCGGGTCAGGACCCCGTCCTTGGCGATCCGGGCCGCGCCGATCGCGAGGAAGACCGTGAGGATGAGCGGGATCTCCTCGGGGATGATCGCCATGGCCAGGGTGACCCCGGCAAGGAGACCTCCGACCCAGCTCCCCCGGAGGATCCCGAAGAGCAGGACCACGCTGAAGCAGAAGATGAGGGCGGCCAGGGCCATCCCCCGGACGAGCCGTCCGCTCTCCTTCTGGAGATGGGTCGCCGTCTCCTCGAGCAGATGGAGCGAGGCCCCGATCCTTCCGAACTCGGTGGTGACCCCGGTCCGGAGGGCGCGGGCGTATCCGGTCCCCCGCACGACCAGGGTCCCGGCAAAGACGTAGGGAGTGTCGTCACCGCCGGGGACGATCTTTCCCTCCTCGGGGCGTCCCACCTGCTTGCGCACCGGTACGGACTCCCCCGTGAGAAGGGACTCATCCACCTGGAGGTGGTTGGTCTCCAGCACGACCCCGTCGGCCGGGACCCGGTCCCCCTCCACGAGGACCATCAGGTCGTCCGGGACCACGTCCCGGCGGGGGACCCGCTGCTGGCGCCCGTCCCGCACCACGAGCGCCCACGGGGCGGAGAGGCTGCGCAACGCTTCCAGCGCCCGCTCCGTCTTCCCGTGCTGGACGATGGTGATGACGATGATCACACCGACCGAACCGATCAGGATGAGCGCATCGCGCGGTTCCCCCAGGAAGAAGTAGATCCCGCCGGCCACGAGGAGGAGCAGGACCATGGGCTCGGTGAGCACCTCCCGAACGATGGCGACGAAGCCGCGGGCCTCCCGTTGCGGGAGCTCGTTGGGCCCGAACCGCTGGAGACGGTCGGCCACTTCGCCGGGGGAGAGCCCGTTCCTTCCCTCGGTGAACGCCGGGGGCGAGGTGGGGGGCGGGACCGAGCGGATACCTTGATCACTCATGGCCCGCGTCCCCCCCTATCGGGGAGGGTCGTACCCCGGCAAGCCTCGCGAGTTCTCCCGGTCCCACAGATCACCCTGGGAGGTGACTCCCCTTCGGGGTCATGGCGTCTCGGACGGGGCCTCCGGAGGGCCCCCTTCAACGGCGATGCGGTGCATCAGCTTCCCGATCCGGCTCACCTCGATCTCCACCACGTCCCCGGCCTTGAGGTAGCGCCGGTCACCGTGGGCGGCGACCCCGGACGGGGTGCCCGTCGTGACGACGTCGCCCGGACCCAGCGTGTTCACCTCGCTCAGGTACGAGAGGAGCTCCCCGGGAGAGAAGATCATGTCATCGGTCGAGCCGGATTGACGGAGCTCCCCGTTCACCTTGGTCTCGATGAGGAAGTTGAAATCGGGGGCCTCGTCCTGGGGAAGGATCCAGGGACCGATGGGAAGGGACCCATCGAAGGCCTTCCCCATGACCCAGTTCTTCCCGTACCGGGGGGCCTCCCGGAACTGGTAGTCCCGCAGGCTCACGTCGTTGACGACGGTGTACCCGAAGATCGCCTCCTCCGCCTCCTTCTTCGTCCAGTGCTTCCCCTTCTTCCCCACGACGATCCCGATCTCGCCCTCGTAGTCCGCTTGGTGGACCTGGGGCGGGAGGACGACGCTCTGACCGTGGGCGATCGCGGAGGACGCGAACTTGAGGAAGAAGTAGGGCTCGGACGGCCGCTCCATCTTCGCCTCCTGGCCGTGGAGCCCGAAATTGACCGCGGGACAGAAGATCCGAGCGACTGGAAGGGGGGTCAGGAACTCGTCGGGCGGGGGAACCCACTCCAGTTCGAGGGATTTCCGCTCCGACCAGAGCTTCGTCATGACCTCGGGAAGGTCCACCGGGAAGCCGGCCGCCGGAGAGGGCTGGAGGAACCGGTCCCCGTCGTGCAGGGCCCAGCTCTCCCGGTCCCCGAAGCGGGCCCTAAGGATGTGCTGCGACATGCCCTCCTCTCGTCAGGAGCTCGCGGTACTCTGCGGGGATGGAAAGGAGGTGAGGACCGTCCTCTCCCTTCCCCACCCAGCCCCGGAGCTCCGTTCCCTCCGAGAGGCTCTTCCCTTCCCCGGAGCGGACCTGGTGATGGACGCGGAAGGTCTTCTCCTCGACCTCGGCCACCGTGGAATCGATCGTGAACTCGTCGTCGTACCGGAGGGACCGGCGGAATTCGGCGGAAACCGAGAGTATGGGCACGAGATACCCGCGTTGCTCCAACTCCCTCAGCGGGAGGCCGATCGACCGGAAGAGCTCGTGGGTCGCGGTGTCGAACCACCGGAAATAGTTGGGATAGAAGACGATGCCCGCGCTGTCGGTCTCGCCCCAGGCCACTCTCTGCGTTCTCCGAAAGCTAGCCCCCATTCTCCCTCCGAATCAGAGAGAGTCGGGCGACCTATTGAGGC
>JAKAYL010000081.1 GCA_021809545.1 Thermoplasmata archaeon
CGGGAGTGGCGGGCACCATGGAACCAGTCTCCGCCGCCGTAGTGGCCTTCGTGGTGCTCGGGGTCGTCCTCCAGCCCCTCCAATACCTCGGGGGCGCCCTCATGCTGGTGGCGGTCGTGCTGATCGCTGGGGCCCGCCCTCCGAAGCCGCCCGACGTCAGTCGACCACCGAAAGGGTGACCTCTTCCCCGAGGTTGGTGTACGCCCGCCAGTTGTACTCGCGGAACGGTGCCCCGACGATGATGTGGATCCGGCCCCAGGCGCGGAAGAGGGTCAGGTCGGCCTCCGACGGATGGAGGGCACCGGACGGGTGGGAGTGGACCGTCCCCACCACGGTCAGGTCCACCGGCAGCATGTAGAGCTGGAAGTTGGCGTGCCGCTTCCCGGCCGTCGTCCCGGGGATGAGGAGGATGTCGGTGATGGTCTCCACCTCCTCGGAGCGAAGGGCCGCCCCGAACTCGTTTGGGTAGGTCGAAGACCCGCTCGCGAGGATGCTCTCCACGACGTGGCGCTTGACCTTCCGGATCGTGTGGGTGGAGAGGTGGCCCGGGGCCCCCTCGGATTCCTTTCGGCGACGCTTGGGTCGGAAGAAGGGCATCTTCGGAAGGACCTACGGCCCGTCCCAGGAGAGGATGGAGCGGACCCGCAGGCGCTGGAAGAACTCGGTGGAGAAGCGCACCAGGGAGACGCGGCGGGGAGACTTGAAGACCTTGACCTCGGCCCCTTCCGAAAGCTCGACCTCGTGGTGGCCGTCGACCACGGCGACGGTCGCCCGCTCCCTCCCGACGAGCCGAATGGTGACCTCCTTGAGGGGACCGACGACGAGAGGGCGCCCCGCGGAGGCGAACGGTGCGATGGCGGTCACAAGGATCGCATCGACCGTGGGGTCGATGACCGGTCCTCCCGCGCTGAGCCCGTACGAGGTCGAACCGGTCGGGGTGGAGAGGATGATCCCGTCCGCTCGGAGCCGGCCGATGGGACGGCTGTCGATCAGGAGTTCGAAGGCCCGCATCTTGGCCACCTCGCGGGTGTGGATTACGATGTCGTTCAGGGCGTCGGGGAGTCGCTCGGGCCCGTTGCAGGTGCTGAGCATCATCCGCTGCTCCACGAAGTACTGCCCCGTGAGGAGCCGCTCCACGGCCCCTTCGAGCTCCCCTCCGTTCGGCACGACCTCGGAGAGGAATCCCACTCCTCCCGTGTTGACCCCGAGGATCGGGGCTTCCACGTTCTGGGCGGAATAGAAGAGGCACCCGTCACCTCCGACCGCGACGAGGACGTCCCCGTCGAACTCCCGGAGGGGATGCCCCTCCACGTGGAGGCCCCGGGCGGTGTCCTCGGCCACGAAGACGTCGCAACGCCCCCGGAGGAGGCCGTAGACCTCCTTTGCGATCCCCATCGCCCGGGGACGATCCGGGCTCGCCGTGAGACCTATCTTCACCATGAATCCCTCACCAGTACCCCATCCTCTGGCCCTCGGCGTAGAGTTCCGCCCGGCCCCAGGCGAGGACGGAGGTCCGCTCCTTGAGCGTCAAGGGCATTTCGAGCGGGCTCCCGTCGGCCCGGAGCGCGTTGCCTCCCGCCTCCTTCAAGATGAGGAGCGCCGCAGCGATGTCCGTCACGCGTAGGTTGGCGGTCTCGGAATTGCTCTCGGAAAGGTAGAGGTCGCCACTCCCCTTGGCGACGAGGGAGATCTCCAGCGAGGCGCTTCCCAGCGATCGGATGCGGCGGGCACGCGCCGCCAGTCCCCGGACCCTCTGCGAGGAGTTGTGGTTCAGGTTTAGGAAGAACAGGTCGCCCCCCTTCCTCCAGTCCCGGGTCGTGATCCGCCTCCCGTCGTTATAGGCACCGCCGCCCCGGGTGGCCCAGTAGGTGGACCCCGACATGATGTCGTGGACCACTCCGACGTCCACGTCCCCCAGGGTCTCCCGGCCCAGGGCGAGGGAGACGGTGCCCAGGGGAAGACCCCGCAGCACGTTGTAACTTCCATCGATGGGATCGAGCACGAGCACGCGGTCCCCGCCCCGGTGCACGTAGCCGATCTCCTCCGAGAGGAGGTTCCAATCGAGCTTCTCCTGTTCGAGGAAGGAGAGCACCTGGGCCTCCGCGATACGATCGACCTCCTCCGTGGGGGTCCCGTCCGCTCCCATGGAGACGACGCGGAAAGGATTGGGGGACATCCGTTCCTGGACGACCCCCCGCTCCACGGTGTGCGCCATCCGGACGAGCAGATCCAGTTCCTTGGGACGCGTGATGGCCATCGTTTCCTCTCTTAGGGGGTAGGGGTACGGTCTCCTTCAAAGACGCGGCACAGATAAGTTCGTCCAGCACCGGCCGCGGTCTCCTGCCGGCCGCCCGGAGGGAAGGCGACCGTTGCCGGCCCTCCCTCCCCTGTTCGATGACACCTGCTCAGGTTCCCTGCCGGAACGGTGACTCGAATTAGTAACACTTAAATAGAAGCGCTAATTCACTTTTGCCAAGGTGTTTCACATGACGGCAAAGAAAACCCCACCCAAGAAGAAGAGCGAAGTACCGACCGCGCTGGCCAACGTCCCGTCCAGGGAAACGGCCCCGCTGTACCCGAGCCCGTTCACCGACTACAACCGGTTGCTACAGGCCATGAACCGCCGGTTCTCGGAGGCGTTCGGGATCGAGCCCTTCGCAGCGTTCCCGACCGTCGATTTCCAGTTCCCTGCGCTCTCCGCAGGAGCTTGGCCGGCCCTCAGCGACATCGCCGACAAGGGCGACCGCTACGAGATCACCTCGGACATCCCCGGTGTGAAGAAGGAGGACATCAATGTCTCCCTCCACGGCGGGCGCGTGGAGATCTCCGCGGAGACCTCGAGCGAGCATTCCGAGGGGGGCGAGGAGTCTCTCTACCGGGAGCGTACCCGGGGGAGCTACTTCCGTGCCTTCGAGCTCAGCGATGAGGTCGACGCCGACCGGGCCGAGGCCAAACTGGAGAATGGAGTCCTTCATCTGACCCTCCCGAAGAAGCATCCGACCCCCTCGGAGAAGAAGCGCGTGGTGGTGAAGTGAAGGGGGCCTTCGAGGCCCCTGGAGGCCCACCCCTTCCCCCCCGGCCTGCGCCGGGGAACCCCTTCCCCTGGCCCGGGGCCTAGGCCGAGTCGTAGTAGTACTCACCCTTGGCCTTCTGCTCCCGGTCCAGGGCCGATCCGGCCTTGTTGACCCGGGGGCGCAGGGTCTCCTCGTCCCGTCGGAACGTCACGTCAACGGAGCGGAGGAGGCGGTTCATCCCCTCCCGCATCACGTAGGGTCCCTCTCCCCTGCCGATCCTCTGCCCGCCCTCCTCGGAGGCGTGGAAGACCATCAGGCTGTCCGCGAGGATGTCGAGGAAGTAGACGTCGTGGTCGACGACCAGGGTGGCCGCCCCCCGGCGCTCGGCGGAGCGCCGGATGACCTTCGCCGCGTTCATCCGCTCGTCCGTGTCGAGGTACGCGGAGGGTTCGTCCAAGAGGTAGAGCGTCGCCTCCATGGAGAGGGCGAGGGCGATCGCGACCCGCTGGAGTTCTCCTCCCGAGAGGTTCTTGA
>JAKAYL010000001.1 GCA_021809545.1 Thermoplasmata archaeon
TGGACGTGGCGGGATTTGAACCCACGGCCTCTGCTTTGCGAAAGCAGCGATCTTCCGCTGATCTACACGCCCGCGTTGGGGAGGGGTGCCTTGCCCTTGGTCCGGGAACGGCTGGGAAGCAAAACGTTTTCCTCCGCGTCATAGTGGAAGAGATTGGTGAACCGACCCCAGTTGATGACGTTCTTGACGGCGTCGTCGCTCGGGAGAGAGATCCTTGAGACGATCTCGAAGACCATGTCCCCGGTCAGGCGATGTCCGGGAGAACTCTCGAGGGACTTCAAGATCTGGGAGAAGAGCTTCAGGGTCTGGAGACGCTCGCGCAACTGGGAACGCCGGGTCTTGATCGTCCCGGAGAGTAGGGCCTTCCCGGGCTCCGTCATGACCGCTCGACCCTCGGAAACGGCGAGGAAACCCAGGGCCTCCGCAAACTCCACCGAGGGCAGGATCTCGTCCAATTCCAGTTCAAGATCGTCCGCCAAAAGAGCCAGGTCTTCCGCACCTCCGTGGTCTTTGAGTAGCACTAACAGCCCCATCATCTCGGATGGAGAGCATCTCGGAAACTCGATCGCCAACTTTCCCACGCTTCGCAGGGAAAAAAGCAAACTACGAACTCGCCTATAAGCATTTCCATCCTCCGAGTTCTTTGTCGGTGGTCCACCCTCGCACCCTCTCCGAGGACGCTTGAAAAACCTTGTCCAACACCCCTCCTCCACAGGGTCCCGGTTCACCCCAGCAGGGGGCAGGGACCTGTCGGCTTCCCAGGACCGGGGCAAGTTCAATACCTCCCGGCGGTTGCTACCGGCCATGCGGGACCTCGTGCTCCTTCCCTCGACCCGGTTTCTCCGCGGGTTTGGCGGAGGGGCTCTGGCCGTGGTCCTTGCAAGCACCCTGGCCGAGAGCGGAGAACCCAACTGGCTGGTCGGAGTCATGGTCGGGGTTGCGATCGCAGGGGCTTCCCTGTGGGCCCTCATGGCCCCCCGCATCGAGAACCGCTGGGGTCGACGTTCCACCCTCTACCTCTCCGCCTTGCTGTTCACGGCCGGAGGGGCCTTGCTCACCTTGGACTCGAGCCTTCCGCTCGTGGTCGCTGCGGCTGCGTTGCTCGGCGGACTTCTTGTGAGCGGAAGCGACATCGGCCCCCTTGGGGTGTTGGAGCAGGCCGCCCTGGGCAATTCCTCCGAGCCGACCGAACGTACTCGGAACTTCTCCCTCTACAACTTTGCGGGGTACTTGGGAGCGGCCTTGGGGGCCTTGGCCGCTGCCCCCCTCCTTTCCTTCGCCCCGCAGCCCGCCTGGCTCCCTTCCGCCCCTCGGAACGGAGTTCTCCTGCTCTACGCCCTCCTGGGCCTGGCCGTCCTCCCCCTCTATAGCCAGCTTTCGGCGAAGGCCCTGTTCTCGGAGACGAGATCCCCCTCCCTGCTTACTCCGGAACACCGGTCGAACGTGCTCACACTGGCGGGGCTCTTCTCCGTGGACGCTTTCGGGGGCGGACTGGTGGCCAACACGCTCGTCGCCTGGTGGTTGGAGGTCCAGTACGGGGCGGCACCGTTCGTTGCGGGCACGATCCTCTTCCTGGCCACCCTCGGGGCGGGGGCTTCGCTCTTTCTTGCGACCCCCCTCTCCCAGCGCCTCGGGCTCGTACGCACCATGGTCTTCACCCACATCCCCTCGAACCTGCTGCTGATCGCCTTTCCATTCGCACCCTCCGTGACGATGGCCGGGACCTTGTGGGTGGCCCGGAGCCTGCTCTCCCAAGTGGATGTGCCGACCCGCCAATCCTTCACCCAGGCCATCGTCCTTCCCCAGGAACGGGGTGCGGCAGCTGGGTACACCACGGCCGCCCGCACCACCTCCGCCCTCGGGGCATCCGTGACGGGAGGGTTCTGGAGTGCGGGAGGGTCGTGGCTGACCGCCCCCTTCGTCCTCGCGGGCACGGTGAAGATCGTCTACGACCTGACCTTGTACCTCCGGTTCAGGAACGTCCTGCCCCCCGAAGAGCGTCCCGCGTAACAACGGCGCGTAACGTTGCGGACCACCGAAGGCCTTACGTATTCCGCCGCCTTGAACTATTCAATGTCGGCTTTCTACGGGAGCAAAGGAGCGAGCTTGCTATTGGTGGCCCTGTTCTTGTTGGGCACAGGAGTGGCTATTGCCCAGGGATCCCACCCGAGCAACGTTCCCGCCCAGAGCACGATTCCTCACCTTTGGGGCAACCAGACGCCCGGCTGGACGATGTTCCACGGGAACAGCAACGTCAACGGTTCCTACGGGGGTGCATTCCCGTATTCTCACTTCCGCGTTCTTTGGGAGCAGAACTACTCGGTCCTCGCCTACGATCCGGCGAACAACAACTACCAGCCCCTCCAATCCTCCCCTGTCGTCTACAACGGGTCCGTATATGTTCCGGACGGAACCACGGGCAATGTGCTTCAGATCAACGCCAGCACCGGTGCTATCACGGGAATCTATGACCTCAGCCTGCTCGTCGGGAACACGGAGACCGTCCAGTCCACCCCCCTCATCGTGACCGTGGGCGGCTACCCCTATCTCGTCTTTGGCACGGATCACAACCACCAATACGTCTTCTCCTTGAACCTGACCTCGAGCTCGGCCACCTACTGCACTCCCGGGCAGTCGATCACCGGCAGCGCGACCGGGGTTGCCCCGAGCAACATCCTCTTCGGCGCGGCATCGAACAGGAACGTTTGGAACTTCGGCACAAGTCCGCTCCCAAACGGAGGATGCCCTGGGGCTTGGAGCACAGGTCCCACCGGTGCGCTCTACGACTCCACACCGAGCGTCGGATTCATCTACACGTCGGTGGGCACCGCAACGAACTACTTCCTCTCCGATACAGGAAATCACCAGGTCGACGCCTTCAACGCGGCAACGAAGACCAACACCTGGGCGGACCCGGTCGCACAGAGCCTCTACGGGTCGGTCGCCCTGACCAACATCACCTACAACGATACCGGAGGGGTAACCACAGTGGCCCCCCTCGGCTTCGTGGCTGACGACAAGAACGGGGCGGGAACCAGTCACCTCTATGCCCTGGACGTGAACTGTGGATTGGGCCCCGGCCAGTGCTTCGGGACGGGTACCCCTCAGAACAACAACATCGGGACCTTTGCCTTCTCGAACGCAACGTCCAACGTCGGGGTCAACAGTACCGTTGCCCTCGAGTCCCTTTCTCCCTACCAGACGCGGGTCCTCTACGCCACCGCCATAGGGAACCTTTCGGGAGTGGTCGCCTCTCTCGAGACCGGGGTGAATGTGATCGCCCCCTTCAACCCGAATGGATACTCGATCAATTGGACGGATTCCTGGAACTACTCGACGGGCGCCGGCTTCGCCGCCTCTCCCGTCACGGCGAACAACCTCGTCATGGACGGCAACGTCGGGGGCGGCTTCTACATCCTCGATGCCAGCAACGGAAACCCGGTATGGACTCACCAATTCTCCGGATCCTTCTTCGCCTCCCCAGCCATCTCGAACGGCGACATCTATGTGCTCACCAGCACAGGAGAGCTGGCGGACATTGCTCCCGCTGCGCTCCCGGTCCAATTGGCGGCACCCTCCCCCGTGGCGGGAGGCACCAACGTGGCTCTGACGGCGACCGTCTCCAACCTCAACGTGACCGGACAGTCCAATGGCACCGTGTCGGGCGCTGGGGTTTCCTTCTATGTCAGGGGAGGGGCGTATTCCCACTTCGTCTACCTGGGCACGAACACCACGAACAGCACCGGGGTGGCCACCTTCTCCTGGCTCGCGCCTTCGGTCAACTCCAACATCACCTACGATTTCGTTGCTCGGGCCAGTGCTCCCGGCTATCTCAATGGGAGCACCACCGCCCAGTCCCTGGTCCTCGCCTCGATCGCGCCCCCGTCCATGAGCCTCACCATCACGCCGAGCTCAACCGTGATCTATTCGAACCAGACGACCCAGGTCGCCTTCCTGCTCACCTCCGGGGGCACGGGCGTGGGCGGCGGCCAGATCGCCCTCGTCTCCCCCGCATCCTCCTACTGGCACAACGGGGTCACCCTCACCACGAACAGTGTGGGCCAGGCGTGGGACAACCTTTCCTCCCCCGCTCCGATCAATGCGACCACCTCGGTCCTTGTCTATGCCACGGCCTCCGCCGTTGGGTATTCGAACACGAGCGGCGCCGCGGCGGTCACCTTCAGCCCCAACCTGCCTGCGGGAACCCCGCAGCTTGCGCTCTCGTGCAGCCCGCTCTCCTCCTCCATCCAGGAGGGAACCACTGCGGTGATCACGGTCACCGTGGTCAACGCTTCCTCGACAGCGGCGGTCTCCGGCGCCCAGGTCACGGCGACTCTCTCCTCGACCGCTTTCGGTACGTTCTCGGTGAGCCAAGGGAACACCTCGGCCGCCGGCAAGGTTACCTTTACCTTCACCGGCTTCGCCCCGGGGACTGTGCTTGCCACATTCAGCGCCGCATTGTCAGGTTACGTGGGAGCCGCCGGCTCCACGGCGATCTCAGTGCTTGCCCCCGCTTCCACCGCTCCCGGTTTGACCGTTTCGATAGCGGCCCAGTCCGCCACCGCACCCGGTGTCCCGGTCACCCTCACGCTGAGTGGTTCCGAGGTGAACGCGACGACCGGCGCCCTCCAAGGACCGGCAGCCGGAGCTACCGTCTCGATATCTTTCGTGGGTGGAGCGGGCTCCAGCACGCTGTCCACCCCGAGCGTCACCCTGAACTCCACCGGGGAGAACAACTCAGCGATCCTCACACCCGGGCTCTCCCAGTCGCCCTACGTCGTCACCCTCTCCTACCAGATCACCCTCTCGGGATATGCCTCGGGTAAGAACGTCTCGAGCGTCACGGTCATTCCGCCACCGCTCGTCGTGGCAGCGAACGTGGCTCCGACGGTCATCGCGGGATCCCACGGCACGCTCAGCGTCACCGTCACTTCGGTCGGCGGAGCCGCGGTCAAGGGTGCGCAGGTCACCGTGCACGCCACGCCGACCACCGCGGTCACGCTCGCCAATGCCTCGGGCACGACCAACGCCCAGGGGATCGCGGTCTTTTCCTTCACCGCCACGACCACGGCGAACACCTCGGCCGGCTTCACGGTCAGCGCATCGTTGAACGGCTACGCCCCCGCCTCCAACGCGACCCGCACGCTGGTCGTGGCCAGCCAGACGACCGGGGGAGGTGGTACGACCCAGGGCCCCCAGACCTACTTCGGGCTCCGCGCGCTCGACTGGATCCTCCTGGCGATACTCCTCATTCTCCTCATCGCCCTGATCGCTGCGCTCTCCCGGCGGGGCGACGGGGACCGAGGACGCACCTCCTCCAGCGCCGGGCCAGCCCCAGCGGGAAAGTCTGGCGGAGGCAGTCTTGAGCCGGAGACCGCAGGGGCCGTGGCTGGGACCGAGACCCTAGCGGCCGCATCGGCGGCTCCCGCCCCTACCGAGTGGAGCGAGGAGGAGCCCAACCACGAGACGCCCGCGTCCGAAGAGGTCTCCAGTTCGGATACTTCCTCGGCCGCTACCCCCCCTCCTTCCTCCGAGACACCCCCGGCGGAAGAAGCCGCGGCTTCCGAACCGATCGCGGAAGAGAAGCCCGCCGCAGAGCCTGCGGGAGAGGCGTCTCCTTCCGAGCCTACCGCTGCAGAGGAACCCGCAACCGAGCCCGCGGGAGACACGGCTCCCTCCGAGCCTGCGGAGACCAAGGCCCCTGAGCCCGAAGCGCAGACAGAGGAGACCCCCTCCCCCAAGACTGAGCCCGCACCGACCCCCCGGCGGGGCCGGCGTCGCTGAACATTCCAGGCCCAAGGCGAAGCCCTCCACTCACGCTGAGCCCGACGCGGAAGAGCTAGCTCATCGCCACGACCCGGCGACGAGGGCCTTTCGTCTAGGGGATGCCTTCGGGATTCTCGGCCCTGGGGGGATCGCGGGCACGACGATCCATCCGGACTCATAGGGGTGGGGAGGGTCCTCACTCTTCCACGAACCAATGGCCGGACAAGAACGTCCCCTTCGACCGCAGGGAGCCCTTAGGCTACTTCGGGGCGGCCGTGGTGCTTCGCTGCTCCGGGGGCCCATGGACGGGGCAGAGGCGCTTCAAGCGGCAGAAACGACATTTCTCCCGGGGGACCGGGGGGATGGGCTTACGGAGATGTCCATACTTCCTGCGCGGCACAATTTCACCTGGCGATGAAAACGGGTTCCGAAAGGGCTCGAGGCACATATACCTGCGCAGGGCCGGCCTTCCCCCGAAAGCCGGGAAGGTTCAGCGCTTGGTCTTTCGTCGCGGGACCCGCTTCCTGGCCGCGGGCGGGCTGCGCTCGACCGTCGCCTCGCTGAGTTGGGACGTTGGGGCCTCGCCAAGGGAGGAGAGGAGCGACCCCGAAAGCTCGTGGACCACGGTCAGGAACTGGCGGATCGCTTCCTCGGTCTGCCGCTGGGTGGCCGGGTGGGTGGGCCCCCGTTCCAAGAGTTCCCGGGCGGTCCCGTCCAGTTGCTCCAGCAACCGTTTGAGGGAGAGGAGGACCGCGGGGTCGCTCACCGTGGTGCTCAGGACATGCAGGGCTCGCAGGGTCTCGGTCTCTAGGAGTTTCTTGGATGCCATCTTTCTTCTTCCTCCCTCACTTGAAATCCACGACGAGCCGGCCACCCGAATATTTCGCCTCGCCGAGCTGCGTGCCCACGTAGGCGTAGGGAAGGAGGATCGTGCGCCGGTGCCAGCCCACTCGGACGTAGAGCGTGTCCCCCCGGGTGACGACCTCGATCTTCTCGTTCTCGACATACGGGAGTTCGATGGATAGCTTCTTGACCTCGCCCCGGGTGAAGAAGCGGATGGGGCGCAGCGCCGCGAAGATCTTCGCTGCGTCGTTCTTCCCGAAGACGTCGCTCGCGAGCTGCAGGAGGCGTTCCTCGCCCAGGACCTCCCGGGGATACCGGGGGGAATAGAGGATGGGGACCTCCCCGAAGGTCTCCTTGATGGTCTCGAGGTTCTTCTTCTCCTCCTCTACGGCCTCGGCCAGGTAGGCACCGTCGTCCTGAGAGGGGAGCACCTTGTTCACGACGAGGAGTTCGATGGGGATGTCGAAGAGGCAGAGGTAGGTGAAGGCCCGCTGGGTCTCCGAGATGACCATCTTCTGTGGGTTCACGACCAGGCGCACCGTGGTCTGCTTCCCATCGGAAAGCATCTCCCGCACCTTCTGGGCCCGGTCGTAGAGCAACTGGATCGCCGAGAAGAAGGAGTCCGTGGGGAGCGGGGTCTTCATGACCTTGCCCACGGTCGGGCGGGCCACCCGCACGAGCCGCCGCTGCATCTTGAAGAAGTGGTCGAAGTACCACCGGAGGACGTCGGGCATGGAGAGGAGACGCAGGGTATCCGCCGTCGGGGCGGTGTCCATCACCACGACGTCGTAGGCCTTCGTGTGGGCGTAGTTCTCGAGGAGGAGCAGCGCCGCGATCAGGTCCATCCCGGGAAGGATGACGATCTCCTTGGCGGTGATCTCCTCCATCCCCTGGGAGCGCAGGAGATCCGTGATGTAGCTGTAGACCTCCTTCCAGTGGCGCTCCATCTCGACGAGGACATCGACCTCCAAGGCGAAGAGGTTCTTCGAGATCTCCACGGGGTCCGGGCCCAGGGTCACACCGAGGGAATCTCCCAGGGAGTGGGCGCTGTCCGTGGACATGACCAATGTCTTGTGCCCCCGCTTCGCGGAGGCGATGGCCGTCGCGGCCGAGAGCGAGGTCTTCCCGACCCCGCCCTTCCCGGTGTAGATGATCGTCCTCATTCCTCCTTCTTCTCCGCGCCCTCTTCGGGGGTCCCCTCCGGGACCTCCTCCTCCAGGATGAGCATCCCCTGGTAGCCGCACTTACGACAGAGGTAGGGAGCCCCTGTGAAGAGAGTGGACTCCCGGGTGATCTCGTAGGAGAGGCACTTCGGGCACCTAAGCAGTGTCTTGGGTCTTGGGCGGCGTTGCACCATCCTTACCAGCCTCCTCTTCCCCCGGCGGGACGAGACGGAACGCGGTCTCGACGGTGTCGCTCTCCTCGAGCCGGATGAGTCGCACGCCGAGCGTGTTGCGCCCCTGCTCTCGGACCTGCTTCATGGGGCTCCGAAGCACGATCCCGTTCTTCGTCGTGGCCATGAACTCGTCCTCCTCGCTCACAGGGAATGCGGCCACGACGTTGCCGTTCCTCCCTCCCGTCTTGATCGTGATGACACCGTGGGCACCCCGGTTCGTGAACCGGTACTCGTCGAGCGCGGTTCGCTTCCCGTACCCGGTCGAGGTGATCGTGAGGAGCGAGGGGAGGGCCTCGGTCACGACCCCCATGGAGACGACCCGGTCGTCCTTGCCCTTCAGGCGGGCCCCGATGACCCCGTAGGTGTTCCGTCCCATGGAACGGACCTGCTGCTCCGAGAACCGGACCAGTTGCCCGTTCCGGGTGGCAAGGAGGATCTCGCTCTTCCCGAGGGTGTGGGCGACCTCGACGAGCTCGTCCCCCTCCTCGAGGAGGACCGCCCGGATGCCGTTCGTGCGGATGTTCCGGAACTGCGAGAGCTCGGTGCGCTTGACGACCCCCTTCGCGCTGGCGAAGATGAGGAAGCCCTCCTGGCTCAGGTCCCCGATCGGGAGCTCAGCCTGGACGTGCTCCCCGTCCTGGAGCTTGGGAAGGAGGTTGATGATGGCCTTGCCCTTGGTGTGGCGTCCGCCCTCGGGCACCTCGTAGGCCTTCAGACGGTAGACCCGTCCGAGGTTGGTGAAGAAGAGGATGTGATCGTGGGTGCCCGTCACGAAGGCGCGAGTGACGAAGTCCTGCTCCTTCGTCTCCATCTGGATGAGCCCCTTGCCGCCCCGGCGCTGGGAGCGGTACGTGTCGAGCGGAAGCCGCTTGATGTAGCCATCGTGCGTCCCGAGCACGACGACCTGCATCTCGGGGATCAGGTCCTCGAGCGTGCGCTCGGTGAACCCCTCGACGATCATCGTCCGGCGGGGATCCCCGTAGCGGGCCTTGAGCTCCTTGAGCTCGTCCGAGAGGACCTTGTCGAGCACGGTCTTGCTCCCGAGGATCTCCTTCAGGCCCTTGATCTCGGCCTCCTTTTCCCGGGCCTCGAGGGTCACCGACTCCCGCTCGAGGGCGGTGAGCCGGGAGAGCCGCATGTCCAGGATGGCCTTCGCCTGCTCCTCGCTCAGGAGGAATTTCCCCATGAGGGAGGCCTGGGCTGCGGGAACGTCCTTGGAGCGACGGATGATCTTGATGATCTCCTCGATGTTCTCAATGGCCACGAGGAAGCCCTGGAGGATGTGGAGCCGGTCCTGCGCCTTCTTGAGGTCGAACTCCGAGCGGCGGGTGATGATCTCCCGCCGGTGGTCGATGTGGAGCTGGAGCATCGTCTTCAGCCCCAGGACCCTGGGCCGGTCGTTCACGAGGGCGAGATTGATGAGACCGATCGTGTGCTCAAGGTCCGAGTGCTGGTAGAGCTGGTTCAGCACGATCTCGGGCTGGGCATCGCGCTTCAGCTCGAAGACCACGGAGATCCCGTCCTTGTCGGACTCGTCCCGCATGTCGGAGATGCCCTCGATGCGCTTGTCCTTGACGAGGGTGGCCACCTTCTCGAGCATCTGGGCCTTGTTCACCTCGTAGGGGATCTCGGTCACGACAATCTCGTTGCGGTTGTCCCGTTCCCGGATGTCGGCCTTGGCCCGGAGGCGGATGGTCCCGCGACCGGTCTCGTAGGACTCTCGGATCCCCTCGTTGCGGGCGATGAGCCCGCCCGTCGGGAAATCGGGCGCCGGGAGGACCTCCATGATCTCGTCCAGAGTGGTCTCGGGGCGTTGGAGGACCTTGAGGAGCGCGTCCACGACCTCTCCGAGGTTGTGGGGCGCCATCACGGTCGCCATCCCGACGGCGATCCCGGCGGCACCGTTCACGAGGAGGTTGGGAAGCTTCGAGGGAAGGATCTTCGGTTCCTTGAGGGTCCCGTCGAAATTGTCGAACCAGGCGACGGTCTCCTTCTCGTTGTCCGCGAGCACCTCGGCGGCCAGCGGGGAAAGCCGGGCCTCGGTGTACCGCATCGCGGCGGCGGTGTCGCCATCGACGGAGCCAAAGTTGCCTTGCCCGTCGATGAGAAGGTAGCGGAGCGAGAAATCCTGGGCCATCCGGACCATGGCGTCGTAGACCGCCATGTCCCCGTGGGGGTGGTACTTGCCGAGCACATCGCCCACCGTGCGGGCGGACTTGCGGTAGGGGCGGTCGTGGGTGGCCCCCGACTCCCACATGGACCAGAGGATGCGGCGCTGGACGGGCTTCAGGCCGTCCCGGACGTCGGGGAGCGCCCGCCCCACGATGACGCTCATCGCGTAATCGATGTAGGAGTGGTGCATCTCCTCCTCGAGGGGACGAGGCAGGATCCGACCCGCCGCGCCCGCCGGAGTTTCTGCTGCCTGGGGAGTCCCTTCTTCCGTCACGTTCGTTTGAGTGCGCTCAGTTGGACGGAGAGAAGTTCATCAGCCTTATCAAGGAATCTCTCCTCCGAACCCGGAGGGATGGTGGCGCCGCTCGCCACCCGATGGCCGCCCCCCTCCCCCTGGACGGACTGGGCAGCCTCCCGCAGCGCCTGGTCGAGGTCGAGCCCCTGCTCGACGAGCCACTTCGTGCCACGGGCGGAGACCTTGATCACTCCGCCTCGCTTCCCGAGCGCGAAGGCGGGGCGGGTGGAATCGAGGAAATAATTGAGCCCGAGCCCGGCCACCGCCCCTCCCAGGGCGGCCTCAGAGACGTAGAACCACTGGAGGGCCCGCTTCTTGTCGATCGTCTGCTCGAGGCGACGGAGATTCTGGAGGACGGCGGCGCGCCAGTTCTTCTCCAACTCCCAGGCCCGGGCAAGGGCTTTCGGATCCCCCAGGGCCATCGCGATCCCCACCGAGGGCTCGTTCTCCCGGGCCGTCGCGTTCTGGAGCAGGGAAGCGGTCTGGGCATCCAGCTTCCCGGCGGGGATCTGGTAGGAGTCGCCGGTGAACGCCTCGCAGAACTCAGGTCGGGTCCCCTGCGAGATCAGGCGGGTCAGGAGCGCGCTCGAGAGCTTCTCGCGCTGCGTTGCGTTGAGGGAACTCACGGTCGCGTCCGGGTCGATCCCGAGGGAGGTGAGGTGCTTGCGGGTCTCGTCCTTGGAGCCGGAGAGACCGACAAAATAGGGGTCCACGCTGGAGGTCAGCGCCTCGCCCACCGTGCCTCCCATCAGCAGGAGCCCCCGTTCCCGGCTGACCTTTCCCTTCATCTCGGCGTCCTTCACCAGAGAGAGGTTGACCCCCCGGAACCCACCGAAGTGCTGCCGGTCGGCGATCGCCCCGGAGAGGGCCCAGAGGATGAGGTCGACGTTGCGTTCGTCCAGGAACTTGGCGAAGAGGTAGGCGAGCATCGAGCCGCAGAGGTCGTTCATCCCGTCGATCCCCCAGCGGTGCGGATTGACGAAACTGTGCTCCTTGCGGGAGAAGCCGGCTCCCTCGGAAGGCTTGTGGTGGTCGAGCACGAGGACCGTGTCGGTATGATGGTCGAGAGCGGAGAGCAGGGAGGAGCCGGTGTCCACGACGAGGATGGGGCCCCGGGTCTCCTGCTCCAGAGACTTCATCGCGGAGAGCTCGACCTCGGTGAAAGGGGTCAGCTGGAAGCTCTTCCCGAGACGAAGGAGCGCGGTGGCGAGTACCGAGGCGGCGGCTACGCCGTCCCCGTCGTTGTGGTAGATGACCCGCCAGCGCTTCTCGTTCGTGAGGAAGGCGTCCCGTGCGAACTCGAGGTCACGCAGCCCGGACGCGGGGAGAAAGCTCTCCATGGGCCGCCACGGGGCCTACTCGACCTGCAGGGCTGCCGTCGCCGCGCTGTAGTGCCAGTCGGCGGCGAGGATCTTCCGCTGCTTGTAGTACTTCGACACGCGGCGGATGCGGGATTCGATGAGGGTGAGGCCCCGCTTGTTCGAAAGGTCGTACGGGTGCTTCGCGAGATGCTGCTGCAGGTGGACGACCCGCTTGAGGAGGGCCGAGAGGTCCTCGGGGAGCTGGGGGGCGAGGTTCTGTTCCTTGAGGACCGCCTTCATCCGCTTCCCGGTGACGGTGCGGACGCTGGGTACCGCGTGCATGTCCCGTAGGACGGCGCCGATCTGGGCGGAGGATGCTCCGGTCTTCGCGAGCTTCGCGATCTCCTCGACGAGCTCTTCGGTCTCCAGATGGCTTCCCGGGGGGCTCCGCTCCGATGCAGAACCCGGCGTTTCCGTAGGTGACATTTCAGAAATGCCACCCTCGGGACTTACTTAAGGGTGTCGCTTGGGCGACCTTCGGCCCCCCGGCCGGGGCACGGTCCCTTCCGGGACGAGGGGCAGCGAACGGAGGCGGACCCCCGTGGCGTCGAAGAGGGCGTTGCCGATCGCGGGGGCGACCGCGATGAGAGGGGTCTCCCCGCCCCCCGCGGGGGGAAGGTCCTTGCGGTCCAGGAGGTGGGCCTCGATGCGGGGGAGGTCCGAGAAGCGCGGCACCCGGTACTCGGAGAGGCGGGGGTTGAGGATCATTCCGCCATCGAAATGGATCGCCTCGAAGAGGGCCCCGCCCAGGGCCATGACCGCGGCCCCCTCGACCTGGCTCCGGAGGTTCTCGGGATGGACCACCGCGCCGGCCTCGAAAACACTGACCAGCCGGTCCACGCGGACCTTCCTCCGGGCGTCGACGGTGACCTCGGCCACGGTCGCCAGCCGACCCTGCTTCTCGTGACCGATCGCCAGCCCGTGTCCCCGTCCCTTCGCGGGTACCCAATCCTTCCAGCCGGACTTCTCGACGGCGAGGTGGAGGACGTCGAGGAGCCGGTCATCTCCGAGGTTCTGCTCACGGAAGCTGAGCGGATCGCGCCCCGAGAGGGCGGCCAATTCATCGACGACGCTCTCGCGGGCGAAGTTGTTCGCCACCGCTGCGAGGCTCCGGTAGGGCCCCTGAGGGAGGGGAGAGTCGGAGAGCACGTTGTCCACCATCTGGTGGGGGATCCGGTAGGGAGGGAGGAGCGCCGCGGCCCCGGCGTTCACATTATGGAAGGTCCACGCGACGAGGTGCCCCTCCCGGTCCGCTCCCGCCCGCACATCGATGATCGCCATGGGCCGGAAATAGCCATGCCGGAACTCCTCTTCCCGGTGGAAGGTGAGTTGGACGGGCTTCCCGACCGCCTTCGCAAGCCGTGCGGCGGCGAGCGCCACGTCGCCCCCGTGCTTGCCTCCGAAACCCCCTCCCGTGGCGGGCACCCGGACCCGGACGTCCTCTTCCGGGATCCTCAACCCCTCCGCGACATACTTCCGGGCCCGGAAGGGGGTCTGGGTGCCGACCCAGACGGAAAGGCGCTCCCCCTCCCACTCGGCGACCGCCGCGCGGGTCTCGAGCGGAGTGTGTGCGAGGTAGGCGGTCCGGTAGGTCTCCTCGACGCGGATGGGTGATTTGCGGAGGTTCCCTTCGGCGTCGCCGACCGTACGCTTCTCGAGGTCCCAGCCCTCCCCCTGCGACGGATGGGACCGGAGGTACCCCTCAATCTCCGCTTCGGAGGGCTGAGGGACGGCTTTCCACTCGGCCCGGATCTGGGCCACGGCCCTGTGGGCCTCTCGCGGATTCCGTGCCACGACCCCCAGGAAGTCCCCGTCCCGGACCACGGTGATCCCCTCCCTGCGGCCGACCTCCGTGGTGTCCGCCGACAGGAGGCGGGCCCCGTAACTCGGGGGGAAGAGCAGCGCACCATAGAGCATGCCGGGCCGGTGGAGGTCCGACGTGTAGATCCGCCGGCCCGTCACCACATCCTCGTCCCGGGGATCCACGGTGGGATGGCCCGCCTGTACCCACGACGACGCCGAGATCACCGGGGTGTCCAGCCCCACGGTCACGACCTGGCGGAGACCCCGGACGAGCTCCGCGTAGGTGATTCCGGTGGTCTCGCCCCGGGTACGCACTTCTCCGTCCCCCGCCTCCAGCGACTTGCGATCCACGCCGCGCCGGGCGGCTGCGAGGTCGACAAGGGTCTGTCGAGCACCTGCCGCGACGGCCCGCAGCGGAGGGAGGGCGTCGGGCATGGACCGGCTTCCGAACGTACCCATGTCCCAGGGACATAGGTCCGTGTCCCCCATGTGGAGCACGACCCGGTCGAGTGGGATCTTGAGTTCCTCGGCTACGGCGAGGGAGAGGGCCGTGCGCGTGCCCTGCCCCACCTCCACTTTGCCCGTGAACGCCTCGATCGCACCGTCAGCACCCAGGTGGAGCCAAGCTCCCCCCACGGGCGGGGACCATCCCCCACCCGGAGAGATACCCTGGGGTCGAGCCAGCAACTGGACCACGAGTCCATCCCCCAGGAGGTCGAAGTATTCCCGCTCCGCTGGATCCGTGCGCTCCCACGGGCGGCGGGGTCGGCCCTCCTTCATGGAGCGTCCCCCGAGGCTTCCGCCGCCCGCCGAACAGCCCGTAGGATGCGGGTGTAGCCGCCGCAGCGGCAGAGGTGTCCGTTGAGGGCCTCCCGGATCTGCTCTTCGGAGGGATGGGGGTTGGAACGGAGCAGCGCGGTGGCCCCGACCACCATCCCAGGAGTGCAGTAGCCGCACTGGAAGGCCCCCAGTTCGGCGAACGCCCGCTGCGCGGGATTGAGACGACCGTGGACGGCCAACCCCTCCACGGTCGTGACCTTTCGGCCCTCCGCCTGCCCGATCGGGGTCTGGCAGGCCAGGACGGGAACTTCGTCCAGGAGAACGGTGCACGCCGCGCACTCGCCCTCGCCACAGCCGTACTTGGCCCCCGTCAGCCCCAGCTCGATGCGCAGGACCTCGAGCAGCTTGCGATCGGGGGCTCGGGGAACCTCGGTCACCTTGCCATTGATCGTGAGCCGGAGGGTCGTCGTTGGCGGCGCTCGCGAATCACCTTTCGTCATCTGCTTCCTCCAGTCCTATTCACCCCGGGGAGGGCCGCGGGCGGTCCTCGTGGGGGAGAACGTACGGTGCATGCGAAGCAGGCGACTTAATCCTTGCTGAGAGTGCTCCCCCGTTGGAATCCGGGCCGGCTCAGAGGTTCTCCGGCTTCCACTTGACCGAGCATCCGAGGACGGATGTGGTGGGGACCCGGGGAGAGGTACCGGCGAAAGCGTCCTCGAGCGCGTCCCGGAGGTACCGGTGCTTCACCTGGTGGGGTTTCTCCCAATTGTCGTCGATCCGCCCCTGGAAGATCAGCCGGCGGTGGGTGTCGAAAAGGTACGCGTGCGGGGTCACCAGCGCGCCGTACGTCCGGGCGACCTCTTGGGACTCGTCACGGAGGTAGGGGAAGGGGTACTGCTTGAGCTTCGCCCGCTCCTTCATCCGGTCGAAGCTGTCGTCAGGGTAGTTTTCGGAATCGTTCGAATTGATGTCCACGGCGGCGAGACCCCTGGGGGCGTACTCCCGGGCGAGCTCGATGAGCCGGCCCTCCCAGGCCTGGGCGTAGGGGCAGTGGTTGCACGAGAAGACGACGAGCAGGAACCGGGAAGAGGCGAAGTCCTCCAGTCTGTACCTCTTGCCATCCGTCGCGGGAAGGTCGAAAGGGGGTGCGATGTCGCCGACAGCAAGCCGGAAGTTGCTCAACTCCGCCATGGGCCTCTGATGCGACGAAGAGATATGAAACCTGTTTGAACGGCGGAGCAAATGGAGGCCCTCCTCTTTCGCGCGTCGATGGAGCAGTCACGGATCAGGGTCGCCCGCCGGCACAAAGTAAATATCCGGCTGTCGCCTTCGTGACCTGTTTCAGACCGACGGGGGATGTTCAAGGTGGGTACGGAAGAAAGGGTGCGGGCGGTTCTCCTCGACCACGGGGGCACGCTCGTCACCGATTGGAAGGGGAATCCGGACGATATCTTCGTGGACATCCTGCGAGAAGCGGGGATCCAGGTCGAGCGGAGCAAGCTCCGGGGAAGCTCGGAGTACTTCCAGCTCTACTGGATGGAGAACTTCTCCCACCACCCCCGCGGGGAGCGCTGGACCCGCAAAGTGCGCGCCGAGTGCAACAAAGCCGTGTTGGAGCATTATGGCGTTTCAGGGAACCGGGATGTGCTCGCCCGGGTCCTGGCCGAGAAGTTCGAATGGAAGAACCACCAGGCGCTGTTCCCCGATGTGAAACCCACCCTCGCCGCGCTCAAGGCCCTGGGCTTGACGCTCGGGGTCGTGAGCCAGCACCTGTTCACCTCCGAGGATCTCAAAGAGGAACTCGACCAGAGAGGGATAGGGGAGTACTTCTCCCTCGTTGTGACGAGCGAGTCGGCCGGGGTGGACAAGCCCGACCCGGAGATCTACCGGCGCACGGCCCACCTCCTGGGACTGCGGCCGGAGATGATCTGTCACGTGGGGAACAGCCTGGTGAACGATGCCCTCTCCGCCCAACAGGCGGGCCTCCGGGGAGTGCTCGTCGACCGGGAGGGAAGCTCGCCCACGGTCCCGGGCCTGACCGTCATCCATTCTCTGGCGGAGCTTCCCGCCGTCCTCTGAGCCAGGGCGGGTCAGTGGCCCGCCAGGGCCGACTCGACCAGGGCCGAGGGGAGGCCTTCCCCGTCCGTCCCGTCCAGGCTTAGCGCCAGGACCTCGGCGAGGGCCTGCATCCGGCCCGCGGCCGCGGCGTCGGTCGCTTTTGCGTGCGCAACAAAACGGAACATCAGGGTGAGCTCGCGCAGTTCCCCCCACATCCGCAACCGCACCTTGGCAGAATGGAGGGGGTCCTTCGAATCGGCGCTCAGGACCTTGAGACGGCACTCGAGGGCACGTCGGGTGACCTCGGACTCCGCGTGGTTCAGGGACCAGTTCGCGTCCTTCCGCCAGGTCTCCTCGGGATGTGATTTCGCGCTCACCTCGAGCGCGTCCAGAGCCTGGACGTTGGCCCCACCCTCCCATACAGGAGTGACGAGGGCGTCCCGGACCAGCTTGGACATCGGGTACTCCTCGAGATATCCGGGACCTCCCAGGATCTCCATGGCGAGCGGGCATTCCCGAACGGCCTGCTCCGCCGTCAGGAGCTTCGCGGCATGCGTTGCGAAGCGCATCAGGTGGTAGGCCGGGGAATACGGGACCTGCTCCTTCCAGACCTCGTTGAAGGCGAAGACCGGGTCGAAGGCGAGGAGCGTGGAGGCTTCCGCGAAGGCCGCGAGCCGGGCCAGGTCCTGGGCCATGAGCGGGTGGTCCCGGAGCCTCCGGCCGAAGGCATGGCGCTTCTCCACGTGCTCGAGCGCCAGTTCGAAGGCGCGCTGGATCTGGGCCGCGCTGCCCAGCGAATTGCAGATCCGGGAGAGGTTCAACATCTCCATCGTGGGATGGATGCCCTCGGAGGGGTCCCCGAGGAGATAGCCCTCGCTTTCGATGAGGGAGACCTCGCCCGTCGGAACGGCCGTCGTACCCAGCTTCTCCTTGAGGCGGCGGATGCGCCAGTTGGCCTTGCCGTCGGTGCGGCGGTCCGGTACCAAGAAGAGACGGATGCCGCGGGCCCCGTGGGGAGCCCCCTCCGGCCGAGCCGTCACCACCGCAAATTCGGCCCCGACGTTGCTGCAGAAGTACTTCTCCCCCGTGAGATGGAACATCCCGTTCTCAGCGGGGCGGGCCCGGGCCACATTGGCCCCGAGATCGGAACCCCCCTGGGCTTCCGTCGCCCAGGTCGCACCCTGGCGGACGGCGCCTCCCTCGAGCAATCGGGGGAGGAACTTCGCCTTGACGGCCTCCGAGCCGTACTTCCCGACCGAGAAGGTGGTCGCCATCGTGACGGTCGCGGAGCAGAAGAGCCCCACGTCGGTGGTGAGGTAACCCAGGGTGAAGGAGTGGGACCAGGGGTGTTTCCCTTCCACGGGGTGGGAGGCGATCCCGCTCGCATACATCTCCTTCAGGACCCGGCGGTGCCCGGCTCCAAGGACGATCTCGTCGATGTCCCCCCCGAGGGTGTCGTGGGCCTGGAGGTAGGGGCGGTTGTGCCGGTCGACCTCCCAGGCGACCGGCTCGAGCTCCTTGCGGACGAACTCGGAGTACTTCTCGAGCGAAGCGTGGGTGCCAGCCCCCACATGCTTGCCGCCAAACAGTGTCAACGCATCCAGAAGAGGAGTCGGAAGCGCCATGAAAGCCCAAAAGCCGGCTTCCGCTTGAAGTTTGCCTTCGAGCCCGGGTCGGATCAGTCGAGGGGCTTGGACATCCACGGACCCTCGGGAACGAAACCGAGACGGGCGTAATAGCCCCGCGTTCCCACCGCGCTGATGACGGCCATCCGTCCGGCCCCCGCGCTGCGTGCGATCTCCGCAGCCTCGGCGATCAGTTTCTGGCCGTACCCCCGGTGTTGTGCGGACGCTGCGTTCTGGGCCTCCCCCCCCACGGGCACTTCGATCCCCAGCACCTTGAGCTCACGGATCATGGGGTACGGGAGCCCCGGTCCCCCGCGAGAGGGGAACCGGAGGCGGAGGAAGCCCGCGAGGGTGTCGGTCGCCGGGTCCTCCAAGGAGAGGATCACCTCGCGCCCGTGGCCCGCAGCGTACTCGATCCGCCGGAGCTCCAGTTCCTCCAAGGTCTGGGGGACGGCCCTCCGTCCCACTTCCCGGCACCGCAGACAGGGGCAGCGCTTTCCCCGGGAATGGAGGAGGGCGAGAGCGATCTCCCGCAGGTTGCTCTTTCGGACCCCGTCCGCGATGAGACGCGCCGGGATGTCCCGCTGCACCCGCTGGATCCGCACGTACCGGGGGAGATGCTCCTTCACATCCGCGAGAAGACGTGCGGCGGTGTCGGTGTCGTAGGGGCGGTACTCCCCCCTCTTCCACTCGTCGTAGAGAGGGGTTCCTCGCATCACGAGACAGGGATAGATCTTGAGCATGTCCGGCTGGAACCTCTCGTCCTGGAAGAGGGTGCCGAAATCTGCGAGATCCTTCGCCGGATCCATCCCGGGTAGACCGGGCATCATGTGGTAGGCCACCTTCAGCCCGAGGTCCCGCGCCCGTTGCGTCGCCGCGACCACGGCCTCGACATCGTGGGCCCGGTGCACGTGGTCCAGGACCTCGTCGCGGAGGGTCTCGACGCCGAACTCGATCCGGGTGACCCCCCAGGAGACCAGCCGCCGGAGAGTCTCCTCGGAGGCCTGGTCCGGCCGGGTCTCTATCGTGAGACCGACGCACCGCGAGTCGGCCGTCTCGTTCGTCTGGTGGGCCGATGCGAGGTCGGGGGAGACGCCCCGGTTCAGCGCATCGAAACACCGCTTGATCGTGACCTCCTGCCAGTCCGCCGGGCGGGAGGTGAAGGTTCCCCCCATCAGGATGACCTCGACCTTGCTCGTCGAATGCCCGATCTCCGCCAGCGTGTCCAGGCGGTGACGGGTGATGAGGTACGGATCGTAGCCCAGTTGAGAGCCCCGCATCGCGGAGGGCTCCTCCCCGGTATAGCTCTGCGGGGAGCCGTACTCCGGCCCTCCCGGACAGTAGGTGCATCGTCCATGGGGGCAGTGGAAGGGGGAGGTCATGACCGCCACGACAGAGACTCCCGAGAGGCTCCGGGTGGGCTTGCGCCGCTTGGGTGCGGGGCCCTCCGGAACAGGGGTGGGGGAGGGTTCGCCCAACCCTTGCACAGGGATCGCCCTAGGCCCAGGTGCCGTAGACTTCCTCCCCGGCCACCGCGCTCTTGAGACGCCCTCCCGAGAGACCGTTCAGCAGGACGGTCCGGGTGCCGGTGCGTCCGATGGCGAGCATCGTCTCCGCCTTCCCCCGGATCCCTCCCGTCACGTCGGGGACCCCGGGAGTGGGCTTCAGCTCCTCAAGAAGGCCCTCGGTGAGCCGGGGAACCAGGGTGTGGGGAGCCTTCGGGCTCAGGATCCCGTCCACATCGCTCACGAAGATCACGCGGTCGACCTTGGTCTTGGCCGCGAGCTCGAGCGCGATATCGTCGCCGGAAAGGATAGAGTAGCCCCATGCCTCATCCCGGACCACATCGCCAAAGGTCAGGGGGATGCTGCCTCCCGCGATCGCGTCCGTCAGAGGGGCCAGATCGAACTTGGCGAGGTTCCCCTCCTTGTTCCCGGAGATGGGGAGCGGGGGAAAGGAGAGAGCGGGAAGCCCGGCGTCCAGAAGGGCCCGCAGGACCGCATTGTGCAGGATCCGCACATGGTAGCTGGTGAGCGCCGCACCCCGCACCCGGTCCCGGTCCGACGGAGAGGGAGGATCCGCAAGGTGCCACTTCCGGGCCCAGGGGTGGCCGAAGGACCCGGCCCCGTGGAGCACGACGAGCCCCCCTTTTCCCGAAGCCTGCCAGCCTTCGGCGAGCTCCTTCGCCAGCCGGGCGAGGACCTTCTTGCGCAGGGAGGATTCCTCGCGCTTGCGGGTGAGGATGCTCCCTCCCAGCTTGACCACGAGCACGCCCATCGCACGGGGTCGATAGGGGAAAAGTAGAAAAAGGGTCGTGGCCTCCTCGCTTTTCGTAATGGTGGACTGGGAGCGCGTGGAACGCCTGCGCACCAAAGGACTGGATTGGGACGAGATCGCTTCGGATTCTAAGGTGAAGTACCAGCCCCCGGACGGGGTCCAGGATTCGGGCCGGGCCCTCAAGACGCTTTACTATTCCCGGAAGTCCACCCGCGGTCAGAGCGCCCGCAAGAAGTCCGAGACCTCCAAGACCACGCCCAAGGACGCGGCCAAGGGGTTCCTCATCCCCGGGGGGCTGACCCTCGCGGTCATCGGATTGGTCTGGGCACCGATCTCCTACTACTCCTCCTGGGTTGGGGTGCTCACCCCCGCCACGTACGTGATCTTGGTCGCGATTGCGGGCCTTGTCCTCCTCGCCGTGGGAACGGTCCTCGGCACCGGGCGGATCTCCGAGAACTGGAAGAAACCGCTCGCTGTGGGCCTGGTGCTCGGGCTCGTCATCTCGGGCGCCACCGCCCTGACGGGCGCGGGCCTCGGGGTCCCGAACCTCTCCCGCAACACCGTCGGAGAACCCGGCGGCTGGCAGGGAGAGTCGCCCCGGAACACCCTCTGGACCGAGAACGGGCAGCCCGTCATCTTCTACCTGGGCTCGATCGCCTGTCCCTACTGCTCGGCCTCTAGCTGGGCCATCCAGGCCGCCCTCAGCAACGTCGGTACCCTGTCCGGAACGCAGTACGGCACTTCCAATCCCGCCGATGTGTACCCGAACACTCCCGAGGTCGAATTCGTCTCTGCCTCGCTCGCGAGCAACTACGTCGCCGTCGACTTCAAGGAAGGAAACGACGATAGCAGCACGGCCGTGTTGCCCTCACTGTCGCTCCTCGAGCAGGCCTATGTCTCGACCTACAACGGAGGCGGGAGCATACCCTTCCTCATCATCGGGGGCGTCTACTTCCACGTCGGAACCTTCGTCAACCCTCAGATCCTCGCCGGGTTGTCACCCAACCAGGTCGCGAACATCATGGCGAACCCCTCCACCAACCAGAACGTCTACAACACCATCCACCAACAGCAGCTCTACATCGAGGCCTACATCGTGAAGGTCGACACTCTCGCCGGGATCACCCCTCCCACCTTCGGCAGCGACGAGACGAACGTCCAGGACATCGTCTCCGCCATCTCGTAGGACGGCCAGGGACCATGGTCCAGGCACAGGTCCTGCACCGACTCCTGCTCGTCCTGATCCTCGTCGGGCTGATCGCGAGCATCTATGCCGCCTTCGAGGTGCTGAACCCCGCGCTCCAGGGTACCTGCTCGATCAACTCCACCGTCTCCTGCGCCGCCGTCGACGCGAGCTCCTACTCCAACGTTGGCCCCATACCTGACTGGTCCATCGGCCTCGGAGGGTTCATCGTCCTCCTCCTCCTGGACATCCCTCTGTTCCGCACCTTCGACCCCAGGTTCCTCTACGCTATCTTCGGACTGAGCGCGGCGGGGGTCGCCTTCGCCGCCTACTTCGCCTATTTGGAACTGGTCTTCATCCACGCCATCTGCCCCGTCTGCACCACGGCGCACCTCGCCGGTGTCGGGGTGTTCCTCGTTTCCCTGACCCTGATCCGCAAGCGGAGGTCGGCCGAGGATCCCGACGAGACTCCTTCCCCGAAGAACAAGAGCCCCGGCTCCAAGAACAAGGGCTCTTCCAAGGCAAAGGCCCGGCGAGCGTCCGAGTCCTCGGACTGAGCCCCCGGACAGCTCACTTCGAGCGGTACGCCACGAGGCGCGCGAGCAGGGCCTCGATCTGAAGGCGCGGGGAGGCGCCCTCCGTGAGACGGAACTCCATCTCCGCGAGGTAATCGATGAGACGCATCTTGTCGAGGTCGTCGATCGGCAGGGTCTGCACTTGGCCGTGGATCGCCCGGAGGATGTCTTCTCCGCTGGCCCCTTTCTCCGTAAGGAGCGCCTGAAGCCGGTCCCGTGCCTCGCGGAAGTGGCCTTCGAGCGCCGAGGTGATCAACCCCTCCACTTCTTTGGGCATCGGGAGCGCTGAGCTCTCGTACACGGTGTCGGCATCGACCTTGTCTGAGATCGCCGATGCCTGCTGCAGGATGTTCACCGATTGCCGCATGTCTCCCTGAGAGATGTGAAGTATGGCATCCAGGGCCGCGGGCTCCACCGTCTTTCCCTCGGACTTGGCGATCTGCCCCAGGTAGCGCTTCACGTCCTCCGCCTTCAACGGTCGGAATCGGAACACGGCACAGCGGGATTGGATCGGAGGGATGATCCGGGAGGAGTAGTTGCAGGAGATGACGAAGCGGCAGAGCGAGGCGTAGCGCTCCATGAGCCGGCGCAAGGAGGCCTGGGCCTCGGACGTGAGCATGTCCGCCTCGTCGAGGAAGAGGAGCTTGAACGGGCTGGAGCTCAAGGTGGTGCTCCGGGCGTAGTTCTTGATGGTCCCACGGACGGTGTCGATGCCACGTTCGTCGCTGTTATGGAGGAGCAAGGGGACGGTGCCTCCCCAGAACATCTCGCCTCCGGGCACCGATACATCGTAGACGTACTCGTGGCATTCCTGTTCTTCGATGGCGAGGATACGGAGCGGGTAGAGGTCCGATCCGGCCAGTTTTCTCCACCGTGAAGCACTCTCTCGCTCGTTGGGAGTGAGAGTGCCCTCGTCGATCCGATCCAAGATCTCCGTGATCGTGCTCTTGCGGGCACGCGGAGCCCTCTTTGCCGACAGAGAGTGACGGAGCGTGGACCGCCAAGGGAAGGACGGGGGCTGATCCAATCCCTCGAGGAATTCGCAGAAGGGCCGGGAAGGGAGAAGCGCCGAATCCGGGGACGAAGAACCCTGTGACCAAGGGACCCTCGCCTCACGTCCACCCTCCGTGGGGCCGCTCTCGAGGACCGAGGTCCCGGTGAGCGAGACGGCATCGAGAATCCACGGTTTCGAAAAGGAATCCTCCCACAGGACCTGGTTCGACCCTCCCGGTGCCTGGCCGGCGTATTCCTCCTGGATCGCCCGCAGATGGGCCACGGTCGAATCCAGAGCGAAGGCGGGCGCCGCGTTGGCCCCGACCCTAGGATCTACAAGAGGAAGTGTGTTCGGGAAGTATCGCATTCCCGCGATCGATGGGAAGCTGGGCGTGTCTTCCAGCTCGCCGTTGTACCGGGAAGCAGAGGGAAGAGTCTGGGCTAAGGGGTCCGCTACCGGTGGACGCTGCTTCTTCGGCACGGCTTTGCGTCCGGGAGCGTTGGGAGAGAGGTCGCTCGTGGTCGGCCTTCCTTCGGGTTCCTCCCGGAAGGTCAGCAGAAAGTCCCCTACCTTGAGTTCGGAGCTCTGGATCTTGGCAAGGCGCCCCTCCTTGTCGAGGATCATCACCGAGTGGTTGAGGGAGGTCCTCACAGATCCGCCCTCCACCAGGATATTGGCAAGCCGGGAAACCCGATGGCGGCTGATCACAGAGACCGGTTGGTACCCGACCTTGTGATCTCGATCGACCGATAGGATCTCCACATCCTTCACCCTCGTGGCATCCGGCCCTCCGGGGGAGAGGTATCGGGTGGCAAGATCGCCCATCGTCGTGCGCTGGGTCCTGCCCTGTATCCTCACCCGGACGGGAGTTTCCCCCGTCACACTGGCATTGAGCTCGAGAAAGGATTCCCGCCATTCGGCTCCGAACAGGTCGTGGGCCAATGCGAGCGCGGCCGTCGTCTTGCCGGTCCCGGGAGGGCCGGCGAAGAGAAGGTGCGGGAGGGACTTTCGGACCACGTAGGCCCGCAGGAGATCGACGATGGCCTCCTGACCCACCATTTCGGAGAGTGACTTGGGACGGTACTTCTCGATCCAGATGTCCCCTGTGACCTTATCCATGAGCTTGCCGAGCAGGCTGTCGTGTCACCGTTGCATAGCTATTAAGGCTTGAGGGAGAGACCAGATTGGGCCCCGGGGCCGGGCGGGTTTTCCCACGTCCCGCGGAACGGAGATCACCCCCAAGCCTCCTCATCCTGAGCGAGGCGAGTAGGGACGAGTTCTCTCGCTCGAAGCAGGGTCCGAAAGTGGCCCTGGGTGAAGAAAGTGAGCACCTCCTGTCCCGCACTCAACCTCCGGGCCACAGAGCCCACAATCGGTCGCGTCTATTGGATCGGACCGGGGTCGAGCGTGCGGAACCCCTGGATCGCAAGGGCGAAGGCGATGGCGGCCAGGATCCCGAGCACGAGGAGGGAGACCATGTCCGAGGGACCGAGCGTGCCCCGGAAAGCGTCCCGGGTTGCGTTGGCCGCGTACGTGAGCGGGTTCCCGTCCAGGATGATCGCCAAAGCGCGAGGGGTCGACGGGGAGACCGGGTAGTACACCGTGGAGAGAAAGACGAGGAAGAGCTGGAGGAAGGACTGGATGGTGAAGTAGGCGTTCGCAGAACGCAGCCGGCTCCCGATGGCGATGAGGACCCCCGCGAAGAAGACCGAGCCGAAGCCGATGGAGAGCAGGACCACGACGATCCCGAGGAGGGAGAGGGCAGGGAGGCCGACGAAGGGGAGGGCGACGAGGAGCATGAGTCCCACCCCGACGAGCGCGAAGAGAAGGGTGGTGATGAGGAGCCCGGCAAGGTACTCCGCCTTCAGGAACGGACCGGAGAAGATCTGCTCGACCATGGCCCAGCGCCGGTCGAGCCAGAAGAGGTTCCCGGAGACCACGGCCCCCGTGACCATCTGGAAGGCGATCATACCGGGGACGAGGAAGGCGGTGTAGGAGCCGGAGGCCACCGCGCTGGACGTGACGAGCGAGCTGAACATCGTCCCGAGCACGACGATGGTGAAGGCGGGCTGCCCGAAGCGGAAGATGATCGAGAGCGGGTCCAGGTTGGAGACGAAGTTCCGGATGACCAGACGGACGAGGGGAGGTAGCCTCATGGCGTCCCTTCCTCTTCCCCGATGAGCCCTAGGAAAGCCCCCTCCAGGGTCGATTCGCTGATCGCAACGTGCGCAAGCTTCCGTTCCGAACGGGTGGCCCAGGCCGCGAGGGCACTGAGGAACTCCTCCGCCTCGTCGGAGGAGAAGGAGACCAACGTCGGATCCCGTCCCTCGTTCGGGAGACGCACCGCTCCCTCCTCGTCCGCGAGCTGCTGGAGGCTGAGGGTGAGGGCCTGGGACAGCGGCTCGGAGAATTTGACCGAGACCTCCCGGGGGCCCCCGTGGGCCCGTTTGAGCCCGTTCGGGGTGTCGAGCGCCACCAACTGTCCCTTGTGCAGCACCGCGATCCGGTCACAGAGGCGGTCCGCCTCCTCCAAGATGTGGGTGGTGAAGACGATCGAGAGCCCCTGGCGGGCCCGGCTTCGGAGGTAGGTAAGGATCCGCCTGCGGGCGACCGCGTCGAGGCCCACGGTCGGTTCGTCCAGGAAGAGGAGGTCCATGTCGTGCATGAGCTCCCGCGCCACCTGGAACCTGCGACGCTCTCCTCCGGAGAGGGCCCAGGGCTTGCGGTCCCTCAGCTTCTGCAGTTCGAAAAGCTCCAGCATCTCCTCCGAGCGTGCCTTCGCCACCTCCCGGGAGACCCCCCACAGGAAGGCGTAGAGAGTGAGATTCCGCTGCACGGTCACGAAGTCCAGGGACTCGGCCTGGAGCACCACACCGAGACGACGGCGGTACTCCCGACCCGCCTTCCGGAGGTCCTGCCCCCAGACCCACGCGGTCCCCTCCGTAGGGGTCACGAGGGTGGTGAGGAGACGGACGGTGGTCGTCTTTCCGGCGCCGTTCCGTCCGAGGAGACCGAGGACCTCTCCCTGGTGGAGGTCGAGGTTGAGGTGACGAACGGCGAATCGACCCGGGGCATACGCATAGCCCAGATCCTCCGTCCGCAGGATCTCCGCTCCGGATCGTTCCGGGTTTCCTGCAAGGCTGGCCACGATGGACGGGGCCTGCGTTGGGAGCTCTTGCTTCGTGGACATCTTCGTTCTCTCGTGACCCTCGATCGTAGCGCAGGGTTCCGCGGAAGACCACTCTCGTTTAAAAGTGTCGCCTTTGCATAGATCTGCGTACGACACAGCAGCTCACTCCTTCCCCGCAGGAGTGGTTATGCGTTCAAAAGGGAGGGAAAAGGAAGGAATATTCTGAATTGTAAACCGTGTACGTGTACATCTAAGGTTGTGCAGTAGTCGTTCCGACCACCGGTGTTTTCCTCCACCCTCTCAAGCGCCTCGGAAACGCCCCTTCGGTTTCCCATTCTCCCGGTGGATCCAGCCCATCGCTCTCGGGAAGGTCTCATTGACCCTCCTCCCAGACGAACCATCCTCACCCGCCCTCGGCGGGCCCTAGATCCCTCGGCCCGCCACGCCGGGGGCGTACCAACCCTCCCAGAAGTGTCTCCGGGTGGCAAGGAACCGGCGGACCTCCTGGGGCTGGGGCCTCTGGGCCGAGGGCTCGCCCCAGCCTTCGGGCAGAAGCTCGGCCCGGGAGAGGGGCGTCTCTCCGCCGTAGGCCCAGATGACGAAGGGGGAGAGCACCATGGGCAGGAGCCAGGTGGCATTGAAGAGGGCGGCGAGCGGGTTGAGCAGGAGGATCCCGAGAAGGAGGAAACCGAGCAGCACGAGCGAGTACCGGGACAGATGGAGCACCTCCCTCATCGTCAGCCGTTTCTCACTCTTGGGGGTGACCGGGATGGTGCGCAGCCCGGTGCCGAGGTAAGCAGCCATGCTCAGGAATTCGTAAGGAAGCGAAATTGCGCTCACGGCGGAACTGAGCCACCGGTGGCTCCAGTAGGTCCCGAAGCCGATCCGGCAGTGGAGAAGGATGGCCCAGAGCGGGATCGAACTCAGGAGGCCCACCACGAGCAGATAGCGGAGGATGGGGACCGACCAGAAGGTGCCAAGGGGGTTCGAGAGGAAGGCGGAGAGGAAAGCCGCGGCCGTGGACGAGGTCGAGGTGTACCCGTAGACGGTGAGCAGCATGCCCAGGGGAAGGAGGAGATTCGTGATGTGCCCGAGCGGGGTCTGCAGGAGATCGAACTTCTGCCCGGCACGGAGGCGGTACTTCCGGGAAAAGGTGAAGAACTCCATCGCCCCGCGGGTCCACTTGTTCTGTCGCTTGATGAACCCCCGGACGTTTTCCGGGGTGGCCTCGTAGGTGTGGAGGGGGACAAAGCGGGAGTGCCAGTCCCGCTCGCCCAGGGCGCAAGCCGTGGCAAAGTCTTCCGAGACGAAGCCCTCCACGAATCCCCCGATCTCCGCGACCGCGGAGGTGCGCACGAGGACGTTGTGTCCGTAGCAGAAGACCGCGTCCATGGTGTTCGCGAGGGACTCCTCCCAGAGGAATTGGCCCACACGCGACATCGGGGCGAGGGTCCTCACGAAAGAAGTGTCCAGGTTCCAGATGTTGATCAGCCCCTGGAATACCGCCACCCGCGCGTTCCGGGGATCCTCCGAGAACCGAAGGGCCTCCCCGACCCAGTCCGGGGGAAGGTAGGAGTCCGCGTCCAGCAGCAGGAAGTAATCGTATCCGCCGCCCCACTGGCGGAACCAGTCATTGATCGCGCCCGCCTTGAAACCCCGGCGGTTCGGCCGGCGCACCACACGGTACCCATGCTCGGCCGAGAGGGCATCGACGACCTCGCGGGCGGCGGCATCGCTCGAGTCGTCAAGGACGTAGACGTCGGCGGGGTAGTGCGACCGGATCGCCCCGAGGCACTCGGGCACTACGTCGTTCATGGTGGTGTAGAGGATGGCCACCCGGGGTTGAGAGGTCAATGTTTCCAGCCGGGGAAGGGGAGGTGCCCCGCGGAGGTAGAGGGCGGCGATCTGCCGGGCCAGGCCGTAGGCTGCGCCGAGGAAGAGGAGGCTCAGGACGGCGAACAGGATCACCGAGGCAAGGTGATTCCACTGGATCACGAAGACCGCGAGGCCCACGGTCAGCGCCAGGTAGATGCCGGCCACGAGAGAGTAGAAACCGGTCCGGAAACGGGAGGTGGGAGGAATCTCTCGAGGAACCGGAACGAGGGCCCTCGGTGGGTTCGGGGGAACCGCTCCCCCGTTCCCTGGAAATGGGTTTCCTGGGAAGGGGGCAATGCCCCTGGGGCTTTCGAGACTGCTCATGGATTATCGGGAGAACCCTGAGGTTGGGGGATGAAGATTTTGGCGCAAAGCCCGAAACCGTTGGCGCAAGCCCCGCTTGGCGGCTCCCCGCCGGAGAAGACCCCGGAGGACCTTACTCGAAATCGAGATCGAGGACCCCGGTGTAGCCGTGGTCTGGGACATTGATATGGAACGTGAGGGACTCACTAGTTCCCAGCGGGACGGTCAGCGGGACGCTCGTGCCCCACACGGAGAACCCGGGCGTGAGTGCTGAGACGGATCGGACGGTGCAGGAAGGAGCGCTGGTGTTGAGATCGTACAGAGTCATACTTGCGCTCACGCTCCCACCGGCCGAGGTCGTGAAACCCGCACCGGAAAGTCCGTTGATCCCGCAGACATTGTCCCGAGACTGGATCACGATGTTCGTGACCTTGACCTGGGGAGGATAGAGGAGGTTCGGGGGGAGGAGAAAGAAGAGGGCAAGAAGGATCGCGACGAGGACCAACAGCGCCACGGCGAAGCTGTAGCTACCGCGCCGGGTGACGTTCTGATACAGGGGGATGAGGCGGGGTTTTGCGACGCGGCGGCGGGGCTCCGACGAACGGAGCGCTTCCTCCGAAGGAAGCGGCTCGACCCGGGGGAGCGTCCTACCACAGCGTTGGCAGAACAGGTCGGAGTCGTTGTTCTCCGCCCCGCAGGAGGGACAGTCCCGGAGAATGATCGCCCCGCGCACGCTACCTCCCTGCCCCCGGGACTCTCCGCCCGGCTCAGGGGGCTCTGCGGGCGGGGGAGGACGTCGATGACTCCTGCTTGGCACCCGGTGAGGGAACCTTTTCCCGGAGTCCTTCCATGCCCTCCTCCACCTTGGCCTCGTAGCGGCTCATGCCCCGGAAAAGGTCGCGGATCCATTTCTGAGAGGCGAACCATCCGATCGGCGCAGCGGCGGTGACAACGAGCGCCACGACCACCACAGCGTCCGGCACGCCCGCGGCCGAGGGCATGCCGAGGATCGTAGCGGTGGTGTTGGGGAAGAGGATGATCGTCGAGACCACGGCGAGGATCAGCATCACGTAGGAGAGACCGAGCATCCGGATGTTCGATATGTTCGCAAGCTCGGCGATCCGATTGCTCACCTGCCCGAGCTGGTTGGCCATCGTGGCGAGGCGGTTGGACTGGTCCGCCTGTTTCAGGAGAAGGAGATCCGTGAGGGAAGATTGCGTCGCCGAAGTGAGCTCTCGCAGACGCAGAAGTTCCTCTTTGGTGGGAGGAAGCGACTTTGCGAGCCCTGGGAGGAAGGCGGCGAGATGCTCCCCCTCTGCCTCGGCCACGGCCGCAAGGACGCGCCCAAGCTCGGCGCGGATGAGGGCCACGTATCGCTTGAGCCGCAGGACGTCCGAGATGGAAACCTCCAGCGGATGTTGCTCCAGGCCCGCGAGCTCGGTGTCCACCTCCTCGAGGCGGGTCAGGTAGTTCCGCCCCAGTTCGGCGAGGAGATCGAGGACCTTGGCCGAAGCCCCGGTGAGGCCGTACCCCTCCGAGGGGCCGTGCTCCGGTGTGTACGTCCCGTTCGCGTTGAGAAGGGTGACCCCGGCGGGGTTCGCCCAGATCGCGATCCCGTGGATCCGGAAGTCCTTCTCGATGCGCCCGACGGAAATGAGCGTCCCGTTGCGACGGCGGAGGACCACCACCCGGGGGCGGGAATCGGTCGACTGGTTGAGCGTCTTGAGGGCCTCGACGATGTCGGAGGGGGAGAGCGCGGACTGAGAATCCTCGGCATCCGCGGTAGGAAGCACGGGAAAACGCAGGATTCCGGCTCATAAAAGCTAGGGGATGGTTCGGCTATCGGTGCCCCCGGGGTTCGAGGGGAAGAGAAGTGGTGAACAGCCGACGTCGCCCTCCGCAGACCTTCCCTCGGGATCCAGAGAGCACCTGTCACCAGAGCCGGCGAACCCCTGGCCGACCCAGAGCTCTACCCTCCCTTGCCCGGGGTTTCGCCGAAACTGGGGGAATTCCCCGTCACGGGCTACCCTGCGTCTCGCGGAAAACCAACGGGTCGTACCGGTGGTCCACGACCTTCCGGAGGCTGTCGGAGCGTTCGATGGTGACCTGGATCTCCGTCAGGAGGGAGTTCAGCTCCATGAGCACGGGTCGGCTCGTCGAACGGACCCTCTTCCGAACCGCACCGTTCGCCTCCAGTTGGCCCAGGGTGGCGAGAAGGAGGTTCGTTCGATCTTCCATCAAGAGGAAGGGCGAGACGCCGCACGCCGACTGCAGTCGGGAGAGGACCTCGCCCCCGGTGACCCGCGGACGGAGCTTCCCGGTCAGGTAGACGAGTTCGCTCGCAAGCCGTCCCTGGTACGGAGGCAGGGATTCCACGTTGAGGAAGGTACGATTCTGGACCAGTCCCCAGTCGAGGAGTTTCTGCTGGCTGCGGGGAAGGGCCGCGGGGGTGTTCCAGGATCGCGCAGGCTCACCGTCCGTCACCGCCTTGTCGTTCCAACGGAGGATCTCCGACAGCGCGCTCGTCCGGGCCCACTCCGCATGGGAGACCCTTCCTCCCAGCGAACGAGGGTACTCGGTCCTCTCCTCTTTCCCCAGGAAGTGGGCCCAGAGCCGGGAATAGTCGAAATAGACGGGGATCGACCCCTGGGAGGGCTCAACGGAAACACTGACCCCCGAAGTTGAGGGAGCCCGGTTCCCGGGGGGCCGGTAGAAGAGGGCGAAGAGGGAGTTCAGACCCGACCAGAGGACGACGGTGTCCGGAGACCTCGCCCACGCATCTTCCAACACGCCCCGCTCGGTGGCGCCCGGGCGGGCCAGTACGCACTCCACCGAGCCCACGCCCGCAGCCCAGGGGTGGGGGACGTAACGATCCCTCAGCCAGCCGGCCTCGTAGGCTTTCCTCCGGATGGTGAAGAAGGTGGAGGGAGGGATCCCCTTCGGGCCGTTGTGCCCGGGTCCGCCTTGGCCCACCTGCGCAAGGACGGAAAGGATGGTGGCGCCCTCGGACTCCGTCAGTTCGTACACGCCCTTACCTGCGACCTCTCGCTACAGAATAGCACGCGCTACACGAAATTGAAGTTTCCCTGTTGTCGGCATTATATCTGTCTTCCGACTTTTCTTGGGCATGACCCGGAGGGAAGAAGACCCCCACGATCGGGGAGACAAATCTCTCTTCCGCGTTCGAAGTTCCGCCCTTCCCTGGGTCACGGCGGCCGTCGTGGTGGCGTTGGTCTTCCTGGCGGTCTTCACCTTGGGCTTCGTGCTGATTGTCGAGAACCACGGGGACCACCTTCCAACGCAAGCGGCAAGTTCTGGCAATAGTACCTCCGCGCAGCAGGCCGCGCCGTCGACACCCCTTTACCAAATCTGGGATCCGATCGTCCTCCTGCTGTTCACCCTGGCAGTGCTCGCCGGTGCGGTTCGGGTTCTGCGTCGCCAACGGAAGTCTCTGACCCGAGTGTCCGAGAAGACCCCGGGCTCGGAGGCTCCTCAAGGGCACGGGGCAGATCCCGGCGTTCGTCCACCCAAGGAGGAGGATACTCTTGACCATCTCCTTTGAGCCGAACTCACCTGGGCCGAACACCGGCCCCTCCTCTCCCCCCGCGGCCGCAACCACAGATACGGCGCCGTCCAAAGAGCTCCAACGATGGAGGGGACGGTGGGTGCGGCTGCGGATGCACACACCGAAGCACCGGTCGCGCCACGTGCTCTTCGCCCTGCTCCTGATCTTCGGTGGGATGGCGCTCGCGATCGGGAACGCGGCCACCCCCCAGTACAAGGTCACCCCGCTTGCCCCGTCGGGGTACTTCTTCTCCCTGGCGATGGGAGGTAACACGATCTACGCCGCCTCCGCCAACTCCGGCTCCATCCTCCTGGAGAAGAGTTCGGACCGGGGCCTCGACTGGACCACGAGCGCGGTGCCGTACTCGCTCATCGCGAGCAACACCTCCAGTTGGACGTTCGCAGCGGTCGCGGTCGACGGGAAGAATGTGATCGTCGCCGCTGCTTCGAGCGGGAACTATAACCAGAATTACGGGGGATACTACGGGTGCCCTTCCAACTCCACCATTCTCCTCGCCGCGAGCTCGGATGAGGGGACGACCTGGAAGAGCCAGACCCTCATGACCCTCGGCGTTCAGGTGACGTCGATCCAAGTCAGCATGGATGGGAATTCCGCGGCGGTGGCGTGGCTGGGAACGACATACACTTCCTACTGCGATAGACTGGCGCCAAACGTCGCGGAGGCTGTCACCAGCCGGGACGGCGGACAGACCTGGTCCCTTCCGCCTCAGAACCTAACCCCGACCAATGCTGCGCTCTCCTCGAACCAGCACATCGAGATGGCGGCCAGCACCGAGGGGATCGTGGTCGCCTTCGAGTCCACCTCCCTCCAGAATTCCTACAACCTCCTGAACCTGTACCGTTTGGACGAGAACGGGAGCGGCTACCTGTTCCACCCGGTCTACGGAGAGCTCCCCGCACCTTCGAGCTGGACGCTCCAGGGAGATCCCGGGACCTCGGCGTTCCTCCTCACCCCGAGCTATCTCATCCCGCTGGGACCCGGGGCCCTTTCCGGGATCCCCTTCTCCCAACTGCAGGAGGATAGCGGCGCAGTGGGAGTCCTTCCCAGTGTGATCTCCCTGGTACCCGCAGGATCCGGCGCCGGGGGAGACTTGGTGACCATCGCCGCCACCCTTCCGGGCGGTACCGGGGTAGACTGCTGGACCGTCAACCTTGGGACCCTGGCCATCTCCCAGACCTGCCACGTTACGCTCGGGTCGTTCCTGCTCCCCTCGAGCCAGAGCTTTCCCATCGTCTCCCTCCTGTACGGCGACGGTTGGTGGGTGGGCATCGGTGCGGGATCTGCTCCCTATGGATGGGGTGTAGGAGGGTACCTTGCCAGTTCACCCGCCGTGGGGACTTCCGTGTGCTTCCAAGGCTGCCAGTCCGAAGAGGGATTGGTCGGATACTACTACACGGAGACGTCCACCCTCTCCCCATCCGTGGTGGCCGCGTTCGCAGTGTTCCTCGTGGTGCTGGGGATCGTTTGGATCTTCCTCGTCCTGAGGGCCGGGAAGAACATGCGGCCCGTAGGGCCCTCCTCAGGGGGAGCGAACGTTCCGCCCGGAGGGAATGCCCTAACCTACCCACGAACGGCGTACCTCCGGGGACTGCTCGTCTGGTTCCTCCTATGGTCGCCCCTGAGCATGCTTCTCTTCGCCCCCGGGCTCCAACAGAACAATCCCTTGATCCCATGGCTCATCGTCACCGAAGGTGTCTTGGGAGCCATCTTTGTGGCTCCCTTCCACTCCGGTGTTCGTCGATCCCTCGTGCTCGGCCTCCAGAAATACATCTTCCATAACCCCGACGGCGCCCGGGGGTTCGGCCGTGGGTCCCTGGCGGGAACTGAGGCCGGCATGGTCTCGTACTTCGCCTATGCCAGCTGGGTGGCGACCTTCTTCCTGCTGATTGCGGTCGGTCTGTTTGATACTACCTCCCCAGTTCAGGCTCCGCTCTCGACAAGTGTGGGCGGTGGGACAGTCCTGAATGCGATGGCCATGTTCCTGGTCGTCATGGCTCTCGCCGTGGCGGGGCTCCGCGTCCTCTATCATGACGGCCTCGGCGCAGCCATGCGGGAAGCGACGGTCCTGATGCAAGGCCCTCCCCCTCCAGCCACGGGAAAATGGGACACCCTCCGCACCCGCGTGGGTGCCGCCTTGCTTCCCTGGAACCCCCTCGTCGGCCTCATCCTGGGCTGGGCCCTCGAGCCCGTCCTCTCATGGAGCCCCTTCGTTCTCGCCTTCCTCTTCCTGCCCGTGACCTTGCTAGGAATGGCGATCCAGGCGGGTCTCCTTGGGAGAACCGCCTACAGCAAGCCCGTATGGGAGTGAGCATCTCCTCGAACTTGTGACGCTTGGCTAAGTTCGTACCGGTGGCAATTTCCAGCAATCCATCGTGAAGAGGGCCTTGGAGACTGAGGACCTCAAGAAGTCAGGTAGCTTTGAAAGGCAGAGATGCATTCCTCGTATTGGAGCCTATGCGCATAGTTGGGCGCGCATCGGCGCCATTACCGAAAGGGTGGACGGAACCGGCACCCCTTCCTGGGGTACCTCAAAGCGCGACTTGCACTCTCCGAGGGTGACTCTTCAATCGTCAGCACAAATCATGAGACCCTAACCTGCACCAATTGTTACGTAGGTCCATTCCGGTTGCCGGTAATGTTTCTCCTCGACTCTCAACCCGAGAGTCCGTGCTTTAGCTAGAAGCTCTGCGTAGGCCGCTTGTGTAACGTAGGTCCGTACAGGGGCAAGTCCGAAGACGATGTAGACGGATGCATGAGTGAGATCCCGAATGGACTTGTCCACCCCCTTCATGGTGAGGAGATGGAAGTGGGGATCATCGAACTTCATGACTCGTGGAGCTCGCCACGAGTATCGAAAGCTGACTTTGTCCATGTCAACTGCCATTATCGTTGCTTGAGGGAGGCTGAGGACGAAAACGAGTCCGAAAGCACCCGTAACAAATAGGATGCTCCCAAGCCAAGCCAGAGACAGACTGTTACCCCAGAGATGATCAGAGGAGACGTGCATCACTGACAACGCACTGCCTCCAATAGCGAACGCAAACAGGAAGGTTGCGATCCAGCTCCAGATGCGTGCCCTCTTTGCCATGGGCAGGGTCCGGATAAGTTTCAGATCGTAGGTCGTCATCTCCTATCCAACAAGTGACTCCTCACTTCGAGCATTCTAATGATACCAGCGGTCGCAGGACGACTGCGATCTTGTCCTTGCCCAGAGAGATTAAACCATCGGATTCACTCCGTAAGGAGGGTTTGTAAAAAATCTTCCGTCCGACTCGTGGATTGTTTTCACCAAGACTGTCCCTGGGGAACTCTTTCGAGAGAGTGCTTCCAACCCGTGGGTTTCGACCATCAGGGGTTAATGCACTGTCGACCGATTGGAGTTGGAGACATTGTAGACTACCATCGCACCAAGGGTTCCAGCCATAGGTTTCGTTCGTTTCTCAGAGCCCACCAACTCATGGTGTCGACAGACATCCAATGTTGCAAGAAAGGCAGGCTCGGAAAGGGATGCGACTGGCCGCCAGGGAAGTTCCAGCGTCAACGCTTGGAGCCCTGGAACTGCAGCGTCCTCACGTCGGTCTTTCATGATGAACTTCCATTTTGTGCCGTTCCATGCAAGCTGATCAACCCTGCCGTTGGCATAGAACAGCGCCACCCCCGAGTCAGACACCTCCAAGCGCACGGGACCAGGCCCCCCGTAGACAACTGTCATAACGACGATGGAGACAAGGATAATGGGAGCAGACAGGAATGCGGCTAGACCTGCGGTTCGTGTGATCACGTCGCCCGTCATCATTTGTCGAATCAGAAAACCGTGTGGCCATTCCGCGTAAAACCAAAACAGGAAGAGTGCAACTCCACCTGCAAGTCCAATGTACGTCCCGAGTTGCTGGCCCTTATGCCATGCGGCCGACTCCATACTGATGTCGAACGACTTCCCCGCCAATGGACCCTCGCTCAAGATACCTCGTTGTCCACGTCGTAGATTCCTGTCCCAGTGGCAATGAGACCAATCCCAAAGATTACCAGCTCAAGGTATCGGATTGGTGGAAGATCACTTCTGAAATTACGGAACATGTTGATGGTTCCATAGACACCCACGCCAACCATAAGATCGATGTCATTGAAGGTTTCCAACCCATTCCGCACACTTTCCTCGATATCTCGACAAGCCCTGCCGCCCAAAACCTATGCCCTAATTGACATTGTCCTTACCGGCCACCTAACGAAGTTGCTGGGACTGGTCCCGGGACTCTCCCCCAGGATGACCGTATCGTGGAAACTCACGAAACGGATCCTGGCGGCAGGGCAGAGGAAGGCGGCCACCCTCAAGACAGCGGTCGGGCGGTCAAAGTGACCGGGATAATGGTCGCCACCGTCTACGCCGAAATGCCTGTGGTTGCGCACGCTCCGGCTGCTCAACCCCCCGTCCTCGGTGTTCCTGACAATGCTTCTGCCCCCTCTCTGTTTGACCAAATTACATCCCCGTGTGTGATAGCGCGTCCGCGTATATGCGCCTAGTGCAGACACGGGGCATGTTGCACCATACCGCATGCTACACTGTCTCTTCTAAACCATAGCGCCAAGGTCGAGCGGCGGCCACAAATCAATGATTGCCTGAACTGCGACCCTATCCCCGATAACGCCGCTCCTTCCCCACTAAGTTCTGGAAGTCTTACAAGGCCTCAACCAGTTGCGCCTTCTATGTCCGCAAGCTTCAGCATGGACATGTCGGGTTTGCCCCCATACACCGTTGCACTTCTTGCGCCATAGACCTGACTTAGTGGGTCGAAGGACTGACCTCTCGCGCTGTCGTTGAAAACAAGAAACTTGCCCCTCTCAATGCAAACCTGAGTTCTGGTCAACGCGCTCTCCTCCAAGAAGAGACGATTCCAAGCGGATACCTTGGTCAATTGCCGTGTCCTCTAGGTGAGACTTGGCCCACCTAAGCAGCAAAGCGGGCTCGCCGGGATTCGAACCCGGGTCGATGGCTCCGAAGGCCATCAGGATGGTCCAAACTACCCCACGAGCCCGGGCCGGTGAGGTCCGAGGCGGCTAAAGCTTCTCCTCGTGGTCCGGGTGGTCCAGATTCTTCAGGTTCGTCTGGGTCTGGGGGAAGAGCGTCAAGATGGAGTCCTCCAGGATCCGGACCCGTTGCTTCAGGTAATCCCCCACACCCTCCTGGGAGGCGAGCCCCTTCGAGAGCTCCAAGTACTTGGTGACCGCTCCCTCGTAGACCGTGGGGGTGAGCTCCCCTCCGCAGAAGGCTTCCCCCACACGGGCCGTGCAGGTTGCGACGAGCGGGGGCCTTCGGTAGGACTCCCCGCACTTCCGGCACCGGAACCGCTGCGTGGCGAAGCTCTTCATGTTCCCCATGATATCGGGGAGGAAGTGGTGGTTCAGGACCATGGCGATGGCGTCCCCGACGTCCACCGCGCTGATCTTCGAGACCACCGACATGGACTGGGCGACGACCTCGGCCATCCCCTCGCTGTCCCGATAGGCGGAGCGGGTGGGCCCTAGGGAGATGTCCGTCGTGTCGTGCGAGAAACCGTACCCGCGGAAGTGGCGGTCCGGGTTCTTCAGGTGCTTCCCCGCGGTCTCCATCAGGGCCTCGATGTCCTTGGGCCGGAGGCGGCGCTCCGCCGCTTCGTAGAACTCCAGGGGATAGCTCGACATGATGTCGACGTTCTGGGCCTCCTTGTCCACCTCCCTCAGGTCGAGCCTAGTCGTAAGGACCAGGGGTTTGTCCATGAGGCCCCCCCGGTTGATGGGCAAGTACGCGAAGGAAAAGTTGAGGAGTCCGTCGAGAAGCAGGGTGACCGAATCCTCGTCGCCGTCGCAGTTCCTTCGCTTGGAGGCGTGGAAGGCGGGGTGGGCGAAGCACCCCTCGACGGGGGTATAGCCGATCAGCCGCGCGAGGACCCCGCCCGAGGTGTGCGGGGCGAGGGTGATCAACTGCTGTCCGATCAGGTCCTCCGGGGTTTCCGCCTCGTAGAACGGCTTGAGCCCGTAAAAGAGGGTCAGCTCGTCGTCGACGTAGCGAGACAGCTTGAGGAGATAGTCCCCTCCCTCGTTGGAGAGGATGACGTCCTGGGGTTTGATCTCGACGATCTGTCGAGGTTCGGTGAGCACCGCTCCCTCGATGTCGAGGGTGTACCCCAGCTCGACCGCACGCTCCACGGAGAGTCCGATCTCCTCGGGGCGAAAGTGGGTGAGGGGGATGTCGGTGAGGTCGAAGCGGCTCGTCCCGTCCTGGTAGACATAGACCTCATGCTTTGCCCGCAGGATCCCCTTCTCGATGGGCTCCGGGGTCTTCTGGCGGGAGATGAGACCCCGGACCCCCTTGACCAGGGGGGGCTCCGTGATCTGGAGGTGGGCGCAGGCGTTCATGAACATGCTCCCGATGGGGATGGGAAGCTGCGCGTCCTTTCCCGTGGGCACCGTATGGGCGCCGCAATTGCAGAGGTTCCAGGGGGTCTGCTTGCCGCACTTCTCGCAGTGACGCACGCCCACCTCGACCTCCGCCTTCCCTCCCTCTCCTCCCGAGAGGAAGGCGTTGAGCGCCCGCATGGGTCCTCCGGCGGCCTCGACAGGGAAGAGGGAATGCACGGGGGGTTTCATCATCCGCAGGCGGGCCTTCTCCGGACGGCCCACGCGGGCTCCCACTCGGGAGGGGCCCCGGGCCTTGATCCGGATCCCTGCGACTCGGGAGACCTCCAAGAGCGCCTCCTGGGAACCGCCCTCGATCTCGGCCTTCCGCATCAACCCTCCGTTCCGCTCCTCCAGTCCCAGACAGAGGAGGAAGGGAGAGGTGAGGAGCTTGTCGACGACGATCTCCCCGTTCCTTACGCTGTGCAGCAGCCCCAACGCGACGAGGAGATCCTTGATGGGTTTCTCCACCGGGAGGAGGAGGGCCCCGGAACCCACTTTGCCCTTCTTCTGTACTTCCTCGGAGAGGAATTTCACCTCCGATGCCTTGAGGTCGTGCCAGAAAAGGTTGAAGCGCGGGTGGAGGGGGACCATGTGGACGCGGGCGTCCTCGAGCGCCTCCTCCCAAGTGGGAACGACGGACCGCCGCCCGGGGGGGATCCCCTTCTTCCGCAGCTCCTCCAGGTGCCACGGGAGGGAGTAAGCCCCGGGGACCAACTGGTAGTTGTTCTCCTGGAACTCCCCGAAGGAGATCAGGATCTCCCCCAGGTCCACGATCTTCGTGACGGAGGGAAGGAGCGCTTTCGCCCTCTCCGCGTCGTGGATGGCCACAAGATCTCCGTTCTCGAGGAGCACGATCGGACCCTCGATGGTGTCGCAGGACGTCATCGCCGCGGCCTTGCCAGGATACTCCAGCTTGACCTGGGTCCCGATGGCGACGAAGTCACCGAGGATCGTCATGGAGGCGGGATTGATGGAGGCGGCGGCGAGCCCGCTCGTGCGGGAGCGCCCGTACACGAGCCGGAACCCCCCCTTTCGGTGGGGATAGGAGAGGATGGGACGCCCCCCCACCGACTCTGCCAGGTACTTCGGGACCGGCCCCTCCTCGTTCGCCGGGGTCTTCCGGCCGAGCTGCTTGAGGAAGTCCCAGCCGTCGATGCCGAGCTTCTCCACGACGGAGCTCAACTTGCGAGCCTTGAGACACAGCCCCTCGGCGATGACGAGGCAGGCGCCGCCCCGGACCCCCGCGGTGTCCACCCGGCGGAGGTTCCGGAAGGCTGTGACCTCCTCGTCTCCCTCGGTGGCCTCCCCGTTGATGCAGACGGGAACCCCGCGCACCGCGACCTCGATCTCATCCGGGGTGGGGGAGTACTGCAGGTGCTGGAGGTGCTTGTAGAGGGGGATCTCCTCCTTGTAGCGGCCGATCTCCTCATCGAGGGCGACGTAGGGAGCGAGGTCGAGCTTCCGGCGCACGACGTCCGCTATGAGGACGGAAAGGGCCTGGGCCGTCCCCCCGGCCGCCCGGATCGGGCCGGCGTAGTAGAGGTCGACATAGGCTCCGTTCGGGTCCTCCCGGATCTTGGCCTGGACGAGCCCCTCGAGGGGGGCGACGAGGATCCCCTCCGTGAGGATCGCAAGCCCGGTCCGTACCGCCACGTCGAGGCGCTCCTCCCGGCTCCCCCGTGAGGTGTCCATCGCGAGCTCCTGGGCGACCGTGAGCGCGACCATGTCGCGGGAGATGTCCCGGGCGGAGAGTTCGCGGATGCGGTCCGCGACCCCCTCCACGTGCCATTTGGCGAGGAGTTTCTCCACCCGGCTCGCGAGATCGCTGGCGAGCGGGATCTCCACCTGGGTCTCCGGGTCGAGACCCTTGGCGCGGGCCGCCGAGGCGATCCCGTAGGCGTGCTTCACCCCCTTGTCCAGTTGGTTGAAGTACGCCTCCATGATTAGGGATGATGCGCCCAGTTAAAATAAACTGAGCGCCTTGGAGCGGGGCGATGGACCCCCACCGAACGTACGCGAACGTCGATGCGCGGCTCTTGGAGGACCTCCGAAAGGCCGGTCACCGGAGGATCGCCCTCCAGGTGCCCGCCGGGCTCCTCCCCATGGCGCCCTCCCTCGCCCTCCAGATCGCGGAAGCGACGGGAGCGACCATCGTCACCCCCACCCGGGCCTGCTTCGGGGGCTGCGATCCCCCGAGCCCCGAGGAGACCCTGGGGGCCGAGGCGATCGTGACGCTCGGTCACGCACCCATCCTCAACATGACGGAACCCGTCCCCGAGTACTACGTGGAGATGCGCACGGAGACGGGGGACGTCGAACGCCTCGCGGAGATCGTGGTCGCCCGAGGGCTCCCCCGGAAGCTGGGCCTCGTCGCCTCCGTCCAGCACTTGGATCTGCTCTCTCCCCTGATCGCCGCCCTCGCAAAGAAGGGGGTGACGGGGCTCGTCGGCGTGGGAGGCAAGCGCCTGGCCTACCCGGGGCAGGCGCTCGGCTGCAACTATACGACGGCGACCACCCTCGAGAAGGACGTGGAGGGCTTCCTCTTCTTGGGCACCGGACGGTTCCACCCCATCGGCCTCTCCCTCTCGGTCGCAGTACCGATCTGGAGCCTTGATCCGCTCCAAGCGTCCCTGGAAGGGCCCTACGACCGGCAGAAGATGATCAACCAGCGGCTCCTCCTCATCGAGTCCGCGATGGATGCGAAGCGCTGGGGAGTGCTCGTCAGCACCTTCCCAGGCCAGATGCGCCGAGCGCTCGCCCAGCGCCTCGTCGACAAGGCCTTCGAACACGGGAAGGAGGCCTTCCTGCTCACCTTCGACCGGCTGGACGGACGGGACCTCGTAGGACGGAAGATGGATGCCTACGTCATCACCGCCTGCCCGCGGATCGCGATCGATGATGCCTCGCTCTACGACCGACCCATGCTCACCGCACCGGAGTTCCTCTCAGCCATCGGGGACCGCCCCCTCACCCCCTACCTCTTCGACACCTACGTATGAGCCCCCTCCTGCTCCGTCTCCTAGGGATCGCCGCGATGGTCGGCGGGGTCGCCCTTTTGGCCCTTGCGTTCCTGACCGGAGGGGCGCACTTCGCGCTCGTCCTCATCATCCCGGTCATCTATGGGAGCTCGGGGTACCTGGCGGGAGGCATCCTCCTCTTCTTCCTCGGGATCTTCGTGCTCTTCTGGGCCGCTGCGGAGTCCGTGAGCGAGGCCCCGGCCGCGCCCCTGCCCTACTCGTCATCTCCCCCCGGTTCTCCGGGTACCCCCTCCTCCCGGACGTCCTATGGGGGATTCCTTCTGATCGGCCCCGTGCCGGTGGTTTTCGGAAACCGCCCCGGCTGGCTCCCGTATCTCATCGCCCTCGGATTCCTGACGGTCATCGCATTCCTCCTCTTCTTTGTCCTCTTCTGAACCGGTAGGAGGACCCGTAACGCAGCCCTTATCCGGGGCCCCTCGTCGGTCTCGTGGAGCAAGGAATGGCGGAAACTGCACCTCCGGGAACACGGCCCCGGTCCTCGATGGTGGCGCTCGCGCTCTACTCCCTCTTTGCCAGCAACCGTGGCAGCCTCTTCACCGTCTATTTCTCCCTCTACCTGGTGGAGGTGAAGGGGGCCTCCATCGCGGTCGCCCTCACCCTGATCTCGGTGGCTTTCGTCGGGGCAAGCCTCGTCGGGCCCTTGGCGGGCCGGCTCTCCGACCGGACGGGACGTCGGAAACCCTTCCTTCTCGTGGGGGAAGGGCTCGCGCTCCCCCTCCTCCTCTCGATACCCTTTCTCCCAGGCTACCTCCCCGCGGGTCTGGCGTTCATCGCGGGCCAGGTCGCGGCGGCGATCGGGACCCCGGCCCTCAACGCCTACGTGGTCGACACCACCCAGCACGGGGAGCGGGGCCGCTGGTACGGCCTCCTGGGGGCGACGAACGCCATGGGGGCCGCGATCGGTTTCCCGATCGCCGGATACCTCATGGACCTCTACGGCTTCGAGGCGCTCTTCCTCGTCGCCGGGACCGTGATGCTCCTCGCCTTCTCGACGGTCCTCGTCCTCCTCCCGGACATCACAGTACCCGTCACCCGGGCCCCCCGGTCTCTGCGCGAGATGCGGAGTATCTCCATCTTCTCGTTCGCCGTTTCCATCCGGGCGATCGGGTGGGGGGCGGTCGTGACCTTCTATGGGACCTTCGCCTACCTTCTCGGGGCGAACGCCTTCGACATCAGTCTCATCGCGCTCTCCGGCTACGTGGTGGGGGCCATCATCTCCGTTCCCATGGGCCAGGCCGTCGACCGGATGGGCGCGCTCCGATCGGTCCTCCTCGGGGCGGCGATCAGCCTCGGGGCCATGCTCATCTTCCTCGTCACTACCACCTGGATCGAGCTCTTCCCCGCGCAGATCACCTACCGGATCGGTTTTGCGCTGATGAACCCGGCCATGCTCTCCTGGGTCGGAGGGATGGCCCCGACGGGGCGCCGCGCCGAGTACCTTGGTTTCTTCTCCATGATCAACTCGACGCTCTGGAGCTCGGGGCCCCTGGTGGGGGCGGTGTCCTTGTCCTTGGGGGGATCCACCGGTCTTTTCCTCATGGCCACCGGAGCGACGCTGATCTCGGTGATCTCCCTCCCTCTCCTCTATCGCTCGGAACTTCTGGGTCCCCGACGAGCGACCCCTCCCGAAGTGGAAGGGCTTGCGCGAGCGCACCAACCCGACCCGACGAGCCGGCTGGCCAATCGCTGACTGGCACTGCGGGTGCGTGGAACGCGACTCCCAAGGAAAAGGAGTGGACTAGGGGCGGATCGCTTGGGCGATCGCCAGGGCCCGCACCGTCTCCTGGACATCGTGCACGCGCACGATGTCCGCACCCCGCAGGGCCGAGAGCACCGCGGCCCCGAGGGATGCCTCTAGGCGCTCCGTCGCCATCGCCCCTCCCGTGAGAACTCCCAGGAAGGATTTTCGAGAGGCCCCGATGAGCACGGGAAATCCGAGGGAACGGAACTCCCCAGCGTGGTCGATGAGCTCCACGTTCCCCTCGGGAGACTTTCCGAAGCCGATCCCGGGATCGACGATGAGACGGTCCCGCGGGATCCCGTCCGCCAGCGCTCGCCGGGTCCGCTCCGCCAGGAAGTTGAAGACCTCACCCCGGAGGTCCCGGTACTCGGTGTTCTTCTGCATGGTCGCAGGAGTCCCCCGCATATGCATCGCCACGGCCGCCGCCTCCCCGTCCCGGACCACGCGGCGCATGGCCGAGAGGGCGAGGCCGCTCACGTCATTCACCATCCCGACACCGAGCGCGAGGGCCTTGCGTGCGACCGAGGGCCGGCGTGTGTCGATGGACAGTGGGATCTCCACCTTGCGGAGGAGTCCCTCCAGCACCGGGAGGACACGACGAGCTTCCTCCGCCTCGGAGACGAAGCGGGCCGAGGGTCGGGTGGATTCCCCTCCGATATCGAGGAGGTCGGCCCCTTCTTGGACGAGACGGATCCCCTGAGCGATCGCGGCCTCGGTCGAGAAGAACTTGCCCCCGTCGGAAAAGGAGTCCGGGGTCACGTTCACGACTCCCATGACGAGCGTCTTCCCTCCCAGGCGAAGCCGCCGCCCTCCGGCCAGGCGCAGCCACCCCTTCTTCTGGCGATCGATGCTGCGGAAACCGGTGGCAAGGCTTTCGAGCGCAGCCCGAGCGGAGAGCGGCGCGCTCCGTGCCCGGCTCGCCAGCCGGGCGATCTGTCCGGAGGAGACAAAGGCGAGCACGCGCTGCGCTCCCGGTGCGGCGCTGAACGCCGAGGGGGACTTCCCGACCTCCACGCCCTCCTGGGAGAGCGTCTCGACCAGACGCTGGGCCACGAGAGGGGGAAGGGGATCCCAGACGAGGGGCATGTGCGGGGCGGTCGCCCCGAGCTCCCGCGGGGCGTTCCCCCGCAGGTTCAGGGCTGTCACAAACTCCTCGAACTCCCGTAAGGTGTTGAACTGGAGGAACCGAGCCGGTGCCCGTGGCGAGGTCACGGACCGGGGTGGAACCATCGTCGGCCCCCCGGGTCCGTCCGGAGCGTCCCCCGGGTGCCCGCAGGGGGGAGGATCCCCTCGACGATCGCCATCGTGCGCTCCCCGCGGTCCGTCTCGATGATGGCGATCCGGTGAGGGGCGGCGAAGCCGGAGGGGGGAACGGTGAGCTCCGTGGCCGCCACGATGCGGCCCGAGACCAGCTCTTCCATCTCGGGCATGGGAGCTCAGTGCCTGACCGGGGCGAGGAGGGTCGCCCCCCGCTCGAGGATGGCCACTTGCTCCTCCGGAAGGGCCTTGGGGAATATCGACAAGAGGAGGGAACCCGCAGAGCCCTGGGCGAGCTCGCGAGCCACGTCGAGGAGTCGGCGCACGTTCTTCACACCCGCTGCCTCCACCAGGGCCTCAACGGAGGGCAGGACCACTTTGTAGCCCTGTCCCTTCGCGAAGTGCTTTTCTATGAGGTAGCCGAGACGGTCAAGGTCCCCGGGGGAGACCACGTCCTCTCCCTCAACCCGGGAGAGCTTGATGGCCTCAACGCCGGCAAGGCCATACTCCGGGAGGAGGACTTCGGCGGTCTGTGTAAGGAAGACCAGAAGACGCTGGGGAGGGAGCCCGGCAGCCCCCGCGATCTCGAGGAGATCCCGCTCCCTGCTCGTCTCGAGGAAGCAGAGCGGCTCGAAGAGGGGCCAGGCGGGGGCGGGCGGCGCCTGGGCGACAAGGATGCTCGCTGCGGTCGCGACCGGAGGCGCAGGGCTCGCGGTCGAAGGCTGGACCGGGAGGGGAGGCTGGGGAGGTGCCTGCGCTGCGGGCGCGGCAGGATAGAAGGCGGGAGCCTCGCCCAGCTTCTTGCGCTCCTTGAGGATCTTCTTGTTGAGGGAGCGGGCCGGAACGCCCACCGCGATCCCGAAGAGGGCTCCGAGGAACACGGCGAGAAAGACCATCGTGATCGGGTCCACATAGTTCAGGAACCACAGGAGGAGCGCCGTGATGATCCCGAGGACGACCCCGCTGGCCGCCGTGCTTCCAGCGCCCGAGGACATGGCCTACCAGCCTCCGGAGCCGGGAGGAACCGGGCCCTGGGCGTACGGGGGCTGGTGGGATCGGACCTGCCGAAGGCGCTTGCGGAAGTGGAGGAAGTCCCGGACGATGTAGTACACCTCTGCGATCGCCACGAGGAACAGGATGATCGTGATGACCGTGAGCGGTTGGTAAGTGGAGAGAAGTTTGACGATGAAGGGGACCTGGCCTCCGACGGAGGTCCCGTTGGCGCTGGTGAAGGTCACCGCCGCGTCGTAGACGCCGGAGAGGAACCACCCGTAGGAGGGAAGGTTGGTGTTGCGAATCACCACGTGGCCCGAACCTCCGGCCGGGCACGAGGGGAGCTGGGTCATCTGGACCGCGTACACCACGAGACCGAAGAGGAACATCTCGAAGGCGGTCGTGTTGATGGCGGCAGGAGCGGTGCAGGTCCAGGTCACGACGACGGAGGAGATCCCGATCGTGCTCACTAGGATCGCGTTCTGGGTGTTGTCGTTGCCGGGACCCACGCTCTGGTTGATCGGCACACCGTTCGTGGCCACGGCGTTGATGAAATAGACGCAGACGTTGAGCGGCCCCACGGTCTCGTTGTTCGGGCATCCCGACGTATTCAAGGGTAAAGATTGGCCGTTCGGCTGCGCGGCGGGGCCCACGGGGTGTACGGTCCCCGCACCACCCGAGACCGCCCCCAGGAAGATGGCCGCCCCTAGCACCAGGACTGCGACCAGACAGGTCCGGAGGAACATTCTGCCGGCTAATGGTCTGGCCACCTATAAGCCTGACGTCGGGCCCCTCGGTCGTCCCCGAGGGAGCGCCTCCGCTCTTCCCGGTGACTGGGGCCCGTCCCGGGCCGGCTCAGACCCGGGAAAGGAGCGTCACGAAGTTGTGGGAACCCATCCCCCCTACGGACTGGGCCAGCCCGACCCGGCGGGTGCCGGCCTGGAGCGGCCCGGCGGTCCCCTCCAGTTGCCGGGAGAGCTCTACGATCTGGATGAGCCCGGAAGCGCCCACGGGGTGTCCCCGACCCAGGATCCCACCGGAAGGATTCACAGCGACCGGTCCCGAAGGGGACCCGTTCCCGTCTCGGAGCCATCGGAGCGACTCCCCCGGTCCGCAGATCCCCACATCCTCGAGGTCGATGAGTTCGAAGGGGGCGAAGGCGTCGTGCACCTCGGCGACGCTCACCTCCTTCCGGGTGAGGTGCGCCATCTCGTAGGCGGCCTTCGCGGCGAGGCGGGTGGCAAGGAATCCGGTCAGGCCCTCCCTGAGGATGACGTCCGTCCGGTCCGTCCCCTGTCCCAACCCCACCACCTCCACCCCGGTCCGGTCCCGGGTGAGGAGGACCGCGGCGGCGCCGTCGCTGACGGGAGAGACGTGCAGGAGCCGGAGCGGGGAGGAGATGATGCGGCTCCCGTTCACCTCCTCAAGCGTCACGGGCTTCTGGAAATGGGCGAAGGGATTGCGGGAGGCCGCCGCCCGGTTCGCCACGGTCACGATCCCCACCTCATCGATGGGGAGATGGAAGTGGTCCAGGTACGCCTGGCTCACGAGGGCGGCCATGGAGGGCATGGTCGCCCCATGGAGGACCTCGAGGGGGGAGAGCGAGTGGGAGAGAACGGTCGTGACGTCGGTGAGCGGAACGGCCGTCATCTTCTCCCCGGCCACGACGAGGGCGGAGCGGTAGATTCCCGCGGCGACGGCGGCCGCGGCGGCGTGCAGGACGCCCGCGCCCGACGCAGAGGCTGCGTCCACGTGGAGGCCCGGGATCCCGCTGAGCTCCAGGGCGTCCGCGACCTTGGGGACGAGGTTCTCGAGACCGCAGAGGGGGCCGGGGGCCATGGACCCGACGAAGAGCGCCTCGGGCCGTGCGGCGCTCGCCGGGGCTCCCCGGAGGGCGTCCTTCCCGGCCTCGGTAAGGAGCTCGAGGAGGCCTTCCTCGCGCTTCCCGAAACGGGAGCGTCCGGTCGCTGCGACGTGAACGCTCATGAGAACTCGAGGACCATCGAGAGGAAGTCCATGAGGGGCATGCCATCCTTCCACCGGAGGACCTGATTTCCCTTCTCCGTGGAGTCAAGGTTCGGGGTGCGGTTCGCGATGAAGCGGGCGATCCCCTTCGTGTCTCCGTTCGAGGCGGAGAAGAGGCGCCAGGGGTCCCCGTCCCGGACCCCCATGAGACGGTACGCGTAGAGGAGGATGAGCCCCGAACGCAGCGTCTCCTTCGTGAGCTGGGCGTACTGCTCCATGTTGCGACCCCGGGAAGCGGTGAAATGGATCACGGGCTCCCCCGAGCACTTCACTTCGATTGGGAGTGCGATGGAGTCCCGGAGGGCGAGAAGGTCGAAGCCGTGGGAGCCTGCCGCCCGGATGACGAGGAAGGGGCGCTCCTCGAGCTTGTCGAGCGCTGCGAGGCGTTCCGGTGAGGCGGCGAGCTTCCGGTACCGGTTGAGGAACTCCCGCTCCCCAGCCATGATGGCCTTGAGCTCCCGCTCGTAGGAGGAGTACCCTGACGGCATCTTGAAAGGGGAAGGACCATACAATAGATATAGCCTGGGACGATGGGAGGAAACTAGTGGCGATGGGTGTGGCTTCAGGGCATGGTCCTGACTTGGAGGTGGCGGAAGACGAGCTTCCGGTGGCCCGGACCGTCGTCAGTCTCCTGGAAGCTTCGCGCCGGCACCATGAGGCCCGGGGGAGCAAGAACCTCAGGGCCTCCTTCCGTCTCTCGGAGCTCAAGATGGCCCTGCTCCGGGAGAAGGTCTTCTGTGACCCCCTCCGGCTCCTCCAACGCCTGAAGCGGGTGGGGCTCCTCGAGGAGGTGGCCGTGACACGGGACGACCGGACCTACGTGCCGACGAGCGAGGAGGACCTCCTCGGGTTCCTGCGGACCAGCCTCGAGCTCTCCGAGCACGCCCTGGAGGCAGCCCTTGCCCCGCCGACGAACGAGTCCTACGAGATGCGGGAGAGCGATGCGGAGTACTTCCTCTACCTCAAAGAGCTGCTCGGGGAACGCCTGCGCGAGGCGCTCCGCTTCGCCGAGGAGTTCTCGCTCAAGGACCTCGTCCGCTACACACGCGAGCTCTTCGGCGAGGAGCTCTACCTCGACATCCTCATCGGGCTCCTCCACCAGTACGCCTTGAGCGACGTGCCCCTCATCGCCCCGACGGGCCGCTCGACGGGGACGAGCGGCTTCAATCTCGCCCTCTTCGGCCCCCCCGGAACGGGGAAGACCTTCGCGATCGACGACATGGTCCGGGGGAACCCCAAGGCAGGGATCCCCGCCCACGGCCTTCCCGGACGGAACCGGTATTGCGGGGGGATCACCCCCGCCCAGTTCCTGCGGGTGGGCTCCTACTATCGGGGACGGACGTTCAACTTCATCGTGCCGGAATTCAACGACTGGTTCAAGTACCGGGGCATGGTCGAGCCCCTGAAGCTCGTGATGGAGCAACGGCCCGTCAAGTGGGAGACCACGCTCGGGACGATCGGCCCGTACGTCTTCACGTCGTACTTCTCGGTGAACTACAATGTGCGGGTGGAGGGGGGGAACGACTACTGGACGACGGTCGCAGACCCCAACTTCGCCGCCCTCGAGGACCGCATGCTGCTGCGCTTCCACCGGATGACCCGGGCCCGCTTCCGGGCGGTCGAGGCGAGCGCAGAGCGCCTCGAGCTCGGGGAGATCGACTTCTCGGGGGCGCAGCAAGTCCGGGACCACCTGACGCTCCTCCATGCGATCCAGACCGGGCATCCCCTCGTCAAACGCTGGAAACCCCGGGGGGTCGCGCTCTCCCGGAAGCTGTACGCGACGCTGCGAGGGGTCTCCGAGAAGGCCCTCGAGCGCTCCGCCTCCCCCAATTTCTCCCCCCGGTTGAAGAGCCGCGCCGTGAAGCTCGCGGCCGCCGGGGCCTTGGTAGGATATTTCACCCAGGAAGACGACGGGAACATCGAGGTCGGCAAGGAAGAGGAGGAGCTGGCGAGGCTCTTTTATGAAGAGGAGATCAGCGCGAGGGAAGGCAAAGGCTCCAGCCGCTACTGAACCCCCGGCGAGGGCTCGCCGGTACTCCTCCCCGAACCGGGGAGACTTCCACCGGGCCCCCTCCGACGTCATCGAGGCGCTCGCCCTCCGCGCCCTCTATTCCTACGGGGGAGCCATCGATACCCAGAAGCGGCTCTACGAGGAGGTCATGGACCAGTTGAAGGGGGAGGGAAAGGACCTCCGGATCGGCCCCGAACGGATGCGGACGATCCTTCTTTCCTCGAAGCGCATCGTCGTCGAGGTGCGCTACGCCGCCCGGCCCGTCTCCTCTGCGATCCGGGTCTGCCCTGTCTGCCGGAAACCCGTGGTCGAGATCCACAATGCGACGCTCGACGGGGGTAAGGTGGTGGCCGGGTTCAAGTGCACGAGCTGCACCTTCTGGACCCCGCTCAAGCGGCGCGTGCCCTGCCGCTACACGTTCCGGGCCGCCCGCTAACCCCTGTGCAGCTCTGAGCAACAATTGGCCCGTGGCGAGCCTCCGCTCCGGGGACGGTTCCAATGAAATGCGATAGTTTAAGTAGGGGTGACCGCTCTGGAGTACCTTGGGATACCCGTACAGATGCTTGGTCTATCGGCCTTACAGGAGGTGTTACTTGGTGTCTTCGGACTTCTCCTCCTGGCTACGGTTATTGCGGCCGCTGTTCAACGGCTGAAACCCTTCCCGGCGCTCTTCTACTCGGTCCTCTTCGGCGTTGTCATCCTCTTCTGTTTGTTCCCCGGAGTCCTGGCCTCCATTTTCGAAGGTCAACCCGGGCAGTCCGCCGCCTACCTCAGGTTCGATTTCCTTTTCGTCTTCTTCATCATCCTGGCGTACGCCTTTGTCACGCGGGAGTATGATCACCACCGCGTGTTCTCCCAACAGGTCCGCTCGCAGGCCCTCGCGCACGCACTCCCGCTCTTGGAGTCTCAGAGCAAGGTCCCGCAGGGGATGACCCGCGTGGTCATCCTGGTCAGCGCCCGAAACGAGGAGAAGACCATCGGGGATGTGCTGGCGGGACTACCCACCCAGGTGGGCAAGCTCGAGTTCAAGACGGTCGTCGTGGATGATGGGTCCACCGATGCGACCCCGATCATCGCTCGTGGGGCCGGCGCCATCACGGTGCGTCACGGAACCTCGCTTGGGATCGGGGCCCCCCTCACCACAGGATTCGTGGCCGCTTTGCAGCTCAACTGCCAGTACCTCCTCCACATGGATGCGGATGGCCAGCACAACCCCGACGACCTGATGCGCATCTTGTCCCCGTTGCTCGCGGGGCGGGCCGACATGATCATCGGATCGCGCTTCCGCGACATCAACCCCACCCACCTTTCCATCACTCGAACCTTCGGGATCCGTCTGTATACCAAGCTCGTGAACTCCTTCACGGGCTACCGCATCACGGACGCTACCTCGGGCTACTGGGGGATCCGGGCGGACAAGATCCCGGACATCATCTTCCACGCCGAGTACAACTACGCAGTGGAGATGCTCCTACGGGCCGGCCGGAACAAGGTCCGTTTGGACGAGGTCCCCGTGGTCCAGCTCCCCAGGAGCGGGGGCCATTCTCAGTTCCACAGCATCTCTCTTTTCCTCCTCTACCACCCGAGGGCTCTGGCGCAGATTGTCTCCGCATACTCCCATCCGGGCCCGAAGTTCCCCGAGTTTCCGCGCAGGCCCATGGAGGACCGAACTCACCTGATCGAGGAGAAGGCACCCAGTTCCCACCTTCTCGAGACACGGGTCCGAGGGGACGTGCACTCCCACCCCGTGGAAAAGTAGGTTGCGCTACGCGCGACCCGTCTTCGAGATCAGGCGTTCTTCCCGGGCAATGGCTTCTCCGCCAGGTAGCGGACATTGAGCCACAGGCCCAGATAGGCCGGACGTCCGGCCACCAGGGCCCGATGAAAGGAATGCAGCGGAGGTAGGACCGAGGGATCTCCCTCGAACTCCTGCACATCGAGCACCCGGCCCCCGCCCTTCTCCACTGCGGAGCGCACCGAGGTGTCGTCGAGGCCGAACATGTTGTTGACCGCCTCGCCCGTGCGGACCTTCTTGAGCGCAGCGAGAGCTCGCAGCCGCCAGGCCGCCGGGATGGGCTCGAGGAGGAAGTTGTCCAACACCACCTGGAAGACCGCCACCCCGCCGGGGCGAAGGATCCGCAGGAACTCGGAGATGTAATCCAGGGCGTGGGGGTAGGGAATGTGCTGCAGCACCATGTCCGAGTAGACGAGGTCGAAGGTGGAGGTCTCGAAGTTCGAGAGGTCCCCCCCCTGAGCCACGGTAAATTGGCAATTCGACTCCGAGGGCAGCAACCGCCGCGAGACTTCGACCATGGCGGGGGCATGGTCCACGCCGTCCACCCGCGCGAAATAGGGAGACAGGCCCTGCGTGAGACGACCGGCCCCGCACCCGAAGTCCAATGCGCGTTCCCGGCGAAGAGGGAGGTGAAAAGACCCGAGGTACTCCATGACCCCGCGGATCTCCCGGCGCCCCAGGTCCAGGAAGTCCTCCTTCGTCCAATGCTTGCGGTCGCGCAACGTCCCGCGGAGAACATAGTAGAGGGGATCCTCTTTCCCCCTCTGGTCCCAGAGCTTCTGCATCTCGATCAGCTCTGCGGACCCTTCCGGCGGGGGAACGTGCCCCCTGGGGGTGTCGGTATGTTCTGCCATGGATTCTCTTCGTAAGGAGCTGTGCTGGGGTCCCCGGCGGCCAGCCCGTGCCCGGGGCATCACCCCCGGGTAAAAAGGGTACTGCTGCTCGACTTCCTGCCCGACGGCGCCCGACGAAAGGGACCGGGGCACGGACTCTCGGACGGAACCCCTTGGCCCCCGGGGGAGTCTCAAAGACAGGCCTTATCTATGGATGGGAATTGGAATCGACGATGGACCGAACGCTGCGCCGGTTCCGCCGGAGGGGCTCGACGGCGCCCACCCGTCTCTTGCTGCTCGCCGGGGCCGTGATCCTGGCGGCGATGGCGGCCTCGGCCTACCTGGTCGGGGAGGGGATCATAGTGAGCGCCGCACAGCCCGCGGTCCAGGCGGTGGTGACATTGCCCAACGTGAGCCCGGCATCCTACCTCTGGGTCAACTACTCCAACCCCGGGAACGTACCCGTGAGCGCTCCCTTGGTCGTCCTTTCCCCGATATTGAACGGATCGGGGAACTACCTCCCGCTCAATCCCGAAGTGCACACCGGTCAATACTCCGTGGAGACCTACGGGCTGGGGGTCCCCTCGGCCCAGAGCCCTCCCAATTCCGCTTGCTCCCCGTCGCTCACGCTTTCCCACCTCACCTTCGGGAATTACTCCCAGGTAGCCGGAGGAGCGCTCCAGGGGGGAGGCTCCCTCTCCGTCTTCTTTTCCGGAGGTCCGAACTCCTCGTCCTGGGGAATGGGCATCTTCCTTGCCACGGCAGGGGACTACTCCCCGCTCGTGGTGGTCCAGGAGACCGGGAGCGGAAACCCCTCGGCCACCGTGTCCTACTACGAGTACGATACCTGGCAGCACTTCTACCTCGTGGCCCAGTCCCCTCCGTTTCCCCTGGACAACTCCCGGGGGTGGGAACTCTCCCTTGCGATATCCGCCGATGGGAACCTGACGGCCTTCGTGAACAATCGTGCGGAATTCACCCATGCCATTGAGGGAGGTACCGGTTCCCTGGAGGCTTTCGGGATATGGACCCCGGCTCCCCAGGGGATCCAAGGGATCTACCTTCAGTCGGGGGGGAGGGCCGCCTACGAGGGCCTTCCCGGCAGTTGCGGCCACCTCCTTTTCCTCCCCTTTGAATCGCTGGGTTTCCCCCAACTCTCCGCCACCCAGGGCACGCTCCATCTGCTCGGGCCCTATCTCTTTCCTTCGGTGACCGTGGAACCGGTCTACGTGCTGGAGGAGTTTGTCGTGCAGGGGTCCCAGCCGTTCACCACCGCTGTGTACGGGGGCACTCCCCTGGTCCTCCCGGTCGGAGGGAACGTGACGCTCCAGATCCCCTGGGATCGGTGACCTTGGTTCATGGATCCCCTCTTCCGCTGGATTCGTAACGGGGCCCTCCTCGCGGCCGCCCTTCTCATCGGAGGATTCGTCGTCGCCGGGTGGGCGGGACTGCTGGGGTTCGCCGTCTATCTTTGCGCGATCGTCCTTCCCGGGGGGTTCGTCTACGCTCTCCTTGCGAATCGGCTCCGTCCCGAAAAGCCCCGACTCATCGAAGCGGTGTTCTATTCCCACCTCCTCGGACTGGGCCTCGTCATCGGGGCTGGGTGGACCCTGGCCCGATGGGGAGCGTTCTCGCTCGCGGGAACCTTCCTCTTGGAAGCCCTCGTCGTGGCGTTGGTTGGCGTCGGGGGGCGACGGGAGTTCTCGGCGATCACTCGCACCCTCCGGGAAGGGGGGATATCCCTGGACCGGGAATGCCTCGCCTACCTAGGGATCGTCGTGGGCCTTGCGACCGCAGTGATCATCCCTGTGCTGATCGTCCAGAGCCATGGATTCCTTGTTGCGGACGACACCGCCGTCTTCGCGCGTGCGGCCAACGCTCTCCTCCGCACCGGTGACTGGACGAAGGCCGTCCAGATCTTCCCCTTCCTCCCTCCGGCGGCCGCCAACACCGCCTTCGGGAACCCGGCGATCAGCATCCTCTACGCGGTCTTCGCAGGATCGGCCGGGGTCAACGCCATCTACGTAGCAGGGCCCCTCTACACCCTCTTGCTCGTCCTGCCCACCCTCGGATTGTACCTCTTGGTGGGCCGCTTCACGAAACATCCGCTCCTCACCTATGCTCTCCCCGTCCTGTGGATGCTGGGATTCTGGAGCGACAAGGCGATCTTCTTCAACAACTCGCTCGTAGCGTCCTACTACGGGATCATACCGGACGCGGTCCTCAGCCTCACGGGCTATGTGGCGGTCCTCGTCCTGTTGACCGATCTCCTGCGTGGAACAGGTAAGCAGTCGTACGAGCTGAGCCTGTTGAGCGTCGGTCTCTTCCTCGGCATCATGGGAGACCCACTGACCTTCGTTCTGATCGCCATTGCCTTCGTCTTCTTCGGGATCTGGATGCTCCATGCCCGGGGCGTGCGCTGGTCGATCCCCCGGCTGCTGGCCCCGCTTGTCCTGACCGCCGTGTTGTTGCCCCCCTATCTCGTTCCCTCGTACGCCGTCGGGGCCTCGAACGGTCTCTCTGGGGGCATGCACCTCACCTGGAGAACGCTCCTCATCTACAACTGGACCGGGATGGAGGGATTCTACGACTCCTTGGATCTGTTCGGGGTCGTGCTCTCCGTCTTTGCCGTGGCCAAGGTCCTTCTCTCCAAGATCCCCCTCCGAGGAAGGAAGCCCTTCTCCTACCATGTCGAGGGGATCCTCCCCTTCGGGCTCCTCACCGCGGCCGGCCTCTATCTCGTCTTCAACCCCCTCGTCGCTTCGCTCCTGGGAGTCACCTTTGGCCGCTTCGTGGAGTACGTGGGGATCTCGATGGTTCCTCTCGTGGCCTTTGGCCTCGACCGCCTGCTGCGCCCCCGTGTGCCGCGTCCCCGGCTGGGGAAGGTGGCCGCCGTCCTCGTGGTGATCCTGATCGGTACCTGCGGAGCGGTCAGCGTCCAGCAGAATCTCCAGTCCGCCGCGATGGCCTCCCAAACTCAGTCCCTGTTCAACGCCGACATGATGGCCGCTGCGGAGTGGCTGCAGGCCCATGGCACTCCGGGCAGCACCGTGGTCGTCGATTCGATGGCCGGGAACCAGGCCCCGTTGCCCATGCAGGATTTCGCGGATCTCACCTTCATGTACCGACCCCAGTACGATCTCTACAATTCCATCTACAACCCTCCTATCCCCTCCGTGGGAAACCCCTACTTCTTCCTCAACCGGGCCATCGAGTATCCCACCCAGACCAACGTGACCGCCGCCTGGCAGGTCTTTGCCATGAAATACTACGTGTTCCAGGTCGGCTACTCCGATACCGAGATCCAGGTGTTCTCTCACCTTCCGTACGTCCAGCGCGTCTACTCGAACGCGGTCGTCGAGGTATTCGGGTACACTGGAGGTTCCGCCCCGGGATTCGTGCCCGCCATCTCCTACTTCGATGCCAGTCCCAACCTCACCACCGCCTACTTCGGTTCGGCGTATTCGGTCGCGTACGGCCTCCCTCACGTTCCCAACAGCGTCCAGTCGCTCACCACGGACGGTGCGGTCGATGGCTCCTTCCTTTCCTACGGGCTCAAGAACATCTCGGCGGGGAACTATTCCCTCACCGTGCACCGCTACACCTACCAGACCAGCGAGTACCTCAAGGTCTCGGTGAACGGAGCCTACGTGGGAAGCGTGGATTTCCTCGCACTCGGCCCCAATTTCAGCACGTCAGTCTCCTTCCCCTTGGTCAGCGGCAACGACACCGTCACGCTCACCCTGGAGGGTACCGTCGGCTACATGGACCCGATCGATTTCTTCGTGGTCTCGTAGCCGGGAAGCCTCGGGACGACGGATCTGCCGGTCTCACCGGTTCGACTGCACTCGGACGGAGACGAGGTACGCCCGGCGGGAAAGACTCCGGCTGAAGAGGGAGAGGAGGGACCAGCCGAGGGCGAGGGCTCCAGGCCACCTCCGCAAGCGGGCCGAGTAGGGTAGGAACGCCACGATCCCCCGGGCGATGTCGCCGCGGGAAGCTTCCTTGGCCCGGGAGAGGGCCACGAGACGGGTGAACTCCCTCTCCCGGAAGATCAGCGGGAGAAGGTTGGATCGGTGGTGTTCCCGGGCCATGTCGACGATCACCTCCCAGGAGGCCAACTCCCTCCGGTCGTTCTGTTCCAGCTTCGTCCATGCTTCCGACTCGTCCGTGTTCGCGGACTGGGACATCCCCTCCCCGTGGACCCGGTAGCGCGTTAACCGATCGCTGAGGAAGAGCATCGAGCGCCCCGAGATCGCGGCCGCGTACAGCAGGAAGGAGTCTTCGTTGGTCCGCAACGAGCGCAGGCGGGGCAGTACCGCTCTCACCATGTCCCGACGTAGTGAGATCGCGCTGTCGTTGAACCCCAAGGATCTCCATCGGAGGACCCGAGCCAGCTCGGACGGGTGCGACCCATCGACGTGCTCCTCTTCGTCCGAGGGTCGCCCAGAGGCTGCGAACCGTCCCCGCGTCTGCAGCGTCTCCCCGGTCGCGGAGATCCGTTGCACCCCGTTCCAGACGTACACGAGATCAGGGCGCTTGTGGAAGGCGGAGAGCACCCGCGTGAGCTTCGACGGGGCCCACTCATCATCGTCGTTGAGAAGGCACAGGACCGGACCGTGGGCCTCCTCGACGCCCAGGGCCAGCATCTCCCCGATGCTCATCTCCCCGACCAATTGGAACCGTAGCCGGTGCCGCGGATGCCGCTCGCCCACCGCCCTTAGAACGTCACCGTGCGCGGGAACGTTCGACAGCAGGATCACCTCGAAGAGCTCGGGGGAGCACTCCTGGGCGCACGCGCTCTCGAGGGCACGCTCCAGGAAGCGGGATCGGTTGTAGGCGGTCACGAGCACCGTCGCCTCGGGAATCCCGGAGGGTGCCTTGGGAGGCGCCTGCATTCCCTCAGCCTTCCCGCTCATGAACCGTTTTCGATCTCGGAAGTGCGTCGGCGGTTCCGCGTCGGGGGGGCGAGGAAGTTCGGATGCTCATTCCTGGATCCCCGCCGCTTCCGCATAGATCGCGAGGGTGCCCTCGATCATGTGTTCGACGCTGAACTCCCCCACGCGCCGTCGTCCGCGCTCGACGAGGTCGCGCGCCAGCGAGGGGGAGCTCAACAACCGAACGATTCCAGATGCGAGCTCGGGGACGGAGTCCCGGGGCACCACGATGCCCGAGTTCCCGACGAACTCGGGCATGTCCAACCAGTCGTTCACCACGACGGGAGTACCCACATGCATGGCCTGCATGATCGAGAGGCTGAACCCGATCCGGGAAGGATAGACGAGGGCTCCCACCGACCGGAGCTTCTCCCCGAGGGCCTGCTCGGAGAGGAACCCGCAGAACTCCACGCTCTTCTCAATCCCTAACTTCCGCGCGAGGGCACGCATGTTCTCGGTCTCTGCGCTCTGGCCCGCGAACCAGAGCCGCGCCTTCGGGAACGCCGAGAGGACCTCGGGCATGGCGCGCAGGACGAGATCTCCCCCACGGGCCCAAGGGTTCCAGCTCCCGAGGAAGAGCAGGTCCTCGGGCTTTCTCTCGACAGGGGCGATGGGCTTGTTGGGGACGCCCAGGTCCCGGGGATCGACCCCGATCGGGACCACGCGCACCCGTTCCTCGGGGATGCCGAGGTGGCGCACCAGGTAATCCTTGGCGAACTGGTAGGTCACGATCACTCGCGTGCTCCGGCGGGCCGAGACCGTGATGCACCACCGCAGGAAGGTGTAGCGGACGGGGTTCGCGCTCCAGAGGTAGAAGGGCATCACGTCGTGGATGGTGGTGACGAAGGGGGTCCGGCCGGTGAGGGCGAGCGCCCGGCCCCCCACCGGGGAGACCGCGTGCCAGAGGGGTGCGCGCTGGCGCATGAGCTTCGCGAAAATGGAGGGCTCCCCCATCAGCAACTGCTCGATGTTGTTCGCGAAGGGGCCGTTCTCCACGATCCCGTAGGGCACGGTCTGGGCGCGGTACTCACGGTCGAGATAGAAGAGATACCGGTCGATGCCCCGCCCGGTGTCGGGACGGGGGACGTACGGGTAGCCCAGTATCTCTACCCGGGGGAGGTGGGAAGGGTGCCCCATCCTCTCGACGCGGTCCATCGGACGTCCCCATCCCTCCGAGGGAATATGAGGATTTGCGACCGGGACCGTGCCGAGGGAGGAGGTCCCGGACACGCCTACCTGCCGAGGGAACTGACCCGGGTGCCTTCCTTGGCGGCCCGGTAGAGTGCCTGGATGATCTCCACCACGCGCATCCCGTCCCGACCGCTCTCGAGGTGGGGAGAGGGCGAATGGACGGACCCGAGGAACTCGTGGGCCTCCCGTTTGAAGGACTGCTTCTCGGCCTTGGAGAAGTCGAACGCCTGGGTCTGCTTGTCCTTGCCGACGACCGTGACGAGCGCCGCGTCCCCCCGGCTGTCGATGGCCATGCGTCCCTCCGTGCCGTAGGCCTCTAGGAAGAAGTAGCCGTTCCACTCGGTCCATGAGGCTTGGAAAAGAATGGGCATGCCGCCCTGCCCGACGAGGGTGGCCAGGAAATTGTCTTCGATGGAGGGGGGGAGTTGGTGTAACCGCTGGAACGACTGTCCCGATACCTGGTCCACGTCGCCGAAGAGCCACCGGAGGATGTCGAGGATGTGCGGTCCGTTGTCCATCAGAGTCCCGCCGCCGATGATGGCAGGGTCCTGCGACCAAGGCTCGGTCTTGAGGACCCAGCCCTCGTGCCCGATCCAGCCCCGTGCGAAGAGGGGCTTTCCAATCGCGCCGTGCTCCACGAGCTCCTTCGCCTTTTCCACGTTCTCAAAGAAACGCACGTTCGACCCGACCATCAGGGAGAGTTTCCGGGACTCTGCCTCCCGGACCATCTCGCGGGCGTCTGCGACCGTGATGCTGAGCGGCTTCTCACAGAAGACGTGCTTTCCGCCGCGCAGGGCGCGCAGGGCGAGGGGAGCGTGCGTGGAGTTCGGCGTGCTGATGAAGACCGCGCCAACGGCGGGGTCGTCGATGGCCGCCAAGGGGTCGGGGACCGCCCGGCAACCAAGTTCCTTGGCCACGGCCTCCGCACGGGAAAAATCGGTATCGGAAACCACCTCGAGATGGGAGGTGGGATGCGAGGTCGTGGCGACCGCCCGGCGCTTTCCCATCCGGCCGCACCCGACGACCGCCACCCCGAGTTTCTTCTCTGACATTGGCCTACTTCCGGGCGAGGGAGGTGATCACGGCGGCGACCCGGCGTACCTCATCCTCGGTGGTGTTGTTCCCACTGGGGAGGTTCACTCCCTGATTCGCCAGCCGGTCGGCCACGGGGTAGCTCTGTCCCCGGAACTCCTGCTCGTAGATCTGCTGCCGGTGGATGGGAAGGAAGGCGGATCGCGTGTCGATCCCCTGTTCGCCGAGCTTCGACATGAGGTCGTCCTTGCTCATCCCGAAGGCGGCTGCGTCGACGAGGATCGTGTACATCCAGTACACGTTCTTCGCCCACGGCTGCTCGGGCGGGAGGGTGATCCCGGGAACGTGCGAAAGGAGGGAATTGTAGAGCGCGGCCACCTTCCGATGGTGGGCGACGAACTCGTCCATCCGCTGGAGCTGGCCAAGGCCGACGGCCGCCTGGAGGTTGGTCAGCCGGTAGTTGTAGCCGATCCGATCGTGGATCAACCACTTCCTCCGGGAGAGGTCGTACCCCTGGTCTCGGAGGGAGAGCACGGCGTTCGCGAGGGCATCGTCGTTGGTCGTGACCATCCCACCCTCCCCGGTGGTGATGATCTTGTTGGCGTAGAAGCTGAAGGCGCTGAGGGTGGCAAGGGAGCCCACCGGTTTTCCCTTGTATTCTGCGCCGTGGGCTTCTGCCCCATCCTCCAGAGTGGGGATGTTCCGGGGAGCGAGGACTTCCCGGAGCTCGTCCATCTGGACCGGATGCCCGTAGATGTGGACCGGCATGACCGCTTTGGTCTTCGGGGTGAGCCGCGCGCGCACCTGGGCTGGGTCCAGGTTCCAAGTGATGGGTTCGGAATCGACCAGCACGGGCTTCGCTCCGAGCTGCTTGATGACGTTCGCGCAGGCGATCATGGTGAAGGTGGGCAGGATGACCTCGTCGCCCGGACCCACGCCCAGCGCCGCCAGCGCCACATGGAGGGCCGTCGTCCCGCTCGTCACGGCCATGGCATGCTTCGCCCCTACCTTCGCGGCGAATCCCTTCTCAAATTCGTTGATGAACCGCCCCTTGGAGGAAATCCAGTTGGTGGTGAGGCACTCCAAGACGTTAGTGGTCTCGGCCGGAGAGAGGACGGGCGCCGCAATAGCGATTCGCTGGGCTGCGACCATAGCTCACGCGCGACTTAAGGGTCCAACTATATAACGAAAGCTGGAGAATGCCCGACGACTGCGCTCCGTGTAGTGCGGGGAGGTGCTGGATGCTTCTCCAAGGGTTCCGGAGTTGGTTTCGACACGAAACACCGTGCAATTCCTAGAGTTGAGGTGTCCCGCACCCCCTAGATCAGATGCACAATCTCTTCGCAACGGACCTCGCGGAGGGAAGGGGTGGAGGGTTCCCTCTCCAACGCGAGGAGAGGGCTCGGAGAATCTCAGTTCGGACCCGTACCGGAACTTCGCGAGAGGAATTGCCGGAATCGCTGGAGGCGGAGATAGGCCCACTCCCGGAACCGGACGCTGGGGACGAGGTTCGCGAGGAAGACGGCCCGGGCGCCCCAGGGATGGCGGGTGTGGCGGGTCCGCAGGGGGATCCGGAACGGGACCCGCCCCTGGACGGGGGCCCCTCGGCTCGAAAGTCGCCGATGGGCCTCTGAGTTGCGCTTCGCATAGAGGAGCGTGTTCAATGAGTAGTACAGAGCGACCCGTTCGTCCCGGTACACTTCCGGGCGGATCAGGTCGAAAGCGTCGTACCCCTGTGCGCGGAACCTCTCGACCCAGTAGTCCGGCCACTGCTCATTGACGTGGTGGGTGCCACCCTGGCCGGGGATCGCCGCGGAGAAGCATATCGCGTCCCCGTGCCGGACCAGCGTCGCCACGAGGGCGTCCGCGAACCGACCCTCCAGATGCTCGGCGACCTCGAGGCAGAGGACGAGGTCGAACCGGCGACCCAGGTCAAAGGGCTCCTGGAGATCGTGAAAACGATAGACGGCGGGGGATATCAGGAGCGACGCGGTGCGTGCCCACTCCCCCTCGATACCGGTCAGGTCCGTCACCCCTTGGCGTTGGAATTCCCTCAAGAAGCTGCCGAGACCGCACCCGGTGTCGAGCACGCTCTGAACGGGCAGGAGACCCTTCAGGACCGGGATGAGTGCGACCGCCGAATCGTTCGAGACATCGGAGAACTCCTCATAGAACGACGCGTCGTACGAGGATCCGGAGGGGGGGTTCTGAGGGCCCGTCGGACGGGGCGGTTGCAACGACGGGTTCGCAGCCATGGGGTTCGGATCAGAGGACCGGGGAACTTATCCGTGGCCCGGATATAACACCGATGGCGCAAGAGCCCACCTAAAGGTGGCCGATGGTGCCCTTCAGGACGGGCTTGACCTCTTCCGGAGTGATCGTGCGGTTCAGGACCTGCTGCATCGACGTCATGATCTTCCCCTCGAACCCGCACGGGTGGATCTTCTCGAAGTAGGAGAGGTCGGTGGCCACGTTCAGTGCGAAGCCGTGGTAGGTCACCCAGTCCCGAACCGCGATGCCCACCGAGGCGATCTTCTTGTCCCCGACCCAGACCCCCCGCTTCCCCTCCACCCTGCGTCCCTGGATCCCGAAGGGTTCCAGCGTGCGGGCGACCATCTCCTCCAGGGCATGGACGAAGGCGCGCACGTCCCTTCCCCTCGGGGTTAGGTCCACGATGGGATATCCCACGATCTGGCCGGGCCCGTGGTAGGTGGCGAGCCCCCCGCGTTCGATGTGGAAGACCGGGACCCCGTCCACCTCCTCCGCGTCCAGCCCGCCCTGCACCCCGACCGTGAAGACGGGCGGATGCTCCACGAGAAGGAGCGTGTCCCCGCGACGGCCCTCCTTCCGCTCGAGGCGCATCCGTTGCATGAGGTCCCACGCCTCGCGATAGTCGACCCGCCCCAGGTCGAGGATCTCAGCGGGCACCCTTCCTCACCGACACGTGCATCGGCTCGCCCAGCCAGAGGAGGGCGACCTCCCCCAGGAGCTCGCCGTAGGTCGGGTGGGGATGGATCGTTCCGGCGATGTCGCGCACGGTCGCTCCCAGCTCGAGGGCGAGGGCGGCCTCGCTGATGAAGTCCCCGCAGTTCGCTCCGACGGCATGGACCCCGAGCAACTGTCCGGTCCCTTCCTCGGCCACGAGCTTGACGAAGCCCCGTTCCTCATGGTTCGCGTGGGCCCTCCCAAGGGCGGCGTAGGGAAAGCGCACCTCCCGGGCCTTGAGGCCCTTCGGTTCGCACTCCGCAAGCGTGAGCCCGACGGAGGCGACCTCCGGGACCGTGAAGACCACCGAGGGGACGACCTGGTAGTTCCACCGGGTGGGAAGCCCTGCGATCGCCTCGGCGGCGACGAGCCCCTCCCGGTAGGACTTGTGGGCCAGCATGGGGGGACGAGCCACGTCCCCGGCCGCAAAGATCTTCGGGTTGCTGGTCGCCATCCGGTCGTCGACGACGGGGAATCCCTTGACGTTGACCACGACCTGCGCTTCCTCCAGGTTGAGCTGCCGGGTCTCGGGGCGCTTCCCCACCGTCATGAAGAGGATATCCCCGGAGAGCTTCTCGGTGCCGGTCTCGGTCTTGACCTCGAGGGTCACCCCTCCGGGCCCCTTCTCCAGGCTGAGCGCCTTCGAGGAAATGAAGACCCGGATGCCGAGCGCCTCGACCGCCCTCGACACTTCGCGGACGAGGTCCGGTTCGATCCCGGGAAGGATCTGCGGCATCATCTCGACGATCGTGACCTTGCTCCCCAACCGGGCGTAGTGCTGCCCGAGCTCGACTCCGCTCACCCCGCCCCCGAGCACCAAGATGCTCGCGGGGACGTGGTCGAGGTTGAGCATGTCCCGGGCGGTCAGGACCTGCTTCCCATCGGGCTCCATGCCCGAGAGCGCCACATGGTAGCCCCCCGTCGCCAGGAGGGCGGCCCGGAAGCTCACCTCCTCCTTCCCGCGGAGGCTCTCGATGAGGGCGTGCTCGGGGCCCGTGAAGAAGGCGGTCCCGTTGATCCACTCGACCCCGGCGGCCTTGAGGAGCATCTCGACCCCTTTGCGCTCCTTCTCGACGACGCTCGTCTTCCACCGCTGCATGGCGGAGACGTCGAAGGAGTTCTCCGGAATCGTGAGGCCCATCTCGGCCCCGTGCTCCCGCAGGTGCCGGTAGATGGAGGAGAGATGGATAAGGGCCTTGGAGGGGATGCAGCCACGGTTCAGGCATTCGCCGCCCAGATACTCCTTCTCGACAAGGGTGACCTTCCGCCCCAGCTGGCCAAGGCGCGTCGCGGCCACGTAACCGGCAGGCCCGCCCCCGATGATGAGGACGTCCACTTGGCGCGTCACGGGAAGTGCCCTCCCTGGTCGCGGTCGAAGGTGTCCCGCTCCTCGGTGAGCGGCCAGTGCGTCTCGGAGAGGGTGTCGCGGAAGAGGGTGTCGGGGGAGGGCGGCGGGGCGACCTCCGCCTCGGCGATCGCCTTGCGGAACATATCCTCGATCTCCTTGCGCAGCGCTTCCTTCTTCTCCGGTGCGAGCAACTGTAGCCTGTCCACGAGCCCCTCCAGCCGGCCCAGGGGATCGTGGGCCCGGGCCTCCTTCATCCAGTTCGCGGGGTAGTAGCGGGTGGGATCGTCGGAGGAGGAGTGGGGGTTCATGCGGAAGACAAGGGCTTCGAGGAAGACCGGCCCGTTCCCCGCGAGCAGGGAGGCCCGGGCCTCCCGGACCTGGGAGATGACCTCGACCACGTCGGTCCCGTCCATCCGGACCCCCCGCATCCCGTAGGCCTTCGCCTTGTTGGCGAGCACCGGGACGGCGGTCTGCTTCGCCACGGGGACGGAGATGGCCCACTGGTTGTTCGCGCAGACGAAGAGGACCGGGACGTTGTAGACGCTCGCGAAGTTCATCCCGGAGTGGAAATCGGTGGTGCTCGTCGCCCCATCACCGAAGAAGACGGCGGTGATTCCCGTTTCTCCCCGGTAGCGCTGGGCGTAGGCGGAGCCCACCGCCTGCGAGATCTGCGTCCCGACGGTGCTGGCCATGGAGACGTAGTGGACCGGCTTCCCCGTCGGGTGGCAGGGCATCTGCCGACCCAGAGAGGGGTCTGTCCCGTTACCGAAAAGGTGGTGCACGTAGCCCTGGAGGTCCAGTCCCCGTGCAAGGGCGAGGAGCTGCTCCCGGAGGCCCGGGAGAATCCAGTCCTCCTTCTGGAGAGCGAGGGCGCTCCCGACGTTCACGGCCTCGTGCCCGGTGGCAGGGCCATAGAAGCCCACCCGGCCCTGACGTTGCAGGCCGAGGAAGCGTGTGTCCATCAGGCGGCCGAACAACATCCAACGGTAGGCCAACTCGAGGGTCCCCTTCCACCCGTCGCCCAGCTTCTGGGCGAGTTCCGCCTCGGTGTAGGAGAGGGGGAGCAGACCTTCGGGAGGGGAATCCATCGGCCGGACCTCTCACTTGAGCTCGAGGAGCAGCTGGTGCGGGTCCTCGAGCCGGGCCTTCACGGAGGCGATGAACTGGGCCCCGTCGTAGCCGTCGATGGCCCGGTGGTCCAGGGAGATGGAGAGGTTCATCATGTGGGCGACACCGAAACCACCGTCCGGGAGGACGACGGGCCGGCGTTCGATCTTGTGGACCCCCAGGATGGCGACCTCCGGGTAGTTCAGGATCGGGGTCGCGAGCAGGCCTCCGAGCGCCCCCAGGCTCGAGATCGTGAAGGTGCTCCCCGTGAGCTCCTCCCGCGTGAGCTTGCCGACCCGGCCCCGGGTGGAAAGATCCTCGATCTCCTTCGCAATGGTGGCGATGCTCTTCTTGTCCGCGTCCTTGATGACGGGGACGATGAGGCCGTCGGGGGTGGCGGCGGCGATGCCGATGTTGTAGTAGTGGCAGACCACGAGCTCGCCCTTCTCGTCGTCCATGAGGGCGTTGACACGGGGGTGATCCTTCAGGGACTCGACGACCGCCTTCGTGATGAAGGCGAGATAGGTGAGGGGGACCCCGCGCTCCTCGAACTTCTTCTTGGCCTTCTCCCGCACCCGGACGAGCTCGGAGACGTTGAGCTCCTCGACGTAGGTGTAGTGGGCCGCGTGCGATTTCGAGAGGCTCATGTGCTCCGCAATGACCCGGCGGAGCCCCCGGAGGGGGATCCGCTCCTGCAACGGCCCCTGCGACGGGGAAACGGGAACGGGCACGGGAGCCGGTGGGATCCGAGCGGGCGCCGGGGCGGCGTCGGCGGGCCGGGAGGGAGCGACGGGAGCAACGACCGGGGCGGCCGCGGTTCCCCCCTTCGCGAAGGAGAGGAGGTCCGCATCGGTGACCCGACCTCCGGGGCCGGTCCCGCGGACTTGACGGAGGTCGACCCCGAGCTCGTTGGCTCGGCGGCGGATCGCGGGCGTGGTGATGACCCGATCGTTCCCGCCGGCGGGGGCCGCGGGGGTGGGCGCCGCTGCGGGGGCGGTGGGTGCGGGGGCCCCGTGGCCCTCCGTCCGGGACGGGGTGGCCCCGCCCTCGGCCTCGAAGGTGATGAGGAGGCCGCCGACCTTGACGATCTCTCCTTCCTTGGCGCTGATCGAGAGCACCTTGCCCTTCACGGGACAGGGGATCTCCACGTTCGCCTTGTCCGTCAGCACGCTGACCAGGGGCTGGTCCTCCTGGACCGTGTCCCCGACCTTGACGTGCCACTTGACGACCTCGCCCTGCGCGACGCCCTCTCCGATATCCGGCAACCGGAACTCGTACCCCATGGTGGTTTGACCTCTTCTTCCTCGATCCCTTCAGGCGGAGGTTGCCGTCCGCTCGATCCCTCGGGCGATGCGGTCAACGCTTGGCAAGTAAAGGTTCTCGAGCGCGTAGGGGAAGGGAGTGTCGTAGCCGGTGATCCGGAGGACGGGGGCCTTCAGGCTGTAGAGGCAGCGTTCCGAGATCGTGGCGGAGAGTTCCGCCCCGAAACCGGAGAACTTCGGAGCCTCGTGGACGATGACGGCCCGCCCCGTCTTCTCGACGGAGGCGACGATGGCGTCCACGTCGAGGGGCACGAGGGTCCTGAGGTCGACGACCTCCGCGTGGATCCCCATCTTCTCGACGACGTTCGCCGCCTGGAGGGTCTGGGGGACCATGGACCCGTAGGCGAATACGCTCACGTCCGAGCCCTCCTTGGCGATCCGGGCCTTGCCGAAGGGGATGCGGACATCCCCGGCGGGGACCTCGCCGGTCGCCGTCCGGTAGATCCGCTTCGGCTCCATGAAGAGCACGGGATCCTCGTCGAAGATGGCCGAGAGCAGGAGACCCTTCGCGTCCGCAGGGGTCGAGGGGATCACCACCTTGATCCCCGGGGTGCTCGTGAAGAGCTGTTCGGTGCTCTGGGAGTGATAGAGCCCGCCCTTGATGCCGCCCCCGTAGGGGGTCCGGAGCACGATGTGCGCGGGGAACTCGCCGCCCGAGCGGTAGCGGAACTTCGCGGCCTCGCTCACGATCTGGTCGAAGGCCGGGTAGATGAAATCCATGAACTGGATCTCGGCGACGGGTTTGAGCCCCTGGAGGGCCATCCCGATCGCCATGCCGACGATCCCGTTCTCGCTGAGGGGAGTGTCGAGCACGCGCTTCTCCCCGAACTCCTTGTAGAGCCCGTCCGTTGCGCGGAAGACGCCCCCGTTGACCCCGATGTCCTCTCCGAGGAGGATGACGTCGGGGTCCTTCGCCATGGCCACCTTCAAGGCCTGGTTGACCGCCTGGATGAGCGTTACCTCGGTCATGGCCGAAGCACCCCCTGGCTCACCATCTCAAGGAATTCCCGGCGCTGTTCCTCCAGGAGGGACGTGGGTTCCTTGAATACGTCGTCGAACAGCGTGGAGGGGTCGGGCGGCGGGGACTTCTCCGCGGCGTCGATCGCGGACTGGACCTCCAGTTTGGCCTCCTCGTGGATCTTCTCGGCCCCGGCCTCGTCCAGCCATCCCTTCGCGATGAGCTCGCTCTGGAGGCGGTCGATCGGGTCCTTCTCTCTCCAGCTGGCAACGACCTCCGACTTGCGGTAGCGGGTCGGATCGTCCGAGGTGGAGTGGGGGCCCATACGGAAGGTGAGGGCCTCGATGAGGGTCGGACCCTCGCCGGCGACCGCCCGGGCGCGGGCCTGGGAGACGGCTTTGTACACGGCGGCGAAGTCGTTCCCGTCGACCTGCACGCCGGGGAAGCCGTAGGCCTCGGCCTTCTCGGCCAGGGTCGGGCTCCGGGTCTGCTTCTCGCGCGGGAGGGAGATGGCCCAACCGTTGTTCTGGAGGAAGAAGATGACGGGCGCCTTGTAGACCCCGGCGAAATTCATGCCGGCATGGAAGTCGGAGGAGCTCGTCGCACCATCCCCGAAGAAGGGGACGCTCACGACCTTCTCTCCCTTGTAGAGGGAGGCGGCCGCGATCCCCGTGGCGAGGACGATCTGCGTGCCGATCGGGCTCGAGGCGGTGATGTAGCGGTAGTCCCGGTACCCGTAGTGGCAAGGCATCTGGCGCCCCTTGAGAAGATCCGCGGAGTTGCCGAAGAACTGGTCGAAGAGCGTCTTGAGGGGGATGCCTCGGGCGAGGGCGACCCCGAGCTCCCGGTAGGCCGGGAGGATCCAGTCCTGTGCATCGAGGGCGAGGCCGCAGCCCACTTGGGCCGCCTCCTGGCCGTTCATCGGGACGTAGAATCCGATCCTCCCCTGCCGTTGAAGGTTCGTCCCGCGCTCATCGGCGGCCCGACCCAGCACCATGAGCCGGAAGCCGCGCAACATCGTCTCCTTCGATGGGTCTCCCACTTCGCTCATGACTAGACGTGGGAGAGGATGGCCTTTTGATTTATAAGTTATCAGCCGTCGTAATCCGGACAAGCACCCCGTAAGGGGGGGGACACCCCGCCTCTTCGTACGGGGCCATCCCTCGGAGGGAACAACGAGCGCGGACATCGGAAAGGTGAAATCCCCTCGCACTGTACCGGCGGTCATCGTGTGGAAGATACCTGACGAGATACGGGAGGCACGCCTGGACGCTGGAGGGATTCATTTCCGGTACCTCGAGTCGGGGCCGGCCACGGGAGCCGCTCGGACCGTGCTTCTCCTCCATGGGTTCGGCGCCCGCTCCGAGATCTGGCTCGAGGTCATGAAAGAACTGCCCCGGGAATGGCAGGTCGTCGCCGTCGATCTCCCCTGCCACGGGCTCTCGTCGCAACTCCCCGGGAAGGTGCGCACGGTGCCCCTCTACCTTCAGGCGCTCGCGGCCTTCGTCGAGGCGAAGATGCCCCCGCACTTCGCGATCATCGGGAGCTCCCTGGGCGGCGCGCTCGGGGCGATGCTCGCCCTCAAGTACCCCCAACGGGTCGACAAGCTGGTACTGGCCGCGGCTTCGGGCCTCACCCCCAAGCTGCCTGGGAAGACCGTACGGCTCTACCTTCCCTACATCCTCGGCGCCTATCTCTTCACGCCGACCGTCAAGAAGTTCCGCTCCTTCCTCGCGAAGGGAGTCTTCTACGACCCGAAGTTCATCCAAGAGGCCTGGCTCTCGTCGCTGGTGGAGGAATGGCGGCCCCGGGCCCAAAGGATGTCCTTCCTCGCCATCGCGGGTGCCCTGCGGCGCCCGGACGCCTCCGTGTCCGCCTCGCTGGGGAACCTCAAGGTCCCGACGCTCCTCCTCTGGGGGAAGAACGATGCCCACTTCGACTGGGCTCAGAACGAACAGGCGGCCAAGTCCATCCCCGGGTCCCGCTTCGTGGTCTACGACAACTGCGGTCACCTGCCGATGGTCGAGAAGTTCCGGGAGTCCCTCGCGGAAGTCCGGGGCTTCCTCGGATGAGACCCGAGGTTCTGCTCGGGCTCGACGTGGGCACCACGTCGGTCAAGACCGTCGCAATCGATACCACGGGACGCTGGCTGGCGACGGCCGCCGTTCCCCTCCGCACGCGTCATCCTGGGGAGGGGTGGGCGGAACAGGACCCTGAGGAACTGGTCCGGGCGGCTCAGGGAACCCTGGCCCGCGTGGCGACCAGCCCCTCCGTCCGGAGAGGTCAGGTGCTCGGCCTCGGAATCACCAACCAGCGGGAGAGCACTTTGGCCGTGGATCCATCGAACGGGAGGGCTCTCTCCCCCCTTCTCCTGTGGCATGACCTACGCACCCTATCTATCGCCGAGGAGTTCGGGAAAAGGGGCTGGAGGTCCCGCCTGTGGAAGTCGGGAGGGATGCCACTGACGACCTATCCCTCCGCCCCGAAGATCGTCTGGCTGCTCCGGAACTGCGCCAAGGTCCGCACCGCCGTTCCCAGGGACAGGGTCCGCTTCCTCACGGTCGATGCCTGGATCGCCTACCGGCTCCTGGGAGGAGCGCGGACCGGCGCCCCCTTCCTGACCGACCCTTCCAACGCCTCACGGACCCTTCTTCTCGATCCCGAGACCGGAAGGTACGACCCCGGGGCGTGCCGGCACTTCGGGGTGGATCGGGAGTGGCTGGCCAAGATCGTCCCTTCCTGGGGGAAGGAGCTCGGCACCCTTCAGGCACCGGGTGAGCCGCTCCACGGAATCCCGCTGCTCTCGCTCCTCGGAGACCAGCAGGCCAGCCTCCTCGGGCTCTCGTCCCTCTACGGCGGCGACGCGAAGGTCACGCTGGGAACAGGGGCGTTCTTGCTCGCGAAAGGAAGGGGGAAGGGTGACCCCGAGAGGTCCGGCTACCTCCGGACCGTGCTCTGGCTGGAGGCGGGGAAGGATCCGGAGCTCGGGATCGAGGGCTCGGTCGGCGCTGCGGGAAGCTTCCTCGACTGGCTGTGCGGGAAGGGCCTCCGCCTCTTCCGCGACCCCGTGGAGATGGAGCGGCTGGCCCCTAGGGCCCGACCGCACGGAGGGGAACTCTTCGTACCGGCGCTCTGCGGGCTCTTCGCGCCCCACTGGAACCTGGAGGCCCGGGGGCTCCTTCACGGGCTCGACCTTTCCACCCGCCGGGAGGATCTGGCACGCAGCGCCTTCGAGGGCCTCGCCCATTCGATCGCCGATGTCGTGGAGGTGATCGCCCACGCCCGGGGAAGCTCGCTCTCCCCGCTGCTGGTGGATGGAGGCGTGGCCCGCTCCCGCCTTCTCCTGAAGCTTCTGGCGGAGTACTCGGGCACGACCCTCCGGCGGTGCGATTTCGTGGACGGCACCGCACTCGGTGCCGCGCTCGCGGCCGGCTACGGTTCCCGGTCGCTGCCCGGTCCCGGCCGGTCCCGCCCCAGGGCCCGGAGCGGGAGCGAGCTCATCGTGCCGAAAGGGCGTGCCGCAGACCGTCGGCGGTCACGGGAGGAATGGCACCGGGCGCTCGCTCACGCCTTCCTGCGGACGAACAGGCAGGGGGGTCCCTTCTCCATGGACCAGCGTCCCTGAGAGCGCTTCCATACCTCGAGCTCGGTGTAACGCTCCAGCTCCACCGGCGCCACGGCCTTCCCCTCCGGCTTCAACTCCTCGAGCCACGGCTCTCCCTCGGGATTCGGTCCCGCATAGGAGACGAGGATCCGGTCGAAGGGGGCAAGAGTAGGACACCCGTGGTAGCCGCTCCCGCAGAGGACCCGGACCTCGCTCGGCTCGCTCTCCGGGGTCGCGATGGTGGAGACCGGACGGACCTCCTCCGCCGGGGCTCCGGGGGGAGGGCGAGTCTCCGTTCCCGAGGGGTCCTTCTTCAGCTCCGAGGCCTGGATCCCGAGCCCTCGGAGGATCTTGAGGGAGCGTTCCACCAGGGACGGCTCGTACTCCACCCCCACGACGAGCCCCCGGGGACCCACGAGGAGCGACGCCAGGGCGAGAACGTATCCGCTCCCGCTGCCCAGTTCGAGGACCTTCATTCCTTCCTGGAGATCCCCCAGCTCCAACTGGATCGCGACCATGTGGGGCGCGGAGATCGTGGCCTCGGGACCTACGGGAAGGGGCGTGTCGACATAGGCGGTGGGCCAGAGTCCGCGGGAGAGGAAGCGGTGACGGGGGATCCTGCGGAGGGCGGAGGCGACCCGGGGATCCTTGAGCCTCAGGGCAGCGACCATCCTCCACGCCTTCTCGTTCCAGTTCGAGAAGCCGGGGTCGAGGAACATGGATTTCACCCGCTTTCTTCGGAGAATCCCTGGCCGAGCAGGTAGACCTCCGAGGACTGGCTGCGGGAGGCCCCGGGTTTCGTGACGGATAGGCGGACGAAGGACTCGCCCAGGTCCTTCCGGAGCTCCCCCGTGAGGTCGCCGTCGAAGAGCTTCGCCACGAAGGTACCGCCGGGCTCCAGCACGTGCTGTGCCACCCCGAACGCGCTCCTCACGAGGTCCACGCTGCGCGCGTGGTCCGTGGAATAGTTCCCGCTGATGGTGGGAGACATGTCGGAGAGGACGACCTGGAACCTCTCGGACCCGAGACGATCGAGCAGCGCCGGATCGCCCACCCGGCCGCGGAGGAACATGACCCCCTCGATCGGCTCGAAGGAGCGCATGTCCACGGCGACCACCTGCCCCTCGGGGCCGACGAGGTTGCGGGCGACGGTGCTCCATCCGCCCGGGGAGGCTCCCAGGTCGAGCACCCGGTCTCCCCGCCTCAGGAGGTGGAACCGCTCGTTGAGCTGGCCGAGCTTGAAGGCCGCCCTGGAGCGGAGCCCTTCCCGCTGGGCGGCCCGGTAGTACGGGTCGCGGTGGCGCTCGGTGACCCATCGTCTCGGCATCCCCCTCCAGAGAACCCACGCTCAGAAAAGCGTGACCCAGGACACCCGGGACCCTGGACAGGCTTTTGCAGGTCGCGCGCCTGAGGGGTCGCGGAGGCAGAAGGACGATGCCAGAGCCCGCAACGGTGTGGAAGAGATTCCTCGAGGAGCGACGGAAGCAGAAGGACGAGTACTTCCGGACCGACATGGACTCCCCCATCCCCGAGGGCGAACGGAAGACCTTCCCCGGACTCAACTACTACCCGATCGAGGAGAAGCTCCGCTTCGCGGTGCGGCTGGCCCCCGTCGATCCTCCGACCCCGCTCAGCTTCGGGGTCTCCCAGGGCCCTCCGCGTCCCATGCTCAAGGTCGGCTACTTCGACTTCGTGGTGGACGGGGCGCCGCAAAGGCTCTGGGCGTACCGTTCCGCCGACCCCCACGGGGGTGGGTCCCTCTTCGTCCCGTTCCGGGACGCCACCTCGGGCAAGGAGACCTATGGTGCGGGACGATACCTGGATCTCGAGGCGACCGAGGAGGGCACCTACACCCTGGACTTCAACGAGGCCTACAACCCGTATTGCATCTACAGCGACTGCTACTCCTGTCCGCTCCCGCCCATGGAGAACTGGCTCAAGGTCCCGCTGCGGGCCGGCGAGAAGACCTATCCCTGAACCCGCGGTTAGAAGTCGACGGGCGTCCCGTTCCACGCGGCCCGGAAGAGCTTGGTCAGTTCCTCGCTCTTCGGCATCCTCGGGTTCGCGGTGACGCAGGTGGACTGGTCCGCGCGGGTGACCATCTCGGGGAGCGCCTTCTCGAAGGCCTCCTCGGAGATCCCCCCGATGTCCCGCAGGGAGGTCGACATCCCGATCTCCTTCCAAAGGGTGCGGATGCGGGCCGAGAGCTCCCTCGCGTCCCGTGTCGTCGACTCTCCGAGGACCGGGGCGAGGCGGGCGAACTTGTCCTTCGCGGACTTGAAGTTGAACTCGACGGCGTAGGGCAGGAAGACCCCGACGCTCCGGCCGTGGGGGATGTGCAGTGTGGACCCGAGGGCGTGGCCCAGCGCATGGCCGATGCCCACCTGGGCGTTCCCAAAGGAAAGTCCCGCCATGGTAGCAGCGTAGTGGACCGATTCCCGGGCCTCCGCGTTGGAGCCGTCCTTGACGGCCCGGGGAAGGTCCCGGAAGAGGAGGTGGACCGCCTCCTTGGCGAGCGCGTCCGAGAAGGGATTGGCCCACTCGGAGGAGATCGATTCGACGGCGTGGCAGAGGGCATCCGCCCCGGTGTCGGCCGTCAGTTTCGGGGGCATGCTGGCGGGGAGCGTCGGGTCGAGGACGGCCCACTCCGCGACCAGATCGCGGTGGGCGAGCTCGAGCTTCGTGCCCCCTTCCCCTTCCGTGAGGATGGTGGCCCAGGTCGTCTCGCTCCCGGTCCCGCTCGTGGTGGGGATCTGGACGAGACGCGCCTTCTTCCCGAGCTTCAGGTCGACGAGGGGAGTGAGCTCGTAGACCGTGAGGTCCGGGCGCTCATAGAGGGCGTAGATCGCCTTCGTGACGTCCATGGCGCTTCCCCCGCCGAGACCCACGATGAGGTCGGGACCGAAGCGCTTTGCGAGCTCCACACCCTCCAGGACGCGCGACACGAGGGGCTCCGGGTCGATCTCCGCGAAGACCTCGATCGAGGTGCCGCCCTTCGCGATCTCTCCCTTGATCCGGTCCAGGGTGCCGTTCGTGGCGAGGAAGCGGTCGCAGACCACGAGGGCCCGCTTCGCGCCGAGGGAAGAGAGGTACTCTACCGATCCGGGACCGAAAACAATCTTGGGACCGGTGAAGAACCACATCAGAGGAAGTCGGTCGGGATCTTGGTGGCGGTCTCCACCAGTTCCTTCGCTGCGCGCGTGTAGCGCATGACCTTCATCATGGCTCCCCGGAGCTTGAACTGTCCGCCGAGAAGTCCCTTGATCGGGTCGATCTCCTTCCCGATGAGCTTCTTCCAGTTCCCGTAGGTGCCCTCGTAGGTGAAGGCCGCGCTCTTCTCCGTGGGGGAGGCCAGCAACTTCGCGTCCCGGCACTTCCCGTGCCACAGGTCGAGCCAGAAGGCGGTCGGGGTGGTGATGGGCCCGTCCGGGGTGATGAGGAAGAGGAAATCGCCCTCCCAGGTACGAGCGGCGTCCTCATAGTCTGCGTTCTTGTTCAGCAGCTCCTTGAACTGGTCGATCCACTCCTGCGATGGGAATTGCACCATGTTCGCGAGAACACCCGGGAGATTAAAAGGAAATCCCCCGGCTCCTGGGTGCGTTTCCCGGAGAGGGCGTCTTCAGAACCAGGGGTCCCGGTGGAAGAGCTCGAGGAAGCGGGGATGCCCCTCGAGATCGGCCGGGACGTCCGGCATCACACAGAAGGGGGCCAGAGGCGCGGACTCGGGTCCTGGAACGGGGCCACCCCATTCCCGCAAGAGCTCCCGGGCCCTACGTCCCTGCTCGTAGCCTGAGATCCAGGCCGGGCTCTGATCCCTCAGCTGAATCAGGGAACACGCGGTGGAACTCAGCCATCCCGCGTCGAATCCGCTATCCATCTCACTCTGCTCAAAGGTCTCCTCGGGCATCTTCATGCCCTCCTTGGTGCGTCAGCTTTCGAAACGCTCCTGAAGTACCCTACTCCCGAAATGCATAAGAGCTTTGCTATAATCTAGCATGTCAACACCTGCCACCCTTCGACTGTCCTCAGGCATACGTTATGGTCAGGGGACAAAGTCACCCTTGTCGTCAACCACTCATCATGTGTGACCCCAACGATTCCGAAGTTGATGTGACTCTCCGGAACGGTTATTGGCCTGCAAGACTGTTTAACAATGAATCGTGAAATCTGATGAGTTGCCTCTTGGGGAGTTCTGGCTGCGCAAAGACAGAGCCACGATGGGTGTCATGTTGTATTCTATCGGGGACTTGAGTCTCACCAGCAGACGACTCTTCTTTGTTCCAGACCGGAGTGAGAAGAGGATACAGGCTACCTTTGCGTTTGATTATCCACTGGATGCACTCCAGGCCGTCGAGACCAGGAAACCGTTACTCATGAAGTTCCAGCGGCTCCGCTTCCAAGCTTCGGGAGTTTGGCGAGAAATGGAGGTCCCCTTTGCATCACATTGGATTGAGGATATCCAGAAGGCCAAAGATGGGAAGTTGACTCCGAGGGAGCCTCACATGATTGGTCAAGTGACCAAGTGCCAGCAGTGTTCTGAATACTTTGACAGACGGGATGGGGTTTGCCCTAGTTGCAACACACCCGTCGAAAGGATCTCCGTAAACCCTTTCTGACTGTAGCTGAGCATCCAGCCTTCCAGACAACAACCCACGCCTTTTCGGGAAAGGGATTGACGTTCGGAGTGCGCCAAGTGAGAGAATCGACTGCCAGCACCAGCTATCTCTTCTGACCTTGCTTGGCCATGCCACTCGTAGACCTCGTGCCCCATATCGAAGCGCTCGAAAGTGGGGCGACCGTGAAGTATCAGGTAGACCCCTCGATACCCCCGAACGCTCAGGCGCCATCGTCCGGGGAAGTTCCGGACTTGGCCCACGTCTGGGTCATGACTCTTGCGTGTGGGGTGTGTAGCGAACGCCGGGAACACGGCAACGAACGCGTCTCTGACGTCCGGAGGCAGTGCGAGGAAATCTCCCATGGCGCTCTCTGTAAAGTCGACGAACTCTGTCCAGGGAGCGTCGGGCCTGGGGGCCACCTCAGTGGCCCTTCGCCTTCAGGCGTTCGTGCTCCTTCAACACTTCCGTGCCCGACACGATCCTCTCGGTACGAAGTTGTCGCTCCAACTGAGCCTGCACCGTGGGGGATACGTAGTCCTGTGCCATGACTCGCAGTAGGTCGTCCCACGTCTGGGCACCAGTTTTCAACTCCCGGAGAAGTCGCACGGTGGAGGAGTGAACCGAGATGCTCGTGAGGGGATCTTGGGTCGGCATACAATGAGAACAATCTTGACAATTGTATAAATTGTCCTCTCCCAGATTGTCCACCGACCTCCGAGTAATGGTGACCTCCCGGGAGGGGTCTCCCCGGGAGACTCTTGGGCTAGGGTTCACTCCAGGAACCCTGCCAGGGGAAAAGTCGCGGGGGTGACCTTTGTCACCGCTCGTCATCCCCCTTGATATAGCCCCACGCCGGAGATCCCAGGAAAAAGGAGGTTCGGGTCAGGCGGGGAATTCGGTGGGCACCTTGCGGGCGCAGACCACGAGTTCGTTCGCCGCGAAGGGGCTGCCCCGACTGAGGAGGGTCATCACGCTCCCGCTCACTTGGAACTTGCCGCTCACGACCCCCTGGGGGGCATCGAGCTCCCCTTTGAGGAGCCGGTACCAGTCGGAATAGCGACCCCGCCAGACGTAGTCGGAGCGGATCTCGTCCAAGGAGGAGAGCACGCGTACCTCCCGGCAGGTGCCGTGCCACAGGTCCACGAAGACGATCCCCTCGTTCCGGAAGCGGTTGTCCGCCTCGATGACAAAGATGAAGGAGCCCTCCCACTTCCGGGCCGCGGTACGATAGGCTTCGCTCCCATTGATCTCATCCTTGAAGAGCTCCAACCATTGCTTGGAGGGAAAGAGTGCCATGATAGCGCGCTCGGAGGAAGACCCTGCAAGTCTATATACTCTGTGGTCGATGCCCTGTGCTGTCGTGTCACAGCCGCGTGCCCCGTTGTTCCTCGTTGTCGCGGTGTTGCTCTTTGCGCTCCTCACACCGTCGGCTCCCCTTGGGAACATTTCCTCGGCCCACCCGGTGGGCCACTCCGACGTATCCCGCACCGCCCCGGGAGTTTCCCTTTCGCCGATCCCCCCTGCCGGCGCCCTGTCGCCCCTCCCTTCGCACCTTCGGGCCGCTCCCCGGAGCTCTGCTCCGCCGCCCGAGCGGACGGGGATCAACGGGACGGTCTACTTGAACGGGACCCTGCAGAGCAACGACACCACCCTCACGGGAGGGGTCTCGGTCTCCGGTACCACGGTAACGACCGGATACACCGCGACCACGGGGAACGCCACCTACGGTCCGACCCGCGTGGTGGGCACCCTCTCCATCCAAGGGAACTCCACCTCCTCGGCTCCCATCCTCACGACGTCCGCGGGTTCCTCGATCTTCATCGATCCGCTGCTTTCCACCTCAACGGCCACGATGAGCCTCGTCGGGAACATAGCCCTCGGGAACGGGACAGATGCGTTCAACATGAACTCCCAGGGCGCAACGCTCACGGTCTGGTCGAACGCGAGCGGTGGGGGCGGGATCTACGGGGTCGGCGGAGGTTCCAACATCAACAGCGGCTCCAACATCCAGATCACGAACTACGGCCCCTCCGCGATCACCATCAACTGCAACATCGTCCTGGTCTGCCCCATCAGCGTGAGCGCAGGCTCCACCTTCACCCCCTGCTATCCCATCATCGGCTGTGTCTCGGCCTCCTCGAGCTCCATCACCTGGAACGGACCGGATTACTTCACCATGCAGGGCTCGGTCACCACCTCCGCCCCGGGCCTCTATGCGCAACTTCCGGACAGCCACCTCGTCGTGTCTGTCCCTGGGGGCCAGGGGGCGAACTTCTCCATGACCCCGAGCCAGGGCGCTCCCGCGGTCACGGTGGCCGGTGGGAGCGGCCTCACCCCCTCCGTGGGTTCCTACGGGGACCTTCTGGTGACGAACGGGGACGACATCTCGGGGAACGTCTCCGTGAGCGGCATCTTCCAGGCCGACCAGCACGTCTTCACCGACGGAACGTTCCACAACCTAGGAGGGCTGACCATCCAGGGCTCATTGGTCTCCCACGGGGACCAGCAGTTCCCAGGGTACCTCTTCCTGGGACCCAGCTTCCAGGTCGACACGAACCCCGGGCAGAACCTCACGGTCCAAGGCATCCTCCTCTCCGACCCCGAGCCGAACGGTAGCGCCACGGTCTCCTTGACCGGCTTCCTCGCGGCCTCCGGGACGGTGAGCATCGCCGGGAACCTGACGCAGAACCTGAGCGGCTCCACGCTCACGGGGAACACGACCATCGTCGGCTCGGTCGTCTCCCACGGCAGCGTCCTCACCAGCGGAACGACCCAGTTCCTCGGGGCGACGACGGCAACGGGGAACCTCACCCTCCCGAACATGTTCCTCGGGGGGAGCCTCTCGGCCCAGGGCACGTTGACGGGACAGGGTTCCACGGACCTCGCCGGCACGCTGACCATCAACGGCACGGCGAGCATCTCGAACGGGTCCTTCCTCGTGAACGGCACGACCGTCATCCTCGGATCCATCTTCGGCAACAAATCGGATTCGCTCTCCGGGAGCGCCTCCCTCGCGACCAAGTGGGGCGAGGACCTCAACCTGACCTCCACCGTCTACATGGGAGGGGTCGCCACCGTCTACGGTAGCGTCTCGGTCCAAGGCACGGTCTCCACCTCCGGACTCTCCACCTTCACCTCGACGAGCGTCGACCTCGCCTCGGGACTCACCCTCCAAGGGAACGCGGTCACCCAGGGACAGGTCAGCGTCGTCGGGACCACCTTCTTCTCGGGCGCCGTCACCACCTCCGGGCACGCGAGCTTCCCGGGAATGGACCTCAACGGGATCTTCCACCTCTCCTCCTCCGGGGGAAGCGTCCTCGCCCAGGGGACGAGCTCTGTGAACGGCGTCATCTCGCTCCTCGGCGTCCTCAACGTCGTCCCTGCGTCCCAGGGCACCCCTGGCACCTTCCACGAGATCGGGAACTCGACCATCACGGGCACCCTCAACATGACGGGCTCGGTCGTCGTGACCGGCTCCTCCACGCTCACGACCACCCAGGGGACGGAGCTCTCCATGCACGGCGACATCCAGCTCGGGGTCGCCGCTCAGATCCGCGGCTACGTCAACACCTCCGGTCAGGTCGTCATCTCCGGCAGCGCCACGCTGGGCGGAGGTTCGGTCGTGATCGCCGGGTATCTGAGCGAGATTGGGAACGTCTTCTCCGAAGGCAACATCACCCTCACGGGCGAGGCCCTCTTCTCCGGCAGCCTCAACACGAACGGGACCACGCGCCTCCCAGGGATCACCACCGTCGGTGACTTCACCATGACGGGAGGGACGTTCCGCCTGACCGGGACGACGACCCTCCAAGGATCGACCCAGGCCACCGGGAATGTCACGGTCAACTCCACCGGATACTACGTGACCGGCTCGAACGCCATCAACGGAGTGACCCGCTCCGTCGGCTCCTTCGTCGAGCAGGGGAACTCGACCCTCGTCGGGACGGCCACGGTCGGACCGGGGAGCTCCTTCGGGAGCTACATGAAGGTCGTCGGGAGCCTCGACACGGGGGTCCTCAGCCTCACGGGGACGACCATCCTCCCTGACGACACCGTCACCTTCCCGACCGGTGCCTCCATCTCGGGCGCCGTTTCCCTCCAGGGCACGTTCACCGGGACCGGAGAGGCCGTGACGTTCTCGGGGCAGAGCATCGTCGTCGGCACGGTCTCCTCCTCGGGGCTCCCGATCGTCAGCGGTCCAATCGTGGTCACCCTCTTCGGGTCCTACTTCGCCCTCATCCTCGGGCCCGAGTTCTACTGGTTCGTAGCGCTTCTCGCCCTAGGAGTTGTCGTGGGCCTCGTCGAACTTGTCCTCCTCGTCCTTGGCCGGAGGAAGCACGCCTTCCACTCCAAGCCGTCCTCCCGCCTGCGGGCGCTCCGCCTCGTCGGGCTCATCCTTCTCCTCGTCGGCATCCTGGCCGGGGTGGGAGCCGGGCTCTCCCTGGGCGGCAGCCTCGCCGCAGCCCCGAGCGCAGCGACGGCGGGGCTGGTGGCCGTCGCGTATTGGATCGCGGCGGTCCTGGGTACGATAGGTGTGCTCGTCTGGGGAGTGAGCCGGATCCTGATCCGGCGCGAGCGCCGGAAGATGATGGCCTCCTACGTTCCACCACCCCCTCAGGAGTACTACCCCTGGCCCCCGTCGGAGTCCCCCATGGCCCCCCCGGAAAGCTTTGGTAGCCCTGCGCCTGAGCCGACCGTGGGCCAATGAGCGAAAGAGTCACCTTGGTGAGCGGGGGCGCCGGAGGCATCGGCATCCACCTTGTCGAGTTCCTGTCGAAGCATGGGGAGACGGTCCGTGTGCTCGACAACTTCTCCTCCCACACCCGGGGGAACGTCGCCTTTCTGGAGAAGCTGGACCGCGTCGAGATCGTCGAGGGAGATGTCAAGGACCCGGGCGCCGTCGAGGGAGCGCTGCGCGGAGTCGACTTCGTCTGGCACCTCGCCGCCAACCCCGACATCCGCAAGGGGACGGTGGAGACGGACCTCGACATGAACGAGGGACCGGTCGCCACCCGGAACCTGCTGGAGCAGATGCGACGACAGGAGATCCGCCGGATCGCCTTCTCCTCGAGCTCGGTCGTCTACGGGTATCCCAAGGTCTTCCCCACCCCCGAGGACTACGGCCCCCTCCTCCCGGAGAGCCTCTACGCGGCGAGCAAGCTCGCCTGCGAAGGGCTCATCTCGGCCTTTGCCCACACCTTCGGGATGCAGGGGTGGCTCTTCCGCTTCGCGAACGTCGTCGGCCCCGGCGCGACCCACGGGGTCATCTATGACTTCGTGGAGAAGCTTCGCAAGGACCCCACGCGCCTCGAGGTCCTCGGAGACGGGCACCAGTCCAAGGGGTACCTCTGGGTCACGGACTGCGTCCAGGCGATGGTCCACGCCACGATGCACGCCAGCGATACCGTAAACTTCTTCAACCTGGCCCCCGAGGAGCAGACCCGGGTCTCGGAGATCGCGACGCTCGTCGTGAAGGCCATGGGAGGCACTGCGCGGATCGAGTACACCGGAGGGAAGCGCGGCTGGCCTGGGGACGTCCCGCAGCAGCTCCTCGCCACGGAGAAGATCCGCAAGTTGGGATTCCAGAACCGGTACTCCTCCAGGGAGGCGGTCGAGATGCAGATCTCGGCCCTGCTCAAGGGATGACTCCCCCCGCGGTCTCTGTCATCCTCACCGTCCTGAACGACCGGCGGCTGACCCGTACCCTCGACAGCCTGAAGGCGCAGACCCTCCGGCCCCTCGAGGTGCTCGTGGCCGACGGGGGTTCCACCGACGGGACCCGGGACCTCGCGGAGAAGTATGCTCAGACGGAGCCCTGGGTCCTCCCCCGGCTCTTCCCTGGGACGGTCGCCGAAAGCCGCAACCAGGCGATCGCGGAGGCGAAGGGGGAGATCATCGCCTTTCTCGACGCGGACGAGGTGGCCCCGCCCGAGTGGCTCGCCGGCCTAGTCGCGCCCATCGTCTCCGGGGAGGCGGATTTCACGGGCGGCCCCACCCCCGCCCTCGAGGGTACCACCCCGTCGGTCACTGCGGCCTACTACAACGCCTACCTCAACCAGTTCTACGACCGGGTGGCGGCCCGGGAGCCCCACTCGCTCCCGATGGGCAACTCCGCCTGGCGGGCCGAGCTGTTCCGAAAGGTCGGCCCGCTCGACACGGTCTTCAACCCGAAGGAGGGCGGGGAGGACCTCGACTTCGCGATCCGGGCGGTGGAGGCCGGCGGACGGGGCCGCTACGTTCCGGCGGCGAAGGTCTTCCACGACTATTCGGGGCTCACCCTCAGGAAGCTCGCCTCCAAGCAGGCCGCCTATGCCACCGCAGGTTACCTCATCTGGCGGCGCAGTAAACGTACTTCCGAGGCATCGGCCGGAGGGGAACTCCCGTACCTCCTCCCCCCCCTCCTCCTCGTGTTGGGTTTCCTGCTTCTGCCCTTCCTCCCGCTCCTCTTCGCCGAGGTGGTGTGGGCCCTTGGGATCCTCTCCTTCGCCGCGCTCTTCCTCGGACTCCTTGTTGAGGGTGCCCTGGGGGAGAAGGAGTACCCCGGGTGGCGGTTCCGCCCCGTCGAGATCGTGCGGCGGTGGGCCACCCTGTACGGGGCCCTGCGCGGGCTCCTACGCTACGGCCTCTCGGGCAAGGCGCCCTCATCCCAAGGTTCGACGGCCGGGCGCTGAGCCGGAACCGTCGGGGTCCGGGAGGGAGGGGATTTCCTCCGCCGCAAGAACAAGAGTACGGCCAGGACGACGAGGACCACGGCCCCCAGGAAGAGGAGGGCGGGGATAGGTATCGGGGAGTTCGCTGATTGTGCCCCGCTAGTTGGCTTCGACCCGACCGTGATCTCCGTGGTGGCCGCTGCAGAATGGCCCGCGGCGTCGGTCACGGTCACGAGGATGCTGAACGAACCGGTCTCCGTGGGGGTGCAGGTGAGCGAGGAGCCGTTGACGGATGCACATCCCTGTGGCAGCGCAGCGTAACGGTAGCTCAGGGCCCCCGTTCCGCCGAACGCAGCCACAGAGAGGACCGTGGAGCCTCCCAGGGAGAGATGGCTGGGGGAGCCGACGAAGGAGGACACCACGGGATACCCGGAAGGGGAGGTCACGAGGAGCTGCGCGGAGGCATTGACGGTCGCCCCCTGGGCATCCGCGACGGTGACCGCGAGCGCGTAAGTTCCCGGGGTCGTCGGCTGGCAGGAGAACGAAGGGGAATCGGAAGGGGTACATCCCGGCGGGAGCCCCGCAAAGGCGAACGAGTAGGGCAATGTCCCCCCGGTGGCCGAGACGGCCACCGTCGTGGAGCGGCCGAGGGTGAGCGTCGAGGGCATCGCATCGAAGCTCAGGATCTCAGGAGCCTTCGAGCTCGCCGTGGAGGAGTTGATCGAGACCTCGGTCGTCGAGGTGCGGTTTGCTCCCTCGTACTCCCCGGCCAGCGTGACGGTGACCGTGCCCGCCGCCGGGCCCGCCGCGAAGACCGTGTAGTCCCCGGAGAGGGGGCTGAGAGAACCCAGCGAAGCGTTGGTGAGGGTCCAGGTGTAGTTGATCCCGGTAGCGGGGCAGAGGCCACCCGAGCACGTCGGGACGGCGGCCAACACCACCTTGGCTCCGGGCGAAAGGGAAACCGGCGAAGGGTCTATGGCCACCGAGGCGAGGGAGGAACCCGCGGGGTCCACGGTGAGATGCGCGGTCGCCCGGGCGGTGCGTCCGCTCGAGTCGTTGACAAAGGCCGAGAGAGTGAAGTTCCCCGTCGCGGCCGGCACACAGGAGAGCGTCGGGGAGTTCGTCGTCACGCAACCGAAGGGAAGTCCGGTGTAAGCGTACGAGTACGGGGGAACACCCCCCGTGACGACCAGGGAGAGGTTCGTTGCTTCCCCCACCTTGTCCGAAGCGGGCGTGAGAGCAAAGGAAGTGATCGTCAACGGGGCCACTCCGGTCACATTGATGCTGTAGAAGGCTCCCGGGGCGCCTTGGGGGAGGGTTTGGGTGGAACCCGCAGTGTCATTGGCGGAGAGGTAGAGTTTGAGTATGCCCGAAGCAGCCGTCGCGTTCGCTGGAAGCGTGCCCGCGAAGGTCCCGTTGTAGGCAGAGCCCTGGACTTCCGCGAGGGGAACGGAGACCCAGTGGGTGCTTCCCGGCGCCTCGTAGACGGCAGCCGTGGAGATGGGCACGACGTCCGCGGCGGTCACCCTCACCGAAACCGCACCCGCCTGGAACACTGTCGAGGGTACGGATGGAGCGGAGAGACCGGGGAGCATCTTTGCGTAGGGGAGGGCGTCCCAGAAGAGGGAGGCGATGGTCTGGTGGCCGAGGATGCTGGGGTGGAAGTAGTCGAGCGTGTTCACATCCACGGAGGTGAAGTTGAAAGCCCCCATGTCCCAGAGGGTGAGGTTGAAGCGATGGGCGATGGTGACCTCGGCTGCGTTGTACTGCACCTGCATGGACTGCAGGAGTGCGATCCCCGAGGGGCTGAGGAGGGCCGGGCACACCTGGGAGTAGACGGTGGCCGCTTGGGTGTTCCCGGAGAAGTAGAGGGCGAGACGGCTCACGTTCACGACGTTCGCCAGCGCGATGACCGTCGAGGCCGGCAGCCCCGTACGAAGGATAGTGAAGGTCTGGTTGAGGTTGGCGGAGAAGTTCGCGACCGAGGTCGGTGTGAGGGTTTCGGAGGGATAACTGCCGCTGTGATCGCACAGGTCGTTTCCCCCGATCATGACCGTCACGAAGCCGCTCTTGTTCTGGACGGCCCGCTGAGCCTGCCAGATCATGTCGACCGATCGGTCCCCGGGCACGGCGAGGAGGTGCGTTGTCACACTCCCGGGACCATAGAGACGCAGCAGGCGTTCGTAGATGGAGAAGACCGAGGTGTTCCATCCTACCGCGTACGAGTAGTACGGTTGGATCCCGGCGTTCAACGCGCTGCTGTTGGCATCGTAGGCCGGGGTGATCGAATCCCCCATGGCCGAATAGACGACCGGATCGGGCAACAGGAGCTTGGCTACCGAAGGACCCGCTCGCTCGGCGAGTGGTGCGTGGGAAGTCTCTCCCGAGGATAACGGCACCTCTCCCGCGGCGACAAGGAGGAAGAGGACGAGGGCCACAGCCATCCAATGCCTTCTCATAGCCTGCTTCGCCGTCCCACTCCCCCGAAACATATTACCCTTTGCCGGCGGCGGGAAAAAAATCATATCTCATGGCCATATCCGAACGGCACCGTGCCGGTGACCGGAGCGGAGATCCTACGTCGCCGGCTAAAGGAGATCTCTTAGGATCGCTTGCGCAGCGTCGACGAGCGGTTCTTCGGGACAGGGCTTCGGACGTGAGCCTTGGGAAGAACCCTCCTCGTGTTCCCTGTCGTCAGTTGAAGAAAGGTCGCGCGCTTCGCTCGAAAAGGTGGAACGTTCCTTGCCGGACTAGTTGACGATATTGAAGCTGCATCCGGTCGCACCCGAGTCCCCCGCGGCATCGGTGACCGCGAGATGGACGGTGGCCGAGGAACCGGCCTGGGTGTCGCTGAACCCGAACTCGCCGACACCCCCGCCCTGGATGTTCGTAGCCCCGCTGTAGAACACCCAACTGGAACCATCGTAGAACCAACCCGGGGATCCAAAGTTCCAGGTTTCCGAGTAGGGGGCCGTGCCACCGGACACGGAAGCCGTGAACTCGACCATGTCTCCGGACTTCTGGTAGGAGTGGACGGTGCCGCCGCAGTAGACGGCGGCGACGGGCTGCCAGTTGTTCCCGTAGGAGGGCCCGCTACCCGAGTACGTGTATTCCTCGGCGGAGTAGGTCACTGTGAGGGGGGTGCCACCGCCCCCTCCTCCCCCGCCGGAGCCACAGGAATTGTTGGGACAGACCTGGCTCCAGGGGAGGTTAGCCTGGTTCTGGTTGGACCCGCTGCAGGTCACGGAGCCTGTACCCTGGAATCCGTTCGGGGCCCACCGGCAGTACGCACCGCTCAGGTAGCTTCCCCAGAATTGGTAACCGCCGCCTCCCGAGTAGTAGTCGTAGGCCCATTGGTAGGAGCAGTCGGGATTGAAGTAGACCCCTCCCCAGTTCCCGATCGAGGCGTACGTCGAACACGTGTTCGGGTTGTACCCGTACCACGGCGTCGGGTTCCCCTGCGGAACGGGCTGGCCCCCCGTGCCTAGCTGCAGAATCCCCAGCGCGTGGGCCGCGGTGTTCTCCACGGCGGCCGGGTTGAAAGCGCTCTCCTGGTAAGCCATGGAAACGAAGGTGATGAGCACATTCCCGGAGAACCCGGCGTTCGAGCCGCAGTCCACCACCTGCTGGAGGGACAGCGTAGTAGGCTGGTTGTAGAAGTACTGGTTGGGGCACCCGCCCGCGGTGGCGACCGAGATCCCGCCCCCCGCATTCGGCGGGGCCCCGACCGGGGAGGAGGGGATCGCGGCGACTCCGCCCTGCGAGGCATGGTTCGACGGGAGACCGAGAATCACGAGTGCGACCACAACGGCGACAACGACAATTCCCGCCAGGACGCGCCTTCCCTGAGCGCTCCGCCATCCGGACCTAGCGGGAGGCGCTCCGGAGAATTCCCGTGGCGCCCCCTCGGCAGGAGAGGGAGTGTACTGTCCCAGCACGGCATGATAATCCCACCCACACTATAAGATGATTTTGGTGGCCACCGGACGACGGCCCGGAGGCAGGGTCCCCCAAATGACCATTAGATGTCGGTGGAACAGCCCGCCACGGGAAACCCTTTGAGCGGGACCGGGCCTGCTCTTCTTGAGGGACCATGTCCGAGGCAGCCGCTGAGGACCGAGGGGGGGTGGGAACCCGTACCCCATCGCCGTACCTCTCCGTGGCCCACCTGTCGGTCCAGCGGGAAGGGGAGGTGATCCTCGAGGATGTGAGTTTCGAGGTACCCAAGGGCCAGGTGCTCGCAGTGGTCGGGCCCAACGGCGGGGGGAAGACCACGCTCCTGCGGGCGCTCCTCGGGCGGGTGCCTCACCAAGGCGAGGTGCGATGGGCGGAACCGGTGCGCATCGGCTACGTTCCTCAGAAACTGGTGGAGACCGACATCCCTCTCTCGGTAGAGGAACTGCTCGCGATGAAGTGCCCGGGGGACTACGCGCGCTGCCTGAGCAGTGTCGGGCTCGACCCTTCGCTCCTTCCGAAGTCCATCGGTGTGCTGTCCGGGGGGGAGATCCAACGGGTGCTCATCGCCTGGGCGGTCGTGGACTCCCCCCAGGTCATGCTGTTCGACGAGCCCACCTCCAACACCGATGTGGGAAGCGAAGAGGTCATCTTCCACACCCTCCGCTCGGTCCAGAAGGAACTCCAGGCCACGATGCTCCTCGTGACCCACGACGTGCATTCGGTCCATCATTTCGCCGACGAGGTCCTGGTCCTCAATCGGAGGGTGATCTTCCAGGGTCCTCCCCGGCAACTCCTCGCGGATCATCGCCTTTTCCGGGAGGCCTTCCAGATGTCTCCCGAGGAGGAAGGGCACCTCGTCCACGGAGGCAAAAACCCATGAGCGCCAGCCTCTTCCTGAGCCTCGCCACGGCCGCCGTGGTCGGGGCCGCGGCGGGGTACGTGGGCTCGCTCATGGTGCTCCGCCGGATGGCCCTTGTCGGGGACGCCCTCTCCCATGTCGCGCTCCCCGGGCTGGCAATCGGCCTCCTGGTCGGTTTCTCCCCGACCTTGGGGGCGTTTGCGTTCGTCCTCACCGCCGCCCTCCTGACTTGGTCGATCGAGCGATCGACCCGGCTCCCGGTCGATGGGATCGTAGGGGTGCTCTTCGTCTTCTCGCTGGCCGTGGGAGTGCTCCTCACCCCGAACCCCGACCTGCTCGAGGCGCTCTTCGGGAACCTCGCCGCGGTCGACCTGCTCACGACGGTCCTCTCGGCGATCATGGCGGGCCTCGTCATCCTTCTTCTCCGGGCGATCTACCGGTCGGTAGTCCTCTCGGTCATCTCCCAGGATCTGGCCGCCTCTGCGGGAGTGCCGGTGGGCCGGGTGAGCCTGCTCTACTTCGTGTTGGTCAGCACGACGGTGGCAGTCGGCATCCAGGTCTCCGGGACCCTCCTTGCCGGTGCCCTGGTGATCGTTCCCGCGGTAGGGGCCAAGCTGGTGGGCTGGGACCTGAGATCCTTCTCTCTCCTCAGCCTGGTCTTCGGCACCGTGAGCGCAGTGAGCGGCACCGCGGCCTCCCTCGCGCTCTCGATCCCCCCGGGCCCGATGGTGGTCCTTGTCGGGGTGGTGATCTTCGTGGCCTCGTGGGTGGGGATGATGCTCAGAGAGCGACGCAAGGGAAGGCTACCCCAACCGCGTGCCTCCCCCTCTCCCGTGACCCGGGACCTTGCCCACGTGTGAGGTCGTTCAGTCCCCGGTGTCGTGGGTTCGCCGGTAATGGCGGGCGACCCGGGCGCGGTTACCGCAGCCCGTGCTGGAGCACCAGCGTTGGCTCCGGGAGCGGGCCAGCAGGAAGTGGAGACAGGTGGACATCCCGCAGCGCTTCAGCTTCCGAGGTTCCCCACCTCCGAGCAGGAGCACGGCCGAACGGGCGACGGCCCCGGTCCACCGGAGGGCCAGGGGTCCAGGGTCGGACCAAGCCCATCGGAGGTCCTTTCCTGTACCGACGAGTTGGGGGACGACCGGAGAAACCCGGGCTGCCTCGTTCAAAGACCGGAGGGCGCTGGGAGGGATCTGGGCGTTCCGAGCCCGGGCTCCCAGGATCTCCCGGAGCTCCTCGCGGAACTTCCGCAGGTCCTCAAGGGCCTTCCGAGGGAGGGGATCGGATTCGAGACCGTGCGCCGCTTGGAGCCAAGCCCGGAAGGACCGGGGGCTGGCGAGGGCGTCGCCCACGCGGCATTCCGGGCAGGCGACGGTGTTCGCGAACGAGAGGGCCAGCGAGGCGTCGAGGACGGCCGGTGCGGCTGTCCCCCGGTCTCGTGGGCTCGGCATGCTCGCTCTCCGGGGGCGGGGCAGGTTCCCGCAGGGGCGGGAACCCTACTTCGTCTCCTCGGTCTTCTCCACTCGGAAGATCGAGGGCGGGGGACGGAAGTTGTACGCGTCCGAGGCGAACGTGCGCTCGCACCGGCGGCACTTGAACCGTCCGCTCCCGACACGGCGCACCGTGAGGGTCGAGCACTTCGGGCACGCAAAGTCCGACTTCGCCACGCTGTCGACGTCCTGAACGCGGCGCCGGACGCGGATACCGTACTTCGCGCCCATCCACCCCGTGGATCCGACGCTCTTGGTTCTTCGGGACATGTGGTACCTCCGTTCAGCCGAGCTGGCCCAGGGCCGCTCGTACCTTGTTACCGTGGACGAAGGCGCGCTCCACGAGTTCCGCCACGTCCTGGGGCGAGAACGCCCCGACCTTGGCCTTCTGCATGGCGACCACGTTCCCCTCCTCGTCGGTGGCGATCGTGAGCCGCCCCTGGCAGGTGCCTTCCTCCGCGCTCGAAGGGTCCACGACGATCGCATCTCCGATGCGCACGAACGTGGTCTCGATGGGGAAGTGGCGCACGTCGAGGGGCTTGGTCTCTCCGAGCTCGAACCTCTCGGCGGGGAGCTTGGCGTTCCGCAGGGCGGCCATCGCTGCGATGAGGGCGGCGTCGGTCAGGTTGCCCGAATCGTCGAGGATGTGCAGGTCCACGAAGCAGGTCCAGCACTTCTCCCCGGGGGTGACGCAGAGCCCTTTGAGGTCGATGGCCTCGGCGGCCCGGATGGCCCGGTCCACCACGCGCGAGAGCTCGACGCTCTGGATGCTGGGGGGACCCGGCTCGTACTCGGGGGAGGCGATGGGGACGATCTCGGCGTTCGTCGTGAGGACCCCGGCGTTCGGGGTGTCCGGGAACGGGGTGCCGGGCTCGAGCTTGATGCCGGCCAGGACCTTCGTGTCCCCGAGCTCGACCAGGGCGCTGCCGTCGGCGCTCGTGACGTAGCCGGGAGTGATGTGGAGGTGGCGCATCTCATCGAGGGCGCGGCCGTCCAGGCGCTTGCCGGACTTCGCGAGGTCGAGCACGTGGGTCGCGAGGATCTCCGTCGATACCTCGTTACTCATTGGGCATCACCTCCGTCGTGGGCGATCGAGTACCTCTTTCGGAGGGCCTCCTTCTGTATCTCGTAGATCTTGTGGCAGCCCTGGACGCCCATGTCGATCGCTGTCTTGAGCTCGTCCCGGGTCATGTGACCCTCCATCTGGAGGAGCACGAGCCGTCCGCTCTTGGGCACGAGGGCCATCGGAACGTCCGCCTCCCCGTAGTTGTCCTCCTCCTTGCGGAGGTCGAGCGCCAGCTTTCCGGCCACCTTGCCCACCGCGACCGCGGGGACGAGGTCGCTCATCGGGATGCCGGCGTCGGCCAGCGCAACGCTGGCCGCGACGAGCCCGGCACAGCGAGTGCCGGCGTTCGCCTGCAGTACCTCGATGTAGATACCGATGGAGGTCCGGGGGTACTCCTCAACGAAGAGCACCGACTCCAGTGCTTCCCCGATGACCTTGCTGATCTCCTGCGAGCGGCGGTCCAAACCGGGCCGTTTGCGCTCGTCGACCGAGAAGGAGGCCATGTTGTACCGGCACTGGACCACGGCCTTCGTGTTCTCCTGCATGTGTCGAGGGTGGACTTCCCGCGGCCCGTAGACCGCGGCCATGACCTTGTTCTCCCCCCATTCGACGAAGGCGCTTCCGGTCGCCCGTTGCAGGACGCCCGCTTCGATCTTGAGGGGCCTGAGCTCATTCAAGTCCCTTCCGTCTATTCTTTTCCCGTTTGCATCCAAGAGCTCGGGGATGTCTTTTGCTCCTACGCTTCCCATATCCTTCTTACCTCTCTTCCAAAAAGAGCTTGATGCGGTCGGTTAGGCCCGACCGCTGACCTTCCTTGTCGATGATCTGGAGGGCCTTCCGTACCTTGAAGATGGCCTCCTGAGGTCCGTCGACCCAGACCCGGCCATTCTGGCCGACGGTCATGCGGGCCCCCGTTGCAGTTTCAATGAGACGTATCATGCTGCCGCTCTTGCCGATCACGCGCGGCACTTTCGTCGGGGATATATCCTCTATGACCCCCCCGGAAAGCCGGCCGAGGCCGTCCCCGTTCATGGAGACCCCGATGCGCTTGCTCTGATCCATCCCCTCGACCCGGACCACCACGGCGTCGCCCGGGCGCAGGTATTCCCCGCACTCCCCGTACTCGACCTTCCAGGGAGTGCCGGTGTAGTGAAGGGGAGCATAATGCGGTGCGCGCAGGTCGACCAGCCAATAGGTGGGACCCACAATCTTCACGATCGCGATCACGACGTCCCCGTTCTGGGGGATGTAGGGACCGGAGAAAGGGATGACCCGGATCGTCGGGGGCCGGATGCTCAGGATGCCGGCCACGGAGGCGTAGATCTTCCCTCCTTCGCGGTAGGTGCCGTAGCCGGGATGGTAATCCCCGCTATCGAGCTCCTGTCCGGGAAGGACTACGGTCCGTTCCTTGACAAGCTCGGGTGCAGGGGCCTCGCGTCGCTCATGCCGACGCCGGTCCTCCTGGGGGCCGCGTTCTCCGTGCGGGCCATGTCGCTGCGGGCCGTGGCGCTGGCCGTGCCTTTCTTGCCTCATTTCATCAAGCGGGTCACCCCCACCATACGAAATGTTATAAAGAAAGTGGCTTCTCCGCCACCCCAAGGGATTTTACGATGGCTACGGGGTTCGTGCTCATCAGCACTGCACCAGCAAAGGAACACGAGGTTTACTCGGAGCTTCTCAAGGTCAAGGAGATCGTAGAACTCCACCCACTCTTTGGAGAATACGATCTCATCGCAAAGGTTGAGGCCGAGGACTTCAACGCGCTCGGACAGGTCGTGGTCGATAAGATCCGGGCCGTCAAGGGAGTGATCGACACCAAGACCCTGACCGGTATCAAGTTCTAAACCTATGTCGGGTTGCGCATCAGCGGTGGGAAGCGCTTGGACGTGCCAGGGGATCGGGCTGCTGGAATTCCTCATCATCCTTGCGTTGGTCTTTGCGCTCTTCATGATCCTCGCCGGGATCTTCACCGCCTATTTCGGAAGCGGGAAGAGCCGGACGATCGGCGTCGTGCTCCTCATCGTTGGATTGGTCGTAGGACTCTTCGCCGGCTACGAATATCACGCTATCTCTGGCCATCTCCTCGCCATCGTCGAGGAGGCGGCCCTCATCCTGGTCGCCGCGATCGTGGGCGCACTCATCGCAGTGGGGCTCTTCCTCGTTGCGATCATGAAGTCCTGAAGCGGTGCCAACGACCAAGAAGACTGGCGGTCAACGGCGTCCACTCCCCAGGCCCAAGATTTCGGAACCCGCTCCACCGGTCGAACCTCCCGTAGCCCCCCCGCCCCCTCCGAGGGCATCCCCACTCGTTACGCTCACCACGGACATCGGCTGGAGCTATGCCGGCCAAGTGAAGGCTGTCCTCCTCAGGGCCCTCCCCGACCTCCGCATCGTGGACATGACCCACGAGATCCCCTCGCACCAGATACTGGAGGGCGCCTTCCTCCTCCGATTCGGATGCGCCGGGTTCCCTCCTGGAACGATCCATGTGGCGATCGTCGACCCCGGGGTCGGGGGGAGCCGGCAGCCTCTGGCCATCGCCTGCGCGGACGGGAGCACGCTCCTCGGGCCCGACAACGGTCTCCTGGCCCCCTTTGCTGAGTTCCTCGGGGAGCCGCGGGCCTACCGCCTGGACCGGGAGAAGGTCGCCCAGGGAAACCCCGTCAGTGCGACTTTCGAAGGACGGGACCTCTTCGCTCGCGCCGCGGCCCTCGTGGCCCGGGGTGTCCCCGTGGCGGAGCTCGGTTCGCCCACGGACCATATCCGGCTCCGCTTCCCGGCCCCAGGGCTCGGCTCGGGGACGTTGAGCGTCATGGCGCTCCACGTGGACCATTTCGGGAACGTCATCACCAACCTGCCCTCGGCGGGGTTCTTCCGCGGCTTCGCTGCCCCCGGGGACACCGTTGCCCTCTTCACCGAGGGACGTTCCTACCGGGCGACGGTTGCCCGCACGTACGAGGATATCCCCGTAGGGGCCCTCGGGATCCTGGGGTCCAGCTTCGGTTTCGTGGAGATTGCGGTCAACCGGGGCCGGGCCAAGGATGTGCTCAACCTGCGCACCAACGCCCGCTTCGAGATCCGCCGACTTTAGTTCTCGCCCGTCACCGGAGCTTCCTTCTTCACGTAGAGGTAGACCCGGAGGGGAGGATCTTCCTGGTCCGGGGTCCACCCAGGGACCGGGTGCCAGTAGCTCACTACCCGGGCCCCGGGAGGGAGCTCGGTTTCGAACTTCGGCTTCAGGCGCTCCATGGCGCCGGGCCAGAGAAAGACTACCACCACGGTGGCCCGACGGAGATCGGTGCGGAACATGTTCTCGCGGACGATCCTCACCCGGGCCCGGTAGGGACTGAGGGACCTTCGGAGGCGGAGGAAGAGGAAGCGGAGCGGCTCCACTTCGACCCCGGTCACGTCGGCTCCCTGGGCGGCGCAGAGGAACACCAACCCCCCCGTCCCGGCGCCGAGGTCCAGCACCTCGTCGTGAGGACCGACTTGGGCGAGCTCGACCATCCGCCGGGCCACCCGGGCGGGCGTAGGCTGGTAACCCGCACCGAGAACGAAGGAACCGAAGAAGAAGTAGGCGGCGGCCGCCGCCAGGGCCAGACCGAGGAGGTAGAGGAGGAGGAGCGTTTCCATGGGGGCCCGGAGGACGAGGTACGGCTCGCACTATATAGTGATTGAGAGGAATCTTCATGTACGCCCCCGGGCTTTCTCCGATGGCCATCATGGACGAAGAGGCGGGGAAGTCCCCGCTACCCCAGCGGCGTCCCCCCGGACCCCTGGCCACCAAGGTCCGGACGGTGGTCGACTACCTCACCCTCCCGCATCTCCGGGCCATTGTACGTCCCTACCGAAACTATGCCATCTACGTCGGCATCGTCTACGCCCTCCTTGTGATGTTCACCGGCGAGATGGTTCTTTTCGGGTCCTGGAACGGCGGATGGACGCTGATCGTCTACACCTGGGGAACCCCTTGGTGGAGCGGGGCCTGGTGGAACTTCCCCGCTTTCGTGATCACAGGTCCCGGGGTCTTCCTCCAGTTCCCGATGCTGACGACGGTGACCATGCTTGTCTCGATCGTCGGGGTCAGCCTCGGGACAGTGGTGGCGGCGGTAGCCATCCGCTCCTGGTGGGCCCTGCGCACCGCCTCCCGGAACCCGCCCTCCCAACTCGGGACGGCCGCGAGCGGCGTGGTGCCCGCCATCGCCGGGGTCTCGGCGCTCGGGGCCTGCTGCTGCATCACCTGCGTTGGGCCCGGCGTGGTCTCCGTGGTCGCGGGACTGAGCTCGGTCGGGACGAACCAGATCCTCGACAACGAGTGGTACATCAGCGTCTTCCAGATCGTGATCATCGGTGTAAGCCTCCTCGTTCAGGAGTACACGGTGCGGCAGACCGAGCGAGGCTGCTCGCTCGCCCCCATCGATCGTCGTTTCGCCGGGAGCCTGCTGCTCCGGTTGGGCCTCCTCGTGGCCGGGATCACCTGGTCGCTGGCGATGTTCGTGGAATGGGGGGAGATCAACCCTCTCACGGCGGGCCCCTCGCTCTGGTACCACTGGATCTTCGAACACCAGCTACTGGCCTCGGCTGCGATGGCCGCGGGATTCCTGCCCCGCGAGTCGTACGCCCTGTTCCGTCGGCTCTTCCGAGGCTTTCGATCCAACCTCGTGCGCGCAGCTATGGTCGTCGCTGCGATCACCTGGGGCGTCGGGGTTCCACCGTCGCTCACGTCGATGGGGCTCGGAGGATTCTTGAACGAGCTGCTGGGCTACTTCGGAGCCCCCGCCGCGTGGGGAGCGATCCCCCCTGACCTGCCCCTCGGCCCTGCGCTCTACTTCCACTGGGCCTTCCAACACCTTCTCCTCAGCGGGTTCGCACTCACCCTCGCTCTCTGGCCCGCACGGGTGATGGCCTTCGTGTCGGACTCCGCCCCCGTTCCTACCGGAGCGGCGCCTGACGTTCAGTTCCGGGGAATCCCCGGGGCCGGCTAAGCCGGAACCCGCCCGGGCCCGCGGCCCGCTTCTCTCGAAGGCAGCACCTCCACCAGCTCCCGTCGGGAGAGTCTCTGCAGCGGAACGCGGCGGGGCTCGGCCTGGGGTAGTCGCACGCGAAGCTCCTGCAGTTCGGGAGGGAGACGTCCCAGCGACTCCCGCATCCTCAGCCTCAATCCCTCCCCCTCCAGCTCCGCCAACCGGGCCAGGGAAAGCAGGAGCGTGTCAAGGAGGATCTCCTTGGCATCGCTGATCAACCGCACGGCACCCTCTCCCTCCGCCACCACCGTGCCCTCGTCCACCCCAGAAGGGGAAACCGAGCCCGTTCGGGTCCACCTGAGGATCTCCTCCTCGAGAAGACGGAGCATCTCAGGGATCGCGGCCCGCGCACCGATCACCCCAAGGGCCCACACCGTGCCAAGTCGGACCTCGGGATCCGGGTCACGCAGGAGGGGAAGGAGCGGCGACGCCGCCTCGGGGCGTCCCAGATATCCCAGGCCCAGGGTGGCGCCTCGGCGGATCCAAGGATCCGTGTCGCTGAGCGCCGGCACGAGGAGAGAAAGGTCCTCCGGGTTCCCCAGTCGGCCCAGGGCTTCGAGGGTGGCGCCCCTCACCCGGACGGACCGGGCCGTGAGCAGGGGCAGGACCTCGGAGCGGGCACTCTTGATCCGCATCGCTCCGACCACCCAGAGTGCGCAGATGACCGTCGAGTAGTTCTTGTCCCGGAGTGCCCCCGTGACGACCGGCACGGCCCTCGGGTCCCCGATCTTTCCAAGGGCGACGAGGATTGCCGGATGCCCGAAGTTGTCCTCGCCGGGATAGTGTTCTAGGAGGGCGGGGACCGATCCCCTGTCTCCGATTTCGCCAAGGGTCACGGCCGCCGCGATGCGGACCCGGGACGAAGGATCGGAGAGAAACGGACGGATCTTTTCCCCGAGCGCCCTCGAGTCGTAGCCGCGGAGCGCAAGGAGCGCGTTCCTACGGACCCTGTCCGAGGGGTCCGCCAGGGCTTCGAGGAGGAGGTCAAGATCCGAAGGGTGTCCGAAGCGTCCCAGGGCCGTCACCGCCGCACAGCGCACGGGAGCCTCGGGATCGTGCAGCAGGGGGCGGAGGGCCCCGGCGGCCGTGGTGGCATGAAGAGACCAGAGCGACCAGGCCGCGTGCAGGCGGGTCTCAGGAGAAGGGTCGGCCAGCGCCTCGGTCAGCGCCGGGATCGCACCGGTCTGACGAAGGTCTCCCAACGTTTCCGCGGCCGACGCACGCACCCGCGGATCGGGATCCTTGAGGTAAGGCAGGAGGGATTCCCAGAGCTCGCTGGCTCCCATCCTCTTCAGCAACCAGAGGGCTCCGCTCCGGACCGTCGGACTCACCGAGGAGAGGGCCTCCTGCAGCGGGGAGGGGTCAGAAAAGTTAGGGTCCTGCGAGAGCTTCCGCAGAAGGGCCCATTGCTCCTCGGGGGTCCCATCGCGGAGCCGACGGCGCTCCTCCGGGGTGAGGGAGGGACCGACCGAGGGGCGAGGAGATGACTCGGTGGTAGGGGGCGCGACCATAGCGACATCCCCCACAAGGCCCGGGCCGGTGATAATGGCTCGCTGAACCGGTTGGGTCAGAGACCCCCAACGATCGGTGTCGAAGGGGGTCTACGGGGAACGGGACGTCTGATAGTAGGAGCCCTGATAGCTCGAGATCACGGCGCCCACATACCGCGGCTGCCGGGACGCCGAAGAGGTCGTCTTCCGGGCCACGGTCGGTCCGGTCCCGGAGTGGCGCACGGCGACGGCATAGAGATTCCCGACGAAGAGGGCGAGGAAGGGCGCGACCGAGCCCAGCGCGCCGTACGCCGGGACCTCGTAGAGCAGGATCGGGATGACGACCGAGGCCACCGCGACGACGATCGCGTAGATCATCATGCGCTTCTTCCCGCCCGGGGACGTCCGCGGCTCGGGCACCATATAGAAGCCGAAGAAGAGGATGAGGGGGGAGAGCACGGTGGTGAGGAAGGAGAACGTGGAGAGCACGATCTTGCCGCCCACGAAGACGGGAGAGATGATGAGGAGGGGAATGACCGTGGCGAAGAAGGCCGCCGGCATGACCCAGGAGCTCTTCTGCCGGAGGATGAGGCCGATACCGAAGGCGATCATCACGATCTCCGACGTGGAGGGGTAACCGCTCGGGTCCGGCCCGCCCACGTTCCACGGGACCGCGGTCCCCCACAGGAAGAAGGCGATGGTGAGCCCGAGGGCGGTGGGATTGAGCCAGGGGCGCCCGTTCTGGCGGACTAGGTGGCGGAAGAGGATGGTCAGCAGCACGATCGTCGCGAGCTCGAGCGAGAAGTAGGGAGGTTCGACGAGGAGCGCCAGGAACATCCCCATGGCGATGGCTGCGTCAGGGATCCGGAGGCGTACGAACCGCGTGTACTGGGCAAAGAGATCGGCCACGACCGCGAGCACGAGGATCCCGAGCACTGCGCTCGCGGAATCCACGGAGGAGAAGCCCCCGACCTCGTAGATGAGGATCCCGAGGAAGATCCAGATCAGGCGTGCGGGCGGGATGTAGGAGAGGAAACGGCGGTAGTGTTTCTGCAGCTTGGAGGGAGGCTTGCGGGGGACGGCCGGCTGCCGCGGGGGAGCGGCGGCGGGTCTTCCCGCGGCCCCCGATCGGGCCTGAGCCCCCGGGGCGACGTAGGGACTTCCCTGCAGGTAGCCTTCGGCCCAGACAACGAGGCAGTTCCAACAATGGCCCCGGGGATCGAGCGGGGCGAGGCACCACGGGCAGCGCGGAGCTTTCAGGTTGGGCGCGGAGTGGACCGGTGGAGGAGGGGGGGTCGGCGGGAGGCTGTCCGCCCTCTCCCACACGACCTGGCACGTGAAACATATGCCCGTTCCGGTGAGCCCCCCGCCGCATTGAGGGCAGTATTCCAACTCGTCCGGATTGAACGACATCATCAACCCCAGAGGGGAGAGACACTACTACGGCTATCTAGAAGAACTTTCCGCGACCGGACGTCCGAGACCATTCAGCCGTCACCTGCCTCCGCGCCCGCGGAGTCAACGGAAGATCTGGAGGAGGACGGCCCCTTCTTCCCATCGGCCGGAGAGGGCTTCTTGGGTTTGATGCGGGGACCCGTGACGAGGAGGTAGAGGAGCCCGACGGCGAGGAAGAAGATGACGGCCAGGGCATCGGTCTGGGGATCGCCCACCCCGCTCCCGAGCCAGGGCACGGGCTGAACGTAGGTGCCGGTGGACTGTTTCCCGCCCCCTCCTCCGCCGCCTCCGGGGGAGGAGATGTTCACCACGGTCGTTGCATTGGCCACGTAGCCGAGCGAGTCGTTCGTCCAGGCCGTCACGTGGATCGAACCGCTCTTGGTGTAGTTCTCGGTGACCGTGGCGGGCCCGACCTTGTTGACCCCGTTGCCGAAATTCCAGTGGACCATGTTCAGATCGAGATCAGAGCCGGTGGAGGGAACGAAGGTGAAGGTGATGGAGACCGGGGCCGCCGCGCCCGTGTAGTTCGCCTGGATCGTGCCCGTGTCCGACGGATCCACCTTCACACTCGTGGTGTTCGTCGCGGTGGCTCCCTTGGAATCAGTGACCTTCGCGGTGATGGTGTACGAGCCGGGGGTCGTGTAGGTGTGGTTCACCGTCGTGCCGGTGCTGGTGGACCCATCCCCCCAGTCCCACGTGACGGCGTTGAAGTGGGAGCTCCCTCCGAAGACGCTGGCCGAGGCGGTCTCGTTGAAGGGAGCGTCGCCTTCGGTCGAGTTGAGCGCCACCGTGATTCCCAGGGCCAAGGCGCCGGACACGGTGACCGTGGTCCCGTTCTTGGCCGTGGAGCCCGAGGAGTCCGTGACCGTCACGGTGATGTCGTAGGTCCCGGCCGAGGTGTAGGTGTGGACGACCGTGGAGGATCCGCTCTGGGTCGTCCCATCCCCCAGGTTCCACGAGATGGTGGGGTAGGCGCCCGTCCCTCCGGAGATGGAGGCCTGGGCGGAGATCGTGAGGGGTGCGGTTCCCCCGGAAACGTTCGTGGTCACATACACTGCGAGGGGCTTGGTCACACCGCCCGTGACGTTGACGTAGGTGGATGCCTTGCCGACACGCCCGGTCGAATCCGTGAGGGTGACCGAGGCCTGGTAGCTACCAGCGGAGTTGTACGTGTGGGTCGTGGACGTACCGCTCCCGGCCGTGCCGTCCCCGAACTGCCAGGCAGCCGTGTAGGGGGCCGTACCGGAACTCGAGGTGGCTGTGAAACTGACCGAGAGCGGTGCGGTGCCCGAGGAGGGGGAAGCGGTGGCGGTCACCAAGAGCGCCGGGAGGGAATTCGAGACGGTGATCTTGACATTGCTCTTGGCCTTCGTACCCGAACTGTCCGTGACGGTCAGGGTGGCCGTGTAATTCCCCGCGGAGACGTACGTGTGGGTGGCCGTGGTCCCGGAACCCGTGCCGCCGTCCCCGAACGCCCAACTGTAGTTGTAAGGGGAAGCGCCCCCGGTGGCCGAGCCGGTGAAGCTGACCGCGAGAGGAACGGTGCCCGAGGTGGGAGTCGCCGAAGCAGAGGCAACCAGGGATGCCGCCCCGCTCACGGTGATCGTGACCGAGGATTTGGCCGAGGCCCCGCTGCTGTCCGTGACGACCACCGAGGCGGTGAAGGTCCCCGAGATCGAATAGGTGTGAGAGGGGTTGGCCGTGGTCGCGGCTGCACTCCCGTCCCCGAAGTCCCACGAATAGGTGTAGGGAGAGGCCCCACCGTTCACCGTCGAGGTGAAGGAGACGGCGAGAGGGACCGCCCCGGAAGTGGGGGAGGCGGTCACCGATACGGTGGGGGGCGGAGCCACGACGTTGACGATGCTGAAACGCTGGCTGGAGTGGCCGGGACCGCAGTAGATCGTGCAGAAGATATCGTTCCCCGTGGAAGGGGTGCTGGGGGCCGTGAAGCTCGTGCTCTGCCAGGAGCCGACCGGCCCTGGGAGGCTCATGAGGTAGTTTCCATTGATGTCAAGCCCGGCGCCGTGCTGGTTGGTTCCCCCGACGGAGGGGTCGGGCGGCAGGCTCGTTCCGTTGACGTTGACGGTCCAACCCTCGTAGAGGTTCCAACTGTTGGACTCGTTGGCCCCGGTCACGGTGTCGACGATCCAGAAGCCGTAGTCGTACATCGTGATGTTGAACCACTGCGATCCCGGGGTCGCAACGACCCTCGGGGCGCCGAGGAGACCCCCGGGGCAGCCGACGGATCCAGGGAGGGCACAGCGCAGTTGGGCCGGGGTGAAAACCCCGTAGCCCGAAAAGACGACGACGGCGGCCACCGCGAAGGTGAGCATCCTGCGGGCCTCAAGGCGCTCGCGAAGAGATCGAACAGATAGCTTCGGGGACATGGTCACCCCTGAACAACGAGACAGAACAGAGATGCTTGTGTAAGCATGACGTGCCAAAGGAATACATGCCCCTATTTAGCATTTCTTCCGCTCCCTCGGCGAATGACCCCTCTTGTCGGCGGCAGGGACCCTACGGGAGGGAGGAGTCGGAGCGGCCTGGGGATCCGCACGCTACGGAGGAAAAATATAGAGAGTGTATAGGCCTCTATAGTCTATGTTCATATCCTATATATGTAATCCCAAGTTCCTCCGCACCAGAGAAGCCCCATGATGCAAGAGGAGCGCAAGATCCTGGGCGAGATGGACTCCGCGAAGACGCAGCGCTTCCACATGCGGACGATCGTTATCGCGGGGATGGGCTTCTTCTCGGACGCCTACGATCTCTTCGTCATCTCCCTCGTCCTTCCCATCCTCGGTTTCGTCTATTTCGGAGCCCCCTCCAAGATCCCCCTCTGGGAGATCTCCGCCGTCAGCGCCTCCGCCCTCTTCGGGGCCGTCGTGGGCCAGGTGCTCTTCGGCATCCTGGCGGACCGCTGGGGACGCAAGAAGATCTATGCGGTGACGCTGACGATCATGGCGGTCGCTTCCGTGGGGAGTGCCCTCGCTGAGCCCTTCCTGGGGGTGAGCCTCCTCGTGGTGCTGGCCGTTTGGCGGTTCTTTGTGGGGGTGGGGGTCGGCGGGGACTATCCGCTGTCCGCCACCATCATGAGCGAGTTCGCCAACGTCCGCAGCCGGGGACGTCTTGTCGCAAGCGTCTTCGCGATGCAGGGCTTCGGACTGCTCACCGGGGCCGTGGTCACCATGGCGGCCTTGGTGTTCATTCCGACCGCCTCCTTGGACCTTACCTGGCGCATCGTCCTGGGGCTCGGGGCGGTTCCGGCCCTCGCGACCATCTACTTCCGGACCCGGATGCCCGAGACCCCCCGTTTCACCATCAAGGTGAAGGGGGACCTCGGGGCGGCCGCGAAGGCGGTGCAAGGGCTCACGGGCACGAGCATGTCCACCAACGGCACCCAGTACACGCGCACGGTCAAGGTCAGCCTCGGGACCTTCATGAAGCGCTACGGGATCGTTCTCTTCGGCACGGCGGCCTCCTGGTTCCTGGTCGACGTGGCGTTCTACTCCTCCAACATCTTCAACCCGACCGTCCTCACCGCCATCGGCTTCGCCACGAAGGTGACGAACGTCCACGGCTACCTGGTCTCCCTCGCGGAGGGGAACATCCTCATCGCGATCTTCGCCTCCGTGCCCGGCTACTGGGGGGCGGTGGCTCTCATCGATAAGTTCGGTCGACGGAACCTCCAGATCCTGGGTTTCGGGATCATGGCCCTCTCCTTCTTCGTCGTGGCCTCCACCTTTGACGCGCTGAAATCCGGGTACGTCTGGATCTTCCTGACGATCTACGCCACCACTTTCTTCTTCGCCAACATGGGTCCGAACACCACCACTTTCGTCCTGCCGAGCGAGGTCTTCCCGACGAAGTTCCGTGCGAGCGGACACGGGATCTCGGCCGCTTCCGGCAAGGTGGGAGCGGCCATTGCGACCTTCTTCTTCAGCACCATCGTCCTTTCCTACGGGCTGCCCTTCATGCTCGACATCCTGGCGCTCGCCTCCTTCGCCGGCCTCCTGATCAGCCTTGCCCTCACCCCCGAGTCCGCCGGACGGACCCTCGAGGATGTCTCCCGGGAGGATGAGCTCGAGCTCGTCATCGAACGCTTCCAGCCCTACCTCTCCGCCCTCACCGATCTCCTGAGGAAGGGCTCGGTGGAGCTCACGGCTCTCCTTTCGGAGCCCGGAAAGGAGGGGGCGGCCAGGGTCGAGAAGATCCGGGTCATCGAGCACACCGCGGACGAGCGGGTGCACGAGATCTACATCGAGGTCAACAACAAGCGGATGAAGTCCTCGGTCCGCTCGGACATCAGCTCGCTCGCTTCCTCGCTCGACGACATCATGGACGGGATCGAGGGTGTCTCTGCCCGCGTCACCACGTACCATCTCACGGAAGGCTCCCCCGACCTCGTCGCCTTCTCCAAGATCGTGGAGCAGTGTGTCGCGGGGGTCGCGGACGGCATCGACGCCCTTGACGACCTCCTGCAGGGGAATGCCGACGCCCTGCAGAAGGTGATCATCGACGTGAACCGGCTGGAGAACGAGGCCGACGACCTGCTGCGGGTGGAACTCGCCAAGCTCTTCGGCGAGAAGCACGACCCGGTCATGATCATCAAGATGAAGGACTTCTACGAGCGGCTGGAGGTCATCACCGACCGGTGCGAGGATGTGACGGACGTCTTCAAGGACCTCATTGCACGGTACAGCCCGCTCTCGATGCCTGAGTGAACTCACCCCGGCCGACCCTGGCTCTTCGAGCCGCGCTGAGAAGAAGCCTCGACCCCCGCATGCCATCTCACCTCTGCAAAGGCTCGCTTAACTCCCACCGTAGGAAAGGAAGGTCCCCAACGGCGGCCCAAGGCCCCTATCGATTTAACAGCCTGGACAGCCCTCAACCCGGGAGGGAGAATCCCCAGAGCCGGTGCTGATGGAACTCCCTTAGACCCGAAGGGTCACCGTCAAGCCCCCCCGGAGGGGGGCCCCAGTGCCGGAAGAAGAATCCGGTCCGTTCAGACGTACTGCTTGCAGTTGTAGCAGTAGTAGCGGTTGTACTGGGCGACGAAGGTCGCGGGCTTGCCGCAGGTCTTGCAGGTAGGCACTCCTCCCGCGGCTGGGGCCTGTGCGGGGGCGGCTGCCGGGGCGGGGGCTGCGGCGACGGGGGGCGCGGTGTACTGGCCCTGGGCCGGGGCAGGCTGGTAGTAGGCAGGCTGGGCGGCCACAGGTTGATAGGTACCCAGTTGCTGAACCGGGACCTTCGGGCGGGTGAAATAGTAGATGATCGCAGCTGGCCAACAAACGATGATTAGAACGACCAGAATGATCAGGGAATACTGCCGCTTGTACTCGACCGGGCCCGCTACCATCATCGGTTGTGCTGCCATATCGTGGCGAGCACAGCCAGCAGATATATAACCGCTTACCTGCCAGAAGGTGGTGGCCGAAAGCAACGGAAAGGGAGTGAATCCCAAGGAGTTTCTCCTCTCCCATCATATTCCTTCCCGATACAATCGGACGTTCTGCCTGTCTCTGGGCCATCGTCGTGTCAGGGTCTGCTCCCGCTGCACGGGCCAGACCCTGGGCGGGTTCGCCTTCCTGCTCGTGTTCGTCCTCAGTTCCTTCTTCCGTGAGCAGCTCTTTCTTCCCATTCCCCAACTCCTCATCGCCTTGGCGCCGCTACTGGCCACCGTGGACTGGCTCACCCAGAGCCTGGGCAAGAGAGAATCCTCCAATTCCTTGCGACTGGTCTCAGGTGCCCTTCTGGGATTCGCGTTGTCGGATGCGGGGACCCTCCTTTTGACCTGGCGCTGGCTCTACTTCCTCTACGCGGTGGCCTTCTTCTTGATCTACGCTGCGGCGATCATTGTGGTCCTCTTCGCCCGCGGGGACGTCTCGCGGATCGTCGCGGAGCACTTTCCTCCGGCCGTCCGACCTTTCCCGCCTTCCACGCCCGTTCCCAAGGAGAAGTAGCGGGAGAGGGACCGACCGGCTCCAGAGGGGGCTGGCTTTTGTCCTCTCCGGGTCTACCCTAGGCATGTACGTTCAGGCATCACCCCCGCCGCAACCACCGAACGAGCGGCCGACGGGCGCGTTCGTCCTTTCCCTGATAGGAGGCATCTTCATTGTCCTGGGGGGCATCACCCTCATGTCCCTTGGGGCCTTTTTCGCCTTCTTCCTCATCATGTTCGGCGTCAGCGTCTACGTCCTCGGGTTCATCGGGGTCGTCGTAGGGGTCCTGGTCTGCATTTCCGGATACATGGTCTACCGGGATCCCGGCGCCAAAGTGGTGTGGGGAGCCCTCATCATCGTCTTCGCGCTCCTGAGCTGGGTCGTCGCCTTCGGCGGGTTCTTCATCGGCTTCCTCCTGGCGCTCATCGGAGGCATCCTTGCGCTCACCTTCAAGCCCGTCCAGCCCGCGTTCATCGTGGTCGGGCCGCCCGTCTATCCGCCGCCTCCCCCGTATCAGTAGTTGGAGAGGCGGGCCCTGCCCAGGCTCCGGAAGCGAGTACGCATCCCAAAAGCCTATCTTCCCCTCCGGCTCAAACTAGGCATGCCTACCAAACAGCCAAAGGGAAAGGAAGCGCCGTCCAAGCCAGGGAAGTCCGGCCCCAAGGAGGGCCTCTCGGTCAAGTGCGTGGGCGACTGTGGGGCGGTGACCCAACTTCAGGGCAACGGTGACATCCCCGTCGGTGAGATGACCTTCTCGGCGAAGGGCTGGTCCGCCCTCAACTCCCCGGAAACAGCGTCCGTGTCGTTCATCTGCCCCGAGTGCTTCAAGAGCCTCGAGGAGGAGTCCGATGTCGAGGTCGACGAGGACGTCCTCATCGGGAACGGTTCCACGGACAAAGACGCGTAACCGGAGCCCATGCCTCCCGCTCCCCACTCCCCGGGGACCCCTTCCCCGAACCAAGGCCTTGACCGCGAGGCCGAGCATCTGCTCGCAGAACTCGTCCATCTCGACACCACCAACCTAGAGGATCCGGGCGGAGGGAGGATCGAGAAGCGCAACTATGCGAAGGCAGCGGAGGTGCTCCTCCGCCGGGCCCGCGACCTGGGGTTGGAGGCCCGTGTCTGGGATGCGCGGGAGGAGCTCAAGGACGGTTCCCATCGGTTCGCCGAGCCGCGGCCGAACGTCATCGTCGACCTGAACCGAGGGCAGAAGGACCGACTCCTGATCGTCTCCCACTTCGACGTCGTTCCCGTCCCCGACGAGCAACTCACCCGGTGGAAGAGCCCCCCCCACGAGCTGACCCGGCGGGAGGACGGACGCTACTACGGCCGCGGGGCGGCCGACGACCTCGGGAGCGGCGTGGTCCCGGGACTTCTGGCCCTCCGGGATCTGGCCCGGCGGGACGACCTCCGGGTGAACGTCCGCATGATCGCCTGCTGCGACGAGGAGACCGGAGGGGCGGGCGGCATCGAGGCTCTCCGGGAACACGATGCGGAGCTTCCGTCCGGGAGCCCGGAGGCGATCCTCTCGGGGCTCATGACGGTCATCCCCGACGGCTCCCCCTACGTCGCCGCGGGTTCGAGCGGTGTCTCGTTCGTCGACGTTTCCCTTCCCCCCAAATCCCGCGTGACGGAGTTCCTGCGGGTGACGGAATCGCTGACCGAGTTCCGAACGGTCGCCGCCTCCTGGGTCTCCGCGCTTCCTTCGCCTCCCGAGCCCGAAGGCGAGCCCCCGAACGCCCACATCACCGGCCGGGCCACCCTGACCCTCACCCACCTCCGCGCCCCCGCTACCGGGGGGGCGGTTGCTCAACTGACGGCCCTGCGCTCCGCTTCGCTGGCCGCCAACCAGATCCCGGCCGTCGTGAAGCTCTCCTTCGCTGGTAAGACGTCGGCCCTGGGAAAACTGGAGTCCGTGCTCACCTCCCAGGTCCGGCTCCCGTTCCAACTGCGCATCCAGGCCTCGGAAGGGGAACTCGTTGCGGAGGTGGTGGGACGCTCCGGCCACGGGGGCTATCCTCATCGGGCCCACAACCCGGTCCCGGAGTCTGCCCGCCTTCTGCTCGAGGCCCTGCAGGCCGGGGCCCTGGAGGACGGACGGGTCGAGAGCGCCACGATGACGCTGGACCTCCGTTCTCCCCCGGAGATGGAGGCTGAGCAGGCGCTGGAGATCTTCCGCAACTACTTCCGCCAGTTGGAGAACGAGGTCGCCGGGGTCAAGGCGGACGTGCCTCCCGGGCGGGAGCGCTCGGGCTACTTCATCTCCCCGTCCGATCCCCGGGTCGAGAGCCTGCGCCGCATCTTCTCCGAGGTGAGCGGGAGGACCGTCGGCATCTACGGAGAATATGGAGGGACGGACGCCAGCGCCCTGCGCCGGATCACGACCCCGCGGGGAGACCCCATGCCGGTCGTGGTCGTCGGGGCGATGGACGAGACGGCCCACATCCACGACGCGGAGGAGAGCCTGGACCCCCGCTACTTCCATGAGGTCATCCGGCTCCTGACCACGTGGGTCGAGCGCACTCCGTGACAGGGCCCGGCCGCCTCCCCGGCCACGCCTCGCCCGAGGGGACGGCCCGGTTCGCCGAACGGGCGGGCCGCGAGGACCGTACCGACCCGGGACATTTCCGCACCTTTCTCGATCTCACTTTCTCCAGCCTCGGGATGGGGACCTATCTCGGCCGGCCCGACGAGCCGACCGACCGGCGGGTGACCGCGGCGGCGGTCACCTCGGTCTCGAGCGGGGCGGTGAACGTCCTCGACTCCGCCATCAACTACCGGAACGGAAGGGGAGAGCAGGCGATCGGCCAGGCTCTGCGGAGCCTCCTCGAACTTGGTGTGGTGCGCAGGGACGAGCTCTTCGTCGCCACGAAGAACGGCTACACCGCCGACCGTGCGGCCCTCGCGCGCCTCGAGGATGAGGGGAAGATCCGGGGGGATGAGGTCGCCTCCGAGTGCAATTGCCTGAGCGTCCCCTTCCTCGCGGAGGAGCTCCCGAAGAGCCTCGCCAGTCTCGGGGTCGACACCATCGACCTGCTCTACCTCCACAACGTGACGGACGAGCACCTTCCCCTCCTCGGGAAGGAGGCGTTCCTGGAGCGGCTCCGCTCCGCCTTCGACTTCCTGGAGCGTTGCCGCACCGAGGGAAAGATCCGATACTACGGGCTCGCCACCTGGGACACCCTGCGTCTCCCCGCCAACGCCTCCGGCTACTTGGCGCTCGAGGAGGCCGTCGGGGTCGCCCGAGCCGCCGGAGGAGCGGACCACGGATTCCGCTTCGTGCAATTCCCGTTCAATATGGCGATGCCCGAGGCGGCGCTCCGGAAGAACCAGCCCGTCGAGGGGGAGCTCCGGACCCTTTTCGACGCGGCCCGCACCCTGGGACTCGGGACCTTCTCTTCCGTCCCGCTCCTGCAGGGGAAGCTCCCGCCCCGGGAAGCGCTCCAGTTCGCCCGCGGCGCGCCGGGACACCTCGCACCGTTGGTAGGGCACAAGGACCCGCAGCATGTCACCCAGAACCTCGAGGTGGCCCGCGTGCCACCCCTCGAACCGGAGGAGTTCGAGGGACTCCTCCACCACCTCACTCAACCGGACTGAGCTGACTTTCCCCACGCTCTTCGGTCCTGACACCCCACCCTTATACAGTCGGAGGCCTCCCCCTCTTCCCTGAGGACGCGCGGTCAGGGACATGTCGGCGTTGATCGTGGTTTTTCTTCAGAACCTTCCCGAGGCGGGCTGGGACATGGGGGCCTCGCTGGTCCGCATGGTGCTCGCGTACCTCCTGTCGCTGGCCTTTGCGATCACGTACGGCTACTTTGCCGCGACCTCCCGCGTGGCGGAGCGCATCTTGCTTCCGATCCTGGACATCCTCCAATCGGTGCCCATCATGGGCTTCTTTCCCGTGGCCATCGTCTTTTTCGTGAGTCTCACCGGACCCCAGAGCATCGTCGGGCCCAACTTCGCCGCGGTCTTCCTCATCTTCACCTCGATGTCGTGGAACATGGCATTCGGCGTCTACGAATCCGTGAAATCGCTCCCGGGGGACCTCAAGGAGGTCTCGGATTCGATGGGGGTCCGGGGGTGGCAACGCGCCCGCCGGCTGTTCCTCCCCTCCACCGCGAACCGGCTGGTGTACAACTCCGTCCTCTCCTGGACGGCCGGATGGTACTATCTGGTCACTTCCGAGATCTTCTCCACCTATACGACCACCATCGCGCTGCCCGGCATTGGGACGTACCTTCTGCGCGCCGCCGCGGGAGGGAACCCCGGCACCATCCTGGCCGGAGTGTTCGTCCTCGTGCTCGTGATCATGCTCCTGAACTTCCTCTTGTGGAGACCCCTTTCGAAGTGGGCGGAAAAGTACCGCTACGATGTGTCCCCCAGCGGTGAGGCCGGGGAACTCCCGGGCGCTGCCGCAGATCGACGGGCGTCCCGCATCGTCGGCCGGGCCTTCGTCCGCGGGGCCAGCGTGGTCCGCCGACCCCTCACCCGCCTCGGGGAACGTACCCTCGGTGCCCTAGCCCGGCAGCCCTCCCCAACCCCGGAACTCGTCCCTTCGAAGAAGTCCCACATGATTGCCCGGAACTCCCTTCATTACCTGGCTTTGGGGATCATTCTCGTCGTGGGTTGGCTGCTCCTCATCGTCCTCGGGGTCGGGGTGTACAGCACCTACACCTCCCCCATCTCTCCGACGGCGCTGCACTACATCCGGCTGATCCCGCTCGCCCTCGCCTTCTCGGCCGGACGGGTATTCCTCGCCTACCTCGTGTCCCTCGCCATCGCTTTCCCCCTCGCCCTCTGGATCTTCCGAAGCCGTCGGGGCACGAGGTTCGGCATGCCCGTGATCCAGGTCATCGCGAGCATTCCGGCCACGGCCCTCTTTCCGCTCTTCCTCTTCAGCCTCAAGGATGTCATCGGGACCGAATCGGCCGTGATCTTCGTCGTGGTGACCGGCATGCTCTGGTATCTCTTCTTCAACCTCTACTCCGGCCTCCGCACCATCCCTCCCGACCTCGAAGAGGCCGCCCGATCGATGGGCCTGAAGGGACGTCCCTACTACCGTAAACTGGTCCTCCCCGGCACCTTTGCGGCGTTCGTGACGGGGTCCATCACCGCCTTGGGCGGAGGATGGAACACGCTCGTCATCGCGGAGTACCTGAGCTACGGGAACCAGCACATCAGCGTCCTGGGACTGGGGGAGCTCATCGATCTCGGGGTCTTTGCCCCTCCCACAGGCATCGCAGGGGGCTTTCCCCTCATGGTGACCGCCCTCCTCACGCTTACCCTAACGGTGGTCGTGGTCAACAAGTTGATATGGAGGCCCCTCTACCGCATCGCCACGGAGAAGTACCGGTACGATTAGTTCCGGGAGGAATATGGCGCTCATAGATGTTGAGGGGATTTCCAAGAAGGTTCCCGTGCGCCACGGGAGCATGGAGATCATCAAGGACGTGACCTTCTCGGTGGCGGACAACGATTTCGTGGCCATCGTGGGTCCGTCCGGGTGCGGAAAATCGACCATCCTCCGACTCATCCAGGGACTCGATCATCCCTCCGGCGGGCAGATCCGTTTCAAGGGAACCCCCGTCACCGATGTGCGCAAGGAGATGACCATGGTCTTCCAGAGCTTCGCGCTGTACCCGTGGTTGACGGTGAAGGAGAACGTGACCCTCGGGCTCGAGGCGAGAGGGGTCTCTGCCGAGAAGCAGAGCGAGCTCGTCGAGAAGTACCTCTCCATCACGGGCCTCGTGGGCTTCGAAGAGGCCTATCCGAGGGAACTCTCGGGCGGGATGCGACAGCGCGTGGGCCTCGCCCGCGCGCTCATCGTCGATCCCTCCGTTCTCCTCATGGACGAACCCTTCTCCTCGCTCGATCCCCTCACCGCCGAGAGCCTGAGGGACGAAGTGCTCCAACTGTGGGAGGATCCCTCCATCCCCCCCGAGGCCGTCATCCTCGTAACGCACAACATCGAGGAGGCCCTGATCATGGCGAACCGCATCATCGTCCTCTCCAACCGTCCAAGCACCGTGCTCGCGGGGGTCCCGGTGAAGCTGCCCCGCCCCCGTGACCGGAAGTCGAAGGCGTTCTACGACATGGTGGACTACGTCTATTCCCTCGTCACTGAGAGGAAGTGAGAAGTTCTTGGGAACTTTCCCGGTTTGCGACGCGGCTGCCCTCTTGATTCACGGGTTTCCCCGAGAAGGACGCAGGTTCCCGGGCGGAGCCCGGGCATGAAACTGGAGTCGCAACCGATCGAACCCTGCTCAGCCACCCTAAGAGAAGGAGTTCCGAGGTCGTCCCCCGGTTGGGGGATCTCGCCAGGGCGCCCGGGGCGAAACCTCGCTAACCCCATCCCTGCTTGACCACTTCTCCGACGACCTCCGCGGACCCTGCGACACGGTCCACCGGGCGCTCCCACAGTGTTGGGTCGGCCCGGGAAAGTACCCGCTGGGAGGAACGAATTCCACGAGGGCAGGAACCCCACGACTCGCCGCTCCCTCACCCACGGCGCTAGGGGGTCGTTGGCTGGCGGTTCCCAAACACCAACGCTACGAGATTCGGCGTGACTTCACGAGGACTCGGAGGGCATTCAGGGTGATCATCTCATTCGGCCCATCGTGGCCCCAGTCGACCACTTCCGTATTGGCGGCCGAATGTCTTCCCCGATGCCAGTAACGGCCCTCGGAGCGCCAGGTACCATCGTTCGCGCGCTTGGATGCGACGAGGTCGAGAGCTTCCCGGGTCCTCGGGTCTCCCAGTTTGCCGGCTCGATCGAGCACCCTAAGGGCCTGAAGTATGTCGTAATGCCAGTAGAGGGGATAGTGGAGTTTCACCCATCGAGGGTTGACCACTGCCTCGCCATGGCAGGACCGGAACAGGCGATGCCTCAGAAAGAACTCGGCGGCCCGGTTGACAGCGTCCCGGGCCATGCGATCGTCTGTGGCCCGCAGATATTCGCTCAGCCCCCACAAGGTTGCGAGGCTCTCATAGAACGAAGAGTGGGATGCTTCTTTCGATGAGTCACAGTTCCACCCACCATCTGGCCATTGCCACTGCACGAGCGAGCTGGCGATTCGAATCACACGTGGGTCGTGAGCCATTCCCAGCCGGCAAAACACGCCCAACGGATTGCCCAACACGGAAGCGTGCAATCTCCATTTGCCGGCGATATTCAAGGGCCTCACCTTGCCATACGGAAGTCGAGAGAGGAGATACTTCGCCGCCTCGCGGGCGGCGCGGTTCCCCGAAGGCACCCCCAGCTCGACCGCTGAAACAAGACGCCATTGCGGACCGGCCCACTTCTTGTACCAGTGGACGCCAAACCCTCCGTCGGCCCGCTGGCCGGAGAGGAGCGACCGCAGGCGCGTTCCCCCAGGAATTTGTCGTTTTGTCTCAAGTACTTCGGTGACCCGCGTCGACAGGCCAAGGAGTTCGGTGAGGGCGAAGTACCGCACCGAGGGATCCTTCGAATTCAAGAGCCAGCGTACGCCGGGTTCGTCTCTATCCATCAACGTTCATTCGCGGGCTGAGATGGGACTCATCCTCCAAACCCCGAACGGAGAGACCTGAAGAGGATCGGACCTGCCTTCCCTGAGTCCCAGGGCTTGCCATGGATCCACGCTTTCGATCCAGCCCCCCGTCACCCAGGGAGACCATGCCGGATGCGCAGGGGTTGAGTCCTCGCGAGCTTAGTAGCTCTTGGCCTGGGTCGACCCCTTCGGGTATTTCTCCCGGAGGTGGGTGAGGAACTTCTCCCGGTCCCGGTTGATGTGGCCGGCGTGCCAGGCGAGGACCACGTCCTTGACGATGCCGTGGAGGTGGGCCATGTTGGCCTCGGCCGCGGGAGCGTCATAGAGGACGACCTGCGTGATGATGCGCATCCAACCGGAGTACTTCTGGTAGGTCTCGCCCTCGCACCACTCGAAGATCATGCGGAGGTGGGTCTTTCCTTCCTGGGTGGTGTAGTACCACATCCGGAGCGAGTCACCGACCCAGCCAGGGGTGCGGTCCTTGAGCTCCATGGAGTTGAGGGCCGAGAAATCGTAGCCCTGCTTGAAGCTCCACTTGTCGGGGAAGCTGTCGAAGAGTGCAAAGCTGGTGTGCGGCGGGTCGATGGTCATGTGGATCCCGACCTCGTCGAACATGTTGTGGACCTCCCAGAGATCCTGCAGCAGCCGGCGGGTCGTGTCGATCTTGAGCTGCTTGTTCTCATCCACCTTCTCCGTAGTCTCCCGGCGCAGACGCTCCACCTCGGAGCGGAGAGACGAGAGAAACTCCTCGTCCCCAATGAGCTCCTTGGCCTGAATTGGCTCTCCCGGACCTGTTGGAGCGGTGTTGTCTCCCCGCTCGGTTCGCTTTGGCATGGATGAAAACCTCAGGGGGGCATTGGTTGGGGAGGTTAAATTACTTGCTCTCGTGTGGAAAGGAGACGACCGACCACGGAACCCGCGGGGATTGTGCGCTCTGGGAGAATCTCAGGGTTTCCTGTCCCGCGCCGAGAGGCGAGGGTTTTCCGGAGCGATTTCTCCCCAGGACCTCACGCGGCGGACAACAGAAAACTCTTAAAGGGACCGTGGCTCCCACCCCTGAGGATACCAAGAATGGTAGCAGTAGATATCGCCATCGCGAAGTGCACTGGATGCGCCCACTGCAGGGACGTTTGTCCCGTGAATGTGTTCGAACTCCGCCCGAGGAACAACCCAGAGTTTTCCCGTGTGGTCGACGATCCGGAAGTGGCCGCCAAATTCCAGTTCCGTGGCGAGAAGTCCGTGGTCATCAACGGTCCCGAGTGCATCGTCTGCGAGGCATGCCTCTTCGAGTGCGAAGGGGAGTGCATCACGATCACCGACGACGAGGGCACCGTCCACCACTCCACCTACAAGTAGGACCCTCTCGGGAACTCCGGCCCCGTCCTGAGCGGGGCCAACATCTCCCTTGGTCGACGGGGGATGGCCATCGAGGTAAAGAGTCTCTTAGGCTCTCGAGAAACGAACCATGAACGGAGATCGTTGGCGCGAGCGGGCCCGGGCGATTGCGGAGGAACTCATCGTCCCCGTGGCGAACCGTATCGACCGGGAGCACTCGATCCCCCCCGAGATCGTTCGACGCATGGCCGGGGAGGGACTCTTCGGCCTCGCGATCCCGAAGGAGTTCGGGGGCTCGGCCGCCAGTGCCCGGGACATCGCCGCGGTGGTCGAGGAGATCTCCTTCGGAAGCCTCTCGGTCGCTACGGACCTGGCCGTGCACCTGTCGGTCGCTTCCGCTCCGATCGCCCAGTGGGGCACTCCGGAGCAAAAACAGCGCTGGCTCCCCGCGATGGCCCGGGGGGAGTGGCTCGGAGCGTTCGCCCTCACGGAGCCTGGCGCTGGCTCCGATGCCCAGCATCTGACGACCCGCTACTCATCCTCTCCCGAGGGTTTCCGGATCGACGGCGCCAAGACCTTCATCACCAACGGGGGACAGGCCCGGGTCGTGCTCGTGTTCGCCACTCGGGATCCTGGTCTCGAAGCGCGCGGCATCAGCTGCTTCCTCGTGGAGCACGGGACCCCGGGCTTCACCGTCGCCCGGACGCTGGAGAAGCTTGGGCTCATGGGTTCGGAGACCACCGAGCTCCATTTCGAGGATTGCCGGGTGGATCGCACCTCCCTCCTCGGTCCCGAAGGGCAGGGCTTTCGCATCGCCATGTCCTCCCTGGAGGGCGGGCGGATAGGGATCTCTGCAAGCTCCCTCGGGGTGGCCCGGGCCGCCCTAAAGGTACTCCGCGAGAGCGTCCGCACCGATTCCGAGGAATGGGCCCGGGCCGCACTCGCCCGCGCCCACGTCGAGGTCGAGGCGGCGGGTGCCCTGGTGGAACGCGCCGCGACCCAGAAGGATGCGGGCGTGGACTACGGGCTGGCCGCCTCGGCCGCGAAGCTCTTCGCATCCCAAGCCGCCTTCCGCGTCGCTTCGAAGGCCCTGGAACTGGTCCTGCAGGGGAACGCGGACGAGAATGCACGGGCCACGGCGAAACGGCTCTTCCGAGATTCGAGGGTCCTCGCCATCGTGGAAGGGGCCACCGAGATCCAAGAGCTCATCCTGGGCCGGAGACTTGCCAGCCCGCCTCGCGCAGATTGAGGAGGGGAAGGGAACTCGCTAAGCCAAGCGAGGCCCCGCCGCACGGTAGGCGGCGAGGAGGCGCTCGACCTCGTCGGGGGAGAGGCCCTGCACGGTCACCGTCTTCTCGCGCGAAGTCTGCCCCCGGGTGACCAGGACAGCGGAGCGGGGGACCTTGAGCGCGTTCGCCAGAAAGGATTCGATGGCCCGGTTCGCCTCCCCCTCCACAGGGGGAGATCGGACGGAGACCACCCACGTCTTTCTCCACTCGTCCCACTCCAGGGATTCCCGTTTTGCCCCGGGTCGGGCATGCACCGCGATCCGTGCCTCGGGAGGCTCCTTGACCACCGGCTTGGACATCTCAAGGAAAGGTAGTGTCTCCGGAAGGATAAGCTATCCTTCCGACAAAGACTCCGATGCTCCCCGCTTCCAGGAATCTTTCCAAAAAAACGAGGGGGAGCAAGGTCGGAGGAATGGGTTAAGGTGGCAGGGGGGGAATCCCTGCCACCCTCGGGGAGACTTCTGTTTGTGGTGACGGCCTCCTTCTAGGGTGCGCCCCCGGGCCCCGACCCGAGGTGTCCTGGCAAAGTGGAGCCAAACAGAAGTAGTGCAGCGATACCCGCCAGCGCCATGAAGAACGGGAAGGCCAAGACGAGGAGCTGCACGTAGTAGGGCACGCGGCTCAGCACAGGCACCGACTCCTTGGTCTCCGACGCGTCTCCATCAGCCCCCGGGATGGTGGCAACTCCGCGGGCCCCCATGGCCGACCGGGCCGAGGTCCGGGACCCGACGGTCGCCCCCCAGATGCTCTTGGAGGCGTCGACGGCCCCGAGGTAGTAGTCCACGATCACGCTCACCGGGAAGGCGGCGACTCCCGCAACCCCGAAGCCCACGTAGAGCAGGAGGGTCTCGAAGGGGTCCTTGGTGAACTGCGGGTTGGCCGTGTAGCCCACCCAGCCGTAGAAGGCGACCGCCGCACCCGCAACCAGCGCGAAGATCCCCACGTACTGGAAGCGGAGCTGGGCGAAGACCGCCACGGCATAGGCGATCAGCACCATCGAGAACAGCATGATGGCGTCAAAGAAGAAGATGTTGTACCCGGCCATGTGGTAGGAGGCGGGGAAAGGCCAGGCGAGCTCTCCCGCCATGCCCAACACAAAGGCTACGCTGCCTACGATCCCGAGCGGCGCCGCGGCCCCCTTGAGGGTGCTGCGCAAGGCCTTGGCATCGTTCTTCCGGAGGTTCCACCAGCCGACGATCCCGACATAGGTCAGCACCGCGGCGGCCATGACGAGCAAGAGCTCGACGAACGCTAGATCATCAATGAATGCCATGTTCGTCACCCCCTACAGGGTTGGCCCCTGCTCATCTCCTTGGAATGTTCGTTCATATGTGTCGTTCCCATCTCTCACGATAGGTTTCATCTTCGTCACCTCTGACCATCCCAGCCCGGATAGGGGTCTTAAACGCTGGGAAATTTCCAATCGCTTGTTCCAATTTCTTGTAAGGGATGCGCCGGGGTGGCTCCCCCGGAGATTGGGGCTACGGTCCCTTCGATTTCGTTACGAGCGCCGTCAGCGCGGGGAGGATGGTCAGGGCGTCCCCGGCAAGACCATAGTCGGCGACCTTGAAGATCGGGGCAGCGGGGTCTTTGTTGATCGCCACGATGCAACGGGAGTTCGTGATCCCCACGAGATGCTGGATGGCGCCGGAGATCCCCGCGGCGATGTAGAGCTGCGGGGCGATGATCTTCCCGGTCTGCCCGACCTGGTAGGAGGCGGGGCGCCAGCCGGCGTCGACCACGGCCCGGGACGAGCCCACCGCCGCCCCGAGGACCTTGGCCAGGTCCTCGACCATAACGAAGTTCTCGGGCCCCTTGAGGCCCCGACCCCCGGAGACCACGATCGCGGCCTCGGTGAGCTCCGGGGTGTCCCCCCGGGTGCTGACGACCTTCTCGACCGCCACGCCCTGGGCGTGGACGGGAAGGGCCCCCAGCTCGACCTTCTCCACGGGAGGATCCCCTGCCGCGGGCGCGTCGACGGCAAAGGAATTGGGACGGAGGCTGAGGACGGGAGTTCCCTTGAGTTCCAGGGTCTCGGTGGCCTTGCCGCCGAAGACCTTGCGCTTCACGGTCACCTTTCCCGCAGGGTCCGCGTGGATCTCGACCACCGCAGTGGCTGTCCCGGCCCCGAGGAGGGCCCCGAGGCGGGGGGCGAGCTCACGGCCCAGGGCGGAGTCGGGCAGGAAGATGGCCCATGGCAGGGTGAGCTTGGGGATGAGCCGGGAAACCGCCTGGGCGTAGGCAGAAGCGGAGAACGCCCGCAAATGCTCGTCGTCCACGACGAGCACGCGGTTGACCCCGCGGGTCTTCGCTTCTTCGATGACCGCGGAGAGCCCCGAGCCGACGAGCGCCGCGACGACCTCGCCACCGCCCGCTTGGGCGGCGACGCGACGGGCCTCGGAGAGTGCTTCCAGGGAGGCGCCCTTCAGGTGGCCGTCCCGCTGGTCGGTGACCACGAGGATGCTGAGCGTCATAGTACCTTCGCCTCCTCCTTGAGGACCTTGAGGAGCTTCGTGGCGGCCTCCTCGGGGGTCTGGAACTCGAGCATCTTGGCGCCCGAGCGCGGGGGTGGGAGCGTGAAGGAGGTGACCGCCGAGGTCGGCTGGAACCCTCCCTTGAGGACGGAGACCTTCGCCTCCAGGTCCTTCACCGGGATCTTCTTCAGGGGCTTCTTCCGGGCCTTCAGGATGTTCGGGAGCGTAGGGGTACGGGGGTCCTTGGCCCCCTTGAGGATGGAGAGGACCGCCGGGAAGGGGCCGGAGAAGACCTCCTCGCCCCCTTCCAGGTACCGGCGCATCTTGAGCTGGTGGCTCGCGGCGACGGGCGTGAGCTCGGTCACGAAGGAATAGCTTGGAAGCCCTAGGTACTCCCCTAGAGCGCTGCCTACCGCGCCCGCCTCGTCGTCCTGGGCGTGGCGCCCCACGAGCACGAGGTCATGGGGAATGTCCGCGGCGGCGGCGGCGAGCAGGCGTGCCGTGAACAGCGGGTCCAACTCCATGCCCGGCGGGGTCTCGACGAGGACCGCCTCGTCGGCGCCCATCGCGAGGGTGGCCCGCAGGGCCTCCTCGGCCCGGGCCGGTCCCACGCTCAAAGCCCGAACGGAGGTGAAGCCGAACTCCTCCTTCATGCGGAGGGCCTCCTCGACCATGGCCTCGTCGTAGGTGTTGTTGATCGTGAATTTGACCCCGTCCGTGTCGAGGGCCTTTCCGGAGGGAGCGACTCGCAGCTTGGTCTCCGGGTCGGGGACCTGCTTGACACACACCAGGACGTCCATCGGGAGCCTTCTAGGCGAACCGCTTGAGGAGCTCTTTCGCGATCACGAGCCGTTGGATCTCGTTCGAGCCCTCGTAGATCTGGGTCAGTTTCGCATCCCGCAAGAGCTTCTCCACGGGGTACTCGCGCATGTAGCCGTATCCGCCGAACACCTGGATCGCCTCGTTGGCGACCTCCATAGCGGAATCTGAGGCAAAGCACTTGGCGATCGAGCTCTCCATCGGGACCGGTTTCCCTTGGTCCGCAAGCCAGGCGGAGTACCAGACCAACAACCGGGCCGCGGTCACTTTCTGCGCCATATCGGCCAGCTTGAGCGCGATGGCTTGATGCTCCCCGATCGGCTTCCCGAAGGAAGAGCGCTGAAGGGAGTACTTGGCCGCGTGGTCCAGGGCGGCCCGGGCGATCCCCGTGGCCAGGGCCCCGATCGGGGTCCGCGTGGAATCCAGCGTGTTCATGGCGATCTTGAAACCATCCCCTTCCTCTCCCAACCGGTTGGCGACCGGGACCCGGGCGTTCTCGAAGGTGATGGAACTGGTCGCCGAGGCGCGGTGTCCCAGCTTGTCCTCATCCTTTCCGACAGTGATGCCCGGGGTGTTCCGGGGCACGACGATGGCCGTGACCCCCTTGTGGCGACGGGCGGCGTCGACAGTGGCGAAGAGGGTGTAGATCGAGGCGTGGGGGGCGTTCGTGATGAAGACCTTCTCCCCGTTGATGACGTACTCGTCCCCTTCCCGCTTCAGGGTCGTCTTCATGGAGGCGACATCGCTCCCTCCACTGGGTTCGGTGAGGGCGAAGGAGGCGAGGTTGTACGATGCGCAGAAAGGCTTCAGCAACCGCTCCTTCTGCTCCTTCGTGGCCGCGAGATTGATGGGCTGGAGTGCGAGGCAGTTGGCTGAGATGGATGTGGTCATCCCCCCGCAAGCGTAAGCCAGTTCCTCGGTGATGATACACTGGTCGAGCTCGCCCAGACCCGAGCCACCGAACTCCGTCGGTACGTTGAGGTTCATGAGACCGAGCTCCCAAGCCTTGCGGTAGACGTCCTCGGGGAACTCCCCCAGTTTGTCGGCCTTGGCGGCGCGGGGCGCCATCACGTCCCGTGCGAAGCGGCGGGCCAGTTCCTGGAGCTCCTTCTGCTCCTGGGTCAGTTCAAAGTCGATCGCCATCTCGACCGGGTCCCAACGAGAAAGGCTATTTCAAATCTAGTACGTGCCCCTACCCAGATTCATGGGAGACCACCTAGAAGACCTGCTGCACGCGGTGCGCAAAGGGGACGTCAGCGTCGCGGACGCGGCCCGGGCCCTCTCCGAGGGACACCTCCCGGGAGGGAAGGGAGCACGGATCGACTTCCGCCGGATGGAGCGGACGGGGCTCCCGGAGATCATCCTGGCGGAGGGTAAGGACCCGGAGGACCTGCGCAAGATCGTCGAGGAACTCTCGCGCGCCCACCAGGAAGTGATCATCTCCCGCGTGAGCGGGGCGAACCGGCGTCTCCTCGAAAGACTCGCTTCCGCAGGAATCCCCCTCACCTTCCCTCCCCGGACCTCCCTGGCCCTGCTCAGGGGACAGACCATGACCCCCCTCCAGGGCCGGGTGGTCGCCGTCCTCACGGCCGGCACCGCAGACCTGTCGGTAGCCGAGGAAGCCGCGATCGTCCTCTCCTCGCTCGGGGCGGAAGTGGTCCGGGCCTACGACATCGGCGTCGCGGGGCTCCATCGCCTGACCCGGGCCCTGGCCGACCCTGCGGTTCAGAGGGCCCAGGTCTTCGTGGTCTGCGCAGGCCGCGAAGGGGCTCTCCCTACGGTCGTGGCCGGGCTCGTCGATCGGCCCATCGTCGCCATTCCCACCTCCGTAGGATATGGTCGGGGGGCCAAGGGGGAAGGGGCCCTCACCGCCATGCTCCAGTCCTGCGCACCCCTCGCCGTGGTGAACATCGACGGCGGAGTGCCGGCCGCGCTGGTCGCTGCGCAGATACTGCGCCATCTCCCCCCCGCAGGGAAGAAGCGGCGCGGGCCGACGAAGGCCCGGGCGGGCCGGTAGCCTACCACCTTCCGAAGGACGGGCCCCGGAGGCCCGGAGTGTTACGCTCCAAAAAAACGTCATAACCCTTATCTACTGCCGCCTCGTGGTCGGTGCGATGGAGGCCGTCTCAGCGGAGGCCCCTCAGGTTGCCCTGTCCAAAGGGGAAGTCACGGGGGTCATCCTTCTCTATGTGGCCATCGGGATCTCCACCGCGGTGGCGATCGCCCTCTCGATCACCATCGGGAACGCCTACCCCATCTTGGCCGGGCTCGGGGTCGTCTCCTTCATCCTGGGGCTCCGGCACGGGTTCGATGCGGACCACATCGCTGCGATCGACAACACCACGCGCAAGCTCCTCAACCAGGGGGAGAAGCCGCTCACGGTCGGGACCTGGTTCTCCCTGGGGCACTCCACGATCATCGCGGGCCTCTTGGTGGCCCTCGTGGTCGCCACGGATTTCATCGCGAACAACATCACGAACTTCGCCGCCTACGGGGCGGTGATCGGCACGGTCATCTCCGGGGTCTTCCTCTGCATCATCGGCTTCATCAACCTCCTCATCGTCTTCGAACTGTACGGCACCTTCCACGGGCTGCGCTCGGGAAAGCTCGACCAGGCCCGCCTGGAGGAGCAGCTCAACCAGCGGGGCTTCATGAACCGGATCTTCGGCGGGCTCTTCCGCTTCGTGAACAAGCCCTGGCAGATCTACCCCATCGGTATTCTCTTCGGCCTGGGCTTCGACACCGCGACGGAGGTCGCGTTCTTGGCCCTCGGGGTCACGGCCGCTACCGCGTTCAATCATCCGCCGCTCTGGACCATCATGATCCTCCCGTTCATGTTCACCTGCGGGATGGTCCTCTCCGACACGACGGACGGCGTCTCGATGCGCTATGCCTACGGGTGGGCGTTCCTCAACCCCATCCGGAAGATCTACTACAACCTCACGATCACGGTCATCTCGGTCCTCGTCGCCTTCCTCATCGGGGGGGTGGAGTTCCTGCAGGTGATCTCTAGGGAACTCGGCTGGTCCGGTCCGGTCTGGGCGACCCTGCAGGGGATCTCCTTCACCCGACTGGGCCTCCTCATCATCGGAGTGTTCCTCGTGGCCTGGATCGTCGCCATGGCCGTGTACCGGCTCAAGGGATACGAGCGCACGGGCTTCGGGGCCGCCCCGTCCGGACCCCCCCAGAAAGAGCCGGAACCAACGGTCACCTAGAGCGTTCCGTCCCTTTTTCGGGAACCCCACGGCCTCGCCGGATCCTTTTCGCTGACGAGGGGAAACGGCGTCCGCTCGGGTGGGCATCGATGCGCGTTCCTGACGTTCTGCTCTGTTCGTGCCCTACGGATCGGCGCCCGCTCTCTTCAGGACGGTGAGCGCCTTGAGCGTGATCCACTTGCTCGGCTTCCCGGGGGCCTCGATCTGGAGCGGCCGTTCCTCTTTCGCGTCCGAGGACCGGGTCCCCAGGTCGGGATGCAGCTTGTCCATGGCCCACGTCCCGTCGGGCCGGCGCTTCTCTCTCAGGACGTCCAGGGCGGGGCGCAGCCTGCGGTCGGCTCCGAAGCCCAGTTGGGTGAGGACATCGAGTCCCACCAGGATGTCGTAATAGTAGTGGTTGGGATAGTGGAAACGGAACCACGGAGGATACCGGCGCCCCTCCTCGAAAAGCTTGCGTTCGAGGTAAAACTCGGCCCCTCGTACAATTGCTCGCTCCATGGCCGGAGAGCGTTTCGGCCGTGGGACGGACCCGAGGGCGGCCAGCGGCTCCCAGGCGTCGAGCGTCCCGGGAGTCCCCTGGGAACAGTTCCAGCCGCCGTCCTCCCGCTGATCCTCGAGGATCCAATCGAAGAGCTTCCGAATCCGGCGGTCGTCGCCGTATCCGAAGCGGGTCATCATCCGGGCCGTGTTCCCGACCATGCACATCTCCTCGTAGAAGAAATTGAAGGGGGAACTGAAACGAAGCTTGTAGTCGAACATCAGGTCGGCGATCCTACGGATCCTCGGATCGGCTTTGTCGAGGCCGAGGTCGGAGAGGACCAGCGCCCTCCACAACGTGGCGTGATACATCGGGCGCCAGAGGAAGGTGGTCCACTCCGCGAAATTCCGGGGCTCACGGCGCTCCCAGAATCCCTTGGGTCCCTGCTGCCGCAGCAGGTCCGCGGCCCACCCCATACGGCCTATCTGGGACCGGACCCGCCGAACCTCCGGGTCCGTTTCCTTGCGGTCGAGGAGATCCTTCAGCGCGAGATACCGGACGGCGGGTTGCTCCTTCTCGAGAAGCCATCGGAGAGTGTCCCCAGCGTCTCCGGTCTCCGCAGGCATAACATCTGTTGTAGAGGTCCTGGCGCTACTTAATCTGGCGTTGACGAAAACAGGACTCTGCCGGCGCTCTCCGGAGTGGGACCATCGCTCCCCAGGAGTCCCCAACGGAACAGGGTGGTGCTTGCGGTCCAGTGACTTGGGTGTGTAAGAGAGGGGGGCGTCCGCTTCCCAAACCGACTCCGCGATTGTCAGTGGAGGAATCCACCGATCCCGAGCCCTATGAGATAGGTCAGGGCGGCAGAGCCGAGTCCGATGACCACCATCTCGAGACCCCCGCGTCCCAGGGAGGTAAGGGTGGAGAGCGAGCGGAATACACCGGTCGCGAACAGTACTATGGTACTCGCGGCCACGCTCACGATCATGGACGGGAGCGGGGCCAGGAAGAAGAAGGGAAGGAGCGGTACGGCGCCGGCCAGTCCAAAGGCGACCCCGGTGATGAGCCCGAGCCGGACAGGGTTGCTGAAACTGCTCTCCCCCACCCCGTGGCGCTCGGCCAGGAGGACGCGGGCGAACTCCTCGTCGTCGGTGGCGATCCGGGCCACGATCGACTGTGCCTCAGCGCGCGAGAAACCTTTCTGGAGGTAGATCTCGGTGAGCTGGAGGACCTTGGTAGAACGATCCACCTCGATAGCATCCCGTTCCAAGGTGCGCAGCCCCGTGAACATCTCCGCCTCCGCCTTGACGGAAACGTAGTTGGAGGCCGCCATCGAAATGGCCCCGGCAACGAGACCCGCGGTGCCGGCGATCAACACCTCGGGGTTGGAACTGGTGGCCCCGACCACCCCGGCGGAGAGCGCGAGGATGGTCCCGATCCCATCGTTCGCCCCCAGCACCGCGCTCCGGAGGGATCCCCCCTCACGGGCCGCGCTCCGCGCCTCGTTCGAGGTGTCGATCTCGTGGGAGAACTCGTCAGGGAGCAGCGTCTCGAAGATCCGGGTGAGCTCCGGATCCTTCCAAGCGGTCAGCTGGGCATGGTACTTCTTGATCCCGTCCACCTCGTCCTTGTGGACCGCGGAGAGGACGGTCGTCACCCCGAAAACGCGGGCCAGTCCGGCGAAGATCCGGTGCTTCAGGATCATCCGTTCCGTCGGGGCCGGATACTGATGATGGTCCAGCACGCTCTTCCAGAGGGAGGCATGGCGGTCCTCGAAGGACGCCAGCACCGAGAGGGTGTCCCTTCTCTTGGGTTTAGGATCGAGCGCCGCCAGGCGCTCGTAGAGCATCTTGCTGGAGACCTCCTCGAGGTAATTCCGTGCGACCTCCCTTAACACTCTCGCGTCCATGGCCAGTGAGAGGAGATGCAAGGCGGTGGTATTAGCCCCTTCGATGCCTGCGGGACCTTGGTTGGAAACGTAAGAACAGCTATTTGCCTCAAAGTACCTTGTACGGAACATGCTCCGAGAGTACCTGGTGGAATGGTTCGAGCCGTCCCTCTTCCTGGCCCTCCTGATCGGGGTCGTGGGGGTGGCGGCTGCGGCCGGCATGGGACGATGGAACCTGCTCGATGCGGGGCTCGCGGTCGGAGGCGCCTTCATGGCACAGGCCTCGGTCAATCTCATCAACGACTACCACGACTTCACCTCCGGCATCGACCGGGAGAGCGTGAAGACCCGGTTCAGCGGGGGAAGCGCCCTGGTGGCGTCGGGCGCCGTCCCCCACCGGGACGTCCTCTATCTCGGGATCGTTTCGGCCGCCGCTGCGGGGATCGTCGGGATCTACCTGGCGATAGCCGTCACTTGGCTGCTGCTCGCGCTCATGGGCCTGGGCGGGATTGCGATCTTCCTTTACACCAAGTACGTCACCCACTTTGCCTTCCTTGCGGAGCCCTTCGTCATGCTCTCGTTCGCCGCGGTCGCGGTGGGGACCTATGTGGCGGCCCATGGATCCTTCGCGGGCATGGTCCCCGCCCTCTTCGCGCTCCTCCCCGCGGGTATGCTGGGCGGCCTCGCGCTCCTCGTGAACGAAGTCCCCGACGCAGAGGTGGACGGACGGCACGGACGCCGCCACGCCGTCGTCCTGCTCCGGGACCTCCGGAAAGTGACCCTCTACTTCGCGTTGCTCGAGATCCTGATCTACGGCATCGTGCTCGCCGGTGTGCTCGCGAGGGCGCTTTCCCCCTTCTTCGTGCTCGTCCTCCTCGCCCTACCGTTCACGCTCTACGTGGGCCGCGGCATCCTCAGATTCCGGGATGCCCCGAGCTACGAGAGGATCATGACCGTGAACGTCGGGGGTACGCTGCTCTTCCTGGGAGCCCTGATTGCTTCGTACAGTCTGTGAGGAAGGGATGAAGGCGGTCGGCTTCGAGAGGTTTGGGGAGCCGGAAGTGCTCCGTGCCCTGGACCTGCCAGACCCCGTCGCGGGTCCGGGAAAGGTCGTTCTGCGGCTCCGGTACGCCTCGGTCAATCATCTGGACATCCTGGTACGGCAGGGACTCGGAACTGTGGGACTCCCCCTCCCTCACGTTCCCGGGACGGACATCGTCGGCACGGTAGAAACCGTGGGGGAGGGAGTGGAAGGTGTTACGGAGGGGGAGACCTTCGTAGCCAACACCGTGGTGGGCTGCGGGCAGTGCGACCACTGCCGTCGGGGGAACGACGCTGACTGCTCCCACTGGCGTACCCTCGGCATGCATTTCTGGGGTTCGTACGCGGAGAAGGTCGTGGTCCCGGCTCAGGGGCTCCTCCCCGCGCCCCCTGCGCTCTCCCTCCCCGAACTGGCCTGTCTCCCCCTTTCCCTCTCGGTCGCCTGGCGGGCCCTGCATACCCTGGGGGACGCGAGACCGGGGCAGAAGGTGCTCCTCTGGGGAGCCTCCGGAAACGTGGGGCTTGTGGCCCTGCAGGTCGCCCGGGCGCTCGGTCTCGAGGTGTTCGCAGTGACAAGGGATCCCAAGAAGGTCTGGCTCCTCCGGGAGATGGGGTCGGACCACGTGGTGGTCTACGGGGAGGACCCGGGCCAGGTCGCGGAAGAGGTGCACGCCCTCACGCACGGCTCCGGGGTCGACCTCGTTCTCGAGGCGATGGGAGGTTCCCTCCACGGGTCCGTGCGGGCTCTTCGAGACGGGGGAAAGGTCCTCCTGTTCGGTTCGCTCGCCGGTCCGGAGGCACAGCTGGACGTGGTCGGGCTCTATCGGAAGCGGGGTCAGGTGCTCGGGCTCCACAACGCGAACCGCGGGGAGCTCCAGGAAGCCCTGGACTTCTACTCCCTTCACCATCTTCACCCCAAGATCTCAAGGACCCTCGACGTCCGCGAGGCGGCGGCAGCCCACCGCGCGCTGGAGCGTTCGGAGGAGTTCGGTAAGATCGTGCTCGAGCACCGGTGGGGCGAATGAAGCGGTCGGCCTCTGAGATCCTCTTCCTCGGCCTTCCCCTCCTCCTCTGGCCCCTCTCCTTCATTGTCCTGAGGAGCTACTTCATCTATGCGATGGTCGGTTCTACCGGCCTCCTCGCGCTTCTTTCCCTTCGTCTGCACCCCGAACGGATCCACTGGGTCCGCACCCGGACCCCGGTTCTCGCGGTGCTCGGGGGCGCGCTCGGCGCCTTCGTGCTCTACGGCCTCTTCGTGCTCGGCAACATCGGGACCGCGGATCTCGGCCTGAGCTCCTACGTGAGCAACGTCTACGCCATGATCTACCAGGCGAGCAGCCGGGAGATCACCATCGTGCTCCTCGCCCTGATCGGCATTTTCGAAGAGATCTACTGGAGGGGCGCCCTCCAAGGCACCGTCGAGGGGCACCCCGGCCGCTTCCAGAAATATCCTTGGGTCCTCTCCACGGCGTACTACACGTTCGTCCACATATCGACCCTGAACCCCATCCTTGTCGGAGCGGCCATGGTGGTGGGTCTGGTCACCAGCCTCGTGGCCGATCGCGTGGGAATCTCGGGGTCGATCGTGACCCACCTCCTCTGGATCGAGGCGATCGTCGTCTTCTTCCCCGTATAACGAGTCCCTCACGTTCGGTTGTTCCCGTCGGGGGAAGGGCGAGGAAAAGAGGGTTGCCGGGGCGGCGCAGCTTAAGTGTGCTGGGCCCCATGGGTCCCCGATGCCTTCCCGCGTGGTTCGTCTTGGGGTCTCGCTGGAGCCCGAGCTCCTTCAGGCGCTCGATCGATGGATCAGCTCCCGCAACTCGGCCAGCCGCTCGGAGGCCCTTCGATCCCTCATCCGGAAGGAACTGTCCGATACGGTGCTGGGCGACCCTTCTGCGGACGCCGTGGCAACGGTCATGATCCTCTACCGGCACACCGCCTACGGGGTGCAGCGACGGCTCACCTCCGCGCAGCACCGCTGGGGTGAGCACATCCGCTCCGCCACTCACTTTCACCTCCAAGGGGATGCTTGCCTGGAAGTCTTGGTCCTCGCTGGGAAACATTCCGAGCTCGTGCGGGCGGCCGAAGACCTCCGCGGCGTGAAGGGGGTGCTCCACGGGGACTACATGCTGAGCACCCCGAAGGTGGCCGGGGGAAAGACGGGACACCGGCACCCGCACGCCCCCCACTGAGCCGCAGGGGGCTTTCCCCAGGGCCCGGGGGGATCACTCCGGAGCGGGGGTCCCCAGGATGGCCGAGAAGAAGTCCGAAAGGTCGTCCTGCCGGAACGCACTCCCGCAGTACGGGCAGGTTTGCAGCTTCGACTCAGAGGTCTCCTTGGTGACGCGGATCGAGGCGCCGCAGGAGGGACAACGATAGGCGGAGACGAGCCCGGACTGCCGGAACTGCTGGAGGAGCGCGGAGAGGTCGCGCTGAGAGACAGGGGATCCGCGGGCCCGGATCTCTCCGGCTTCTTGGAAGAAGCCCCCGATCTCGAAGACCTTCGCGGCCTCCTCGAACCGGCACGCCACGGAGAGGACATTGGCGATCCCCCGCACCGAGTCGGCCCACGTGGTGTCCCAGTAGCTCCCGGCCCCGCGCGATATCGCCTTCTCCAGCATCTCGAGGAAGAACGGCTGGCCTCGGAGCACGACGAACTGCGCGGGATCGGTGGAGTCGGGGTATAGCTTCCCCGTCCCATCGGAACCCATCTGAAGACCCCGGGTTCCCTGGAGAAGGGCGTCGACCGCGTACCGGATCGGAACCCGCCGTGTCCCCTCCGTGCGGCAATACTGGCCGATGTGCCCGGTCAATTCCTTCGGGAGACCGGGAAGGTTCAGGACGAACTCCGGACCGTAAAAGCCTCGGGATTGGTCCACGGAGGTCCCTGCCTTCCGCAACCGCTCCCGCAGGTCGTCCAGAAGTCGGCTCGCCACGGCGACCGTCAGCAGACCTTCGGCGCAGTCGGGAGAACAGACTCCCGTCCGGGCCACCTCTTCGTCGAAGGAGTGGGAGAGGCCGAGATGATCCTCGGCGGAGTGGAGGGCATGGAGCGAGAGAACGACACCGCACTGACTGCAGATCTGTTTCGAGCAGGAGGCGCACGGGGTGATCTCGGACCGGGGCACCGATCTGCCGCAGGAGGGGCAGGGAAGCGGGGGCGCGTGCGGCGCCCGGTGGCGGACCCTGCCTAGGAACTCACCCGTAGACCTTTCCGCGCCCATGCGAACCTCATTCCCGTCAGGGACGGAAGCAAATTAAGCCCGACGGAGCGTTATCGCCGCGGGAGGTTAAATCTCGACCCCTCTTACCAGCCCCGGCGATGGAAATCCATGGGAACCTCAGGCACCGGCGCGAACACTGAAGGGACCCCCCTCTCGGATTTTCCCCTCGATCCCCGGATCGCCGAGATCTTCCGTGCCGACGGCATCGACCGGCTCTACCCGCCCCAGGCCGCCGCCCTCGGCCCCGTGCTGGAGGGAAAGAGCGTCGTGCTCTCCTGCCCCACCGCTTCCGGGAAGTCGCTCGTCGCCTATGCGGCCATTGCTACGGCCGTTCTCAAGGGCGGTCGCTGCCTCTACATCGTCCCCCTGCGCGCCCTCGCCGGCGAGAAGTACCGCGATCTGCAGGCCTTTGAGAGACTGGGGATCAAGGTGGGCATCACGATGGGGGAGTGGGATCTCCCCGCCCGCGAGCTCGAGCAGATGGACGTCCTGGTGGCCACCAGCGAGAAGGCCGACAGCCTCCTCCGCCACAAGAGCAAGTGGATGGACGGACTGAGCGTGGTCGTCGCCGACGAGGTCCACCTCCTGCGCGAGCGGACCCGGGGTCCGACGCTGGAGATCACGCTCACCCGCCTCCACCGGCACAACCCGTCCCTTCAGGTCATCGCCCTCTCGGCCACCATCGCGAATTCCCGGCAACTCTCCGAGTGGCTGGACGCCGCTCACATCTACAGCACCTACCGGCCCGTGAAGCTCCGGTATGGGGTCTTCCTGGATGGCTGGGTCCGTTTCCTCGACGGGGACGCACGGCGCATGGATCCTCCCGGCGACCCGGTGGAGCGGTTGACCCGCACTGCGATCGAGGGCGGCGGGCAGAGCCTCGTCTTTGTCAACACGCGCAAGTCCTCGGAGTCGCTGGCCGACCGCCTTGGCGGGGTCGTCGAGAAGCTGCTCAAGGACGAGGAGAAGACCGGTCTCGAGGCCGTCTCGAAACGACTCCTCGGATCCTCGGAGGAGTTGACCGGCTCGGCCCGGAAGCTGGCGCTCCTCGTCGGGCGGGGGACCGCCTATCACAACGCCTCTCTCACCAACGGGGAACGCTTCCAGATCGAGGAGGCCTTCCGCAAGGGACTCCTCAAGTGCCTCGTGGCCACCCCGACGCTCGCCGCGGGGGTCAACCTCCCGGCCCGGCGGGTCATCGTGCGGGACCTCACGCGCTACGAGGACACGCTCGGGATGACCGCGCCCCTTCCGGTCTTCGAGGTGCAACAGATGTGCGGTCGGGCGGGACGCCCCCGCTACGATCCCTACGGAGAGGCCATCCTCATCGCCCGGACGGAGAGCGAGGAGCAGGACTCGCGGGAGCGCTACCTCCTCGCGCCGCCCGAGGAGGTCGACAGCAAGCTGGCCTCCGAGAGCGTCCTCCGGACCCATCTTCTCGCCCTCGTCGCCTCCGACGAGGTCCGGAGCGAGAAAGAGCTCCGGGAGTTCATGCAGGGGACCTTCTACGGGCACCAGCTTCCCATCAAGGACCTGGAGGCCCATCTCTTCCTCGCCCAGGATTTCCTCGAGCGGCACGGTCTCCTCTTCCGAGGGGAGCTCCGGGCGACCCCGTTCGGGAAGATGGCCTCCGATCTGTATCTCGACCCCGTGACCGCGGTGCTCATGCGCCTTGCCCTCAAGCGGGCGGGTTCCCACACCAACACCTTCTCCTACCTTGCGGCCGTGGCCGCCACCCCCGACATCGCCCCGATGTACCTACGGCGGGACGACTATGCCCTGGTCCAGCCCAAGTGGGAGGAGGAGCAGCGGTCGCTCCTCCTTACGCACGAGGACGAGATGCTCGAGATGGACGAGGAGACGTTCCTTTCCACCCTCAAGACCGCCATGGCCCTCGAGGAGTGGATCGATGACCGCAAGCCCCTCGCCACCATCACGGAGACCTACGGTCTCGGCGCCGGTGACCTACACTCCCGGATCGAGCGGATGGAGTGGCTCCTTTCTTCCATGGGGCAGTTGGCCCGGTGGGAGCGGCGCGCGCTGGCGAACCCCCTCGACGAGCTCTCGGTGCGCGTCCGGTACGGGATCCGTCCCGAGCTCCTCGAGCTGGTCACCTTGCGGGGCATCGGGAGGGTCCGGGCCCGGCTCCTCTACCAGAACGGGCTCCGTACGCTCGACGATCTCCGGAAGGCCTCGGAAGGGGAGGTGGCCCACATCCTGGGCTCCCCCCTCGTCGCCAAGGACGTGCTCTCTCAGGTCAAGGGGGAAGGAAAGCGCTCGGTCCCCTCTCCCCAGGAGGAGGAGCGGCGCTGGGTCCAGAAGGAGCTCCTGGGAAAGGACTGGCCATAGTCCGCCCGCCTCAGAGCGAGACCCAGCTCCGCGAGCCTCCGTCTCCCCCGAGGGAGAATTCGCGCGAGAGCATTCCCCGGGCCTCCAACGCGGCCACATGTCGCCTCAGGAGCGACGCGGAGGGGGGGCGGCGGCCGTCCTGCCCGAGGTGCTCCGTCACCCGCCGATGAAGGAGGCTCATGGGGAGGCGTCGTCCCTGTTTTCTCAAACATTCCAGGATCGCAGCATCGACCAGGAGTGGTTTCCGCCGCCCGTCGGGTAGGTGAGGGAAGCCGATGTCCCCTTCCTCCACCCGGGAAGCCCCCCGGGCCTCCGCGCGTTCCCCCGCCTCCCGGACGAGCTCGACGGCGGCGGCGAGACCCACCCCGCGGGCCCGTGTTCTCTCGACCACCAAGGTGACGACCTCGGGAGCGGGGGGCCAGGCGAACGACTGCTGGCAAAGCTCGGAGATCCGGGCTCGCAGCTCGGCCGGTGTCGGAGGACGGACCGCGATCCGGCGGATCTCCGGCCCTTCCCGGGCCGATTGGGTCGGGTCAAAGCACCCTGAGATCACGACCCGGAGCCCCGGGACCCACTCGACCTCCTCCGGGTCGAAGAGCGACCAGAGCAGCGGAAGGGAAGGGGTGCTACGCGAGTTGTCCAACCAGAGAACGAAGGGCGTTCCTTCGGCACGAAGACGGCGGGAGAGGAGGACGGCAAGCTGGCCCGCGGAGAACCCCTTGCCGGTGAACTGCGCGTCGAAATGAGCGAAGATCTCCACCAGGGCCTGGTGGTCCGTGCGGCACTTCCGGAGATCGACCCTGAGGACCCGGACCGCCCTGTCCCTGCGGCCCGCAAAGGGGCTGCACGAGAGCACACGGACGACCCGGCCGGCCACGGTCGATGTTCCGCATCCGGAGGGCCCGGTCACGGCCAACACCTTCCACTCGGGGCCCGGACCCCGGGCTCCCGCTACCTCGTAGATCTCTTCGACTGCGACTCCTACCAACGATCCCGCCGGCCCCCAAGGGCGCTCGAGGGCCCAGCGGTCTTTCCAGAGCTCCATGCAAGGGCCAAGGCTCATGCATATAAGAAATCTCACATATCACAGTTGGATACAGCGTGGAGGCCACGGGGCCGAACCCTCCGGGGAGGGCGGTGGAGAGATTCCAGGGTTTGCACCAACCGATGCGGGCTTTGCACCAAAAGTGACTTAATGGGTCTCGGAGAATTCTTCTCCCAAGTTATGCAGAGAACTCTTTGGACCTGTGCGGCCCTGGCCCTGTTGGTGATCGCCCTTCCGCTCGGTACCGCCTCTCCCGCTCGGGGAGCCGCACCCCTTCCGCGGGCGAGCGGTCCGGAATGGACCGAGTTCCAGGGAGACCTGAGCCTCACGGGGATCGCTCAGGGCGGCTCTCCGGCGGGGACCACCCTCTATTCCGTCAATGTCGCGAAGTACCTCGGTGGAACTCTGCCCAATCCCCTGAGCAACGACTACCCCTATCAGTCTTCTCCGGTCACGGATGGGAGCTCCGTTTACGTCGCCCTGGGAAACACTCTCCTGTCCTTCTCGGCCTCGAACGGTGCCTATCAGTGGCAGAGCAACCTCCCCGGGGGCGGGGGTGGCGGGCCCGTCGTCGGCACCCCTTTCGTTGCGGGCGGTATGGTCTTCGTCAATCAGGACGGGGGCCCCAACGACCTGGCCGCGTTCTATGCCAACAACGGCACGCTCGCGTGGTCGCTCCAGCCTCCGGGCGGAGGCAGCGCGAGTTCGAGCTCACCGGTGCTCGCCAACGGTAACCTCGTGCTGACGGACACCTCGGGAGGTTTCTTCCTTCACCCGCCCTCGGGCACGGGCCCTTGGACCGCACCCTCCGTTCCCACCGGGGCAAGCTACTTCGCGACCGCCAGCTTCGGCACGATTTCCGGGGTAGGACCCGCCTGGATCATTCCCGATCGCGGGAACCGTTCCCTGGACGCCTTCTCCACGGCCGGGGTCGCCCTGCCCGGTTTCCCCATGAGCGGGCAGCCCCGGCTGGACCGGCTCTTCTCCTCGGCCTCTCTCGCGAACCTTTCGACCCCCGGGGGGGGCCTGGACACCTGGGCCTTCTTCGGAGGTGAGGGAGGGCAGGGAAACCCGAGCCACCTCTATGCAGTGGACGTGAGCCACCCCTCGCAGGTCTTCGCGCTGACCCTCCCGGCGGTGGGAACCGGAGACTCCGGCATCCGTTCGACCCCCGCAGTACTCGCTTCGGGATCCCTCGCCTCGCTGATCGTGGGTTCCCGGGACGGCGCCGTGATGCGCATCAATTTCCAAGCGGCGAATCCCCTGTCGCCCACCTGGCAGTGGGGGTGGAACGCCTCGGCCGGCGGTCCTGTGGACGCCTCCCCCGTGGTGGTGGGAAGCGAGGTCATCGTGCCTTCGGAGAACGGGAACGTCTACTCGTTCGGGGTCGGGAATGGCACCCAGCTGTGGTCGGTCGCTACCGGGGCCCCCATCTATGCCAGCCCGGCCGTCGCGGGCGGCCTGTGCTGGGTCGTGAATTCGAACGGTGAGCTCCTGGCCCTCGGAGGCAACCTCCCCGGAGGCGGGAACGGCGTGATCCCGAAGGGGGGTGCGTCCGCCATCTCGACCCTCCTCATCCTCCTTGCCGCGGTCGCTGCCGTGGTGATCGCCACGATCCTCGTCCTCTGGCTCCACCTGCGACGGCGGAAACCCGCCCAGCCCTCCCCAACGCCCCCGCCGCCCACACAACCCTCCGGAGCGACGTCCGGAGGGAGGTGAGCGGATCTTGTCTCTTCCGCCCCCGTCCAGTCCCGCTCCCGTCGACCACTCCAACGTCCGCGACCTGCTCAAGGTCACGAAGACCCTGACGCTCGTCTGGTTCTTCCTGGGGGTTATCCTTGCGATCGTCAGCCTTGTGTCGATCTTCTTCGCCATCCTCTTCTTCCACTTCGCTGGTGGGGCCGTGGAAGGATTCGTCTACTATGTGCTCTGGGCGGGGGTGGATCTGCTCGCCTACCGCAAGATCCCCGGCTGGCTGGCCCTTCTCGAGAGCGGCCGGTATGGCCAAGTGAAGGAACCGCTCCTTCTCTGGGGGATCCTTGCAACCGTCTTCGGGATCCTCCCCGGGTTGCTTCTCCTCGTGGTCTATCTGAGGATCATGCCCTGGGCGGAATCCCCGCCCGCCCCTCCGGCCTAGGACTGGGCTCGGAGCGGCGTGCCGAGGGCGGGCACTTCGGTGCCAACGGGCTTCTCGTCCCGCTCGTCACTCGCGAGGGCCTCCTTGTGGGCCCGCTTCCCGAGGATCTCCTTGGCGAAGAGCGAGATGAAGCCCGCGAGGAGCAGGGCGACCGCGGCGATCAGGAAGGCGTACAAGAACGCGGTCCCGTTCGGTTGCTGCTGGAGCGAACTGTAGGGGGTGCCCGGGATCTGCGTCATCACGAGGACCGTGTACGTGGACATGAGGGAGCCTGCCAGGGGTGCCCCGAGGGCGCTGCCGACGTTCCGGAAGGTCGCATTCATCGCGGTGGCGAGCCCCATGTCCCGGGGCTCGACGGTCAGGACCAGGATGTTGATGACCGAGGAGTTCAGTATCGCAAGGCCCGCCCCGATGACGAACATGGAGAGCAGGAGTTCGACGAGGGTCCCGGCCCGAGTGGCGGCGTAGAATCCGACCGCTCCCACAATGCTGCCGAGCAGGGTGAGGGGCTTGGTCCCGACCCGCGTGACGAAGAGGCTCGCCAGCGGGGCGAAGATGAGCATGGGGATGGCGAAGGCGACGAAGGAGAGCCCGATATGGAAGGTGTCCTGGGCGAAGCCTCCTGCCGCCACCGGCTCGTCCAGCCGGAAGGTGAAGGCCTGGAAGGCGAGGAACATGGCGAACCCAGCGACCGTCAGGACCAGGTTGGCCACCATCACGTTCCGTTCGCTCAGGAGCCGGACATCAAGGATGACCTCCTTGCCCCTACGGTGGTAGAGGATCTCGACGAGGGCCGTGGGGACAAGGAGGATGCCTCCCGTCGCGAACAGAGCGAGGACCGAGAAGCTCGTCCACCCCCAGGAGGGTCCCTGGGAGAGGGCAAGGACGATGCAGGCGAGGGAGCCGGCGAGGAAGCCCGCCCCCACGTAGTCAATGAACGCGTTCGGGCGCCGGTAGGGAGACTCCCGCAAGACGATGATGGTCGCAATCGTGATCAGGACGACGACGGGGATCGCAGAGTGGTAGGTCCAGCGCCAGCCGAAGGAGTTCGACACGAAGGCCCCGAGGGGGAGGCTGACCGCGAACCCGGCCCCGAAGAGCCCGCTCAGGAGCCCCTGGGCCTTGGGCACCATCTCGCGGGGGAACTCCTCCCGGACGAGGCTCATCGCCAGCGGGAAGATCGTCAGGCCGACCCCCTGGATCGCACGGGAGGCGACCATGAAGGTGAAGGAGGGGGAGAAGCCCGTGACCGAGACGGCGACGGTGTAGATGACGAGGACGACGGAGAGCACGTGCTTCTTGCCGTAGATGTCCCCGAGCTTTCCCGCGATGGGGCTCAGGGCGACCCCTGTGATGAGGTAGGCCGAGAGGACCAGGCTCACCTGGGAGTAGTCCACACCGAACTCCTGGGAGATCTGGGGGAGCGAGGGGGTGAGCATCCCCTCGATGTACATGACGGTCATGACCATGGCGGCCATGATCAGCATGATCCGGGTAGCATAGGCCCGGTCGAAGTTCTCGAGGGTCTTGGGGGTCGGCGCAGGGGGGTCGGCCAGTTTGCTCGGGGAGGAGGGCTTCATGGTTCGTGTTTGGGGGTCGGGAGACCTAGGTGAATTCCTCCCGTTCAAAGAGATACAATCCCGCGATGGCCGTGAGGATGAAGTAGGCGAGCATGATGACGACCCCTTCCGCAACGCCCGGAGTATAACTGGTCACGGTGTCGAACCCGCCCCCGCGGCCCAGAGGGACCTTGGTCACGGTGACGGTCCCGGAGAGACCCCAGTTGATCGTGGGCGCAAAGACGTCCCCGATCGCCCCGTTCGCATAGGAGATGATCATCCAGGGCTCGATCTTGACGACCGAGGTGATGAGGGTCTGCAGGAGTCCGAAGCCGATGAGGAAGAGTATCGCGGTGAGCACGAAGCCGTAGGCGCTCGTCTTGAAGAGCGAGCTGAACAAGAAGGTGGTCCCCAGAACGGCCATGAGATAGACCAAGGCGAGCGCGAGGGAGGGGAGGAACTGCCAGGGGAAGGCACTGGCCCCGAAGTAATGGACGCCGTTCAGGAGGAGGAGAACGAGGTAGAGCAGCAGCATGCTGGCGGACGCGAGGAAGGCTGCGATGTACTTGCCGATATAGATGGCCGAGCGGCGGATAGGCAGACCCATGAGGAAGTAGCCGGTCTTGTTCTGGAACTCCCCGGCGATGGCATCCCCGCCGAAGAAGACCGCGGAGAGCACGACGACGAATCCTGCGCCACCTCCCCAGAAGGAGCCGTAGAAAGCGTCGGGGCTGGCGAGCAACGCCTTGACCGCGGCGTTCGACTGGAGATCGGCGACGATGAAGGTGATGATGGCGGCGATCACAACGACGATCCCGACCAACGCCACGAACCGTCGCGAGGAGAGGTACTCCCGGAGTTGGTAGCGGGTCAGCTTGATGATCTGGTCCACCGTCCCCGGGACTTGGAGGCGGGGCGACACCGGATCTGCGGATTCGGAGGACACGGGGGATTCGGCCATGATCCTCAGTCTCCCTTCGCGATCTGGCGGAGGTAGATGTCCTCGAGGACGCTCTGCGGCTCGCTCAGGCTGTTGACCCCGAGGTGGAGGGCGACGAGGGACTCGAGCAACTTCTCCTGGGCGTCGGGTCCTCCGGAGAACTTCAAGCGGAGGCGGCGGGGCTCAAGGAGGACGCAGGAGGTGACCCCCGGGAGCGCGGCTACTTGGCCGAGGAGGGCCTCGTCGGCCAAGGGGTGGGAGAGCCCCACATCGATCGTCGGGTGGCCGTCCGCGAACTTCGAGGTCACGTTCTGCAGGGTATCGTAGAAGAGGAGCTTCCCCTTGTCGATGAGGGCCACCTCGTCGCAGACGTCGGTGACCTCCTGGAGGATGTGGCTGCTCATGAAGATGAGACGGTTGCGCTTCTTGAGCCCCCGTACGATGTCCCGAACCTCGGCCATCCCCCGGGGGTCGAGCCCGGTGGCCGGTTCGTCGAGGATCACGACGGAAGGGTCATGGACCAGGGCCGCGGCAATGTTGATGCGCTGCTTCATCCCCTTCGAGAAACGGCCCACTTTCTTATCGGCCCAATCCCGCATCTTCACCTCTTCGAGCACGGTGGCGATGCGGTCGCGGCGCTCCGAAACGGGCACGCCGCGCAAGTCCGCCACCATCTCGAGGGCCTGGTTCGGAGTGAGGGAAGCGTAGATCTCGGGGCTCTCGATGAGGACCCCGACGTCGGCGAGGGCCCGCTTCCTTCCCTCCCGGACGGATAGGCCGTTGATGAAGCACTCCCCTTCGGTGGGGAAGATCATGTCCGACAGGAGCTTCAGCGTGGTCGTCTTCCCCGCCCCGTTGGGGCCGAGGAAACCCACGCATTTCGCCCCCGACATCTTCAGGTCGAGGGAGGACAGGGCCGTGAAGCTGCCGAACCTCTTCGTGAGGTGCCGGGTCTCGATGGAGGGGACGCTCATGGGCGATCCCCGTCCCGGACACCCAGGCCCGCTATCGAAGCCTCTTCGGCAGTTCCGTTCGGAAGGTAAATCTTCAGCATGTATTGATTATCCCTCGATTCGTAATTATATTTAAGTTGTTTGAAGCGTGAACTCTTAGCACGGAACGGCCGTCTACGCCTCTCCCCTTGGGTGGTCCCGGGCGTATGCCTTCTCGGCGATTCGGACAGCCTCGGCGGCCGCGCGTAGCTTGCTCTCAGGGGCGACCGACAGGATGGATTCCAGGCGACGAACGAAGTCCGAGTGCACAGAATCGATGGTCCGGCGCCCGCGGGGGGTCAGAAGGAGGATCGTCCGACGTCGGTCCTCCGAGGAATCTGCTCGCCGGAGCTGGCCACTCTGCTCCAGGGAGTCCACGATGTGGGTGACCGTCTGGGGCTTGACCCCTAACTTGGTGGCCAGACCCGACATCGTCACGCCGCGGCAGGAGGAGACGATCTTGAGCACCACGAACTGGAGGGGGGTGAGCTTGCGGTTCCGGGCAGCGAACCGGTGCTCCTCCTGGAAACGGACCATGAGGTCCTCCAGGGCCAGTACGAACTCGCGGGCTGCTTCAACCATCCGTCAGCCCCCGAGGGTGTCTCTCATTGATTCGCATGTGCTGATTATACGTAGAGTCTGTGGTTCTTAACGTTGACCCGGTACGGCTACGGAGGCTGCGAGTGCGAGGGATGCTCCGAAACGTCGGAGAAGGCGGGTGTCCCCTCGGGGTCTCTGGGTGACTCCGCACCACGTCGGAACCCACGGCGGCACCTCCTTGTCCCCCTGCGGACACCCCTTGGGATGGTCCCTACGTGCCGAAGGTCGACGTGTCGATCACGAAACGGTACCGGACGTCTCCGGACCCCATGCGCCGGTACGCCTCGTTGATCTGGTCGGCGCGGATGAGCTCGATATCGGCGACGATGCCATGCTGGCCGCAATAGTCCAGCATCTCCTGCGTCTCCGCGATCCCGCCGATGTTGGAACCGGCGACGCGCTTGTTGCCGTGGACGAGGCCCGTGACGTTGACGGGAGTGGGGGCGGGCGGCAGCCCCACAAGCACCAAGGTCCCGAAGCTCCGCAACAACGCCGAAAGCGCATCCATATCGTGCGGAGCGCTCACCGTGTCGATCAGGAGGTCGAACTTTCCCTGGCTCGCGTCCAGTGCGCCGGGATCCTTCGTGCAGAGGAAGTGCTTCGCACCCAACCGGAGAGCATCCTTCTCCTTTCCGCCCGAGGAGCTCAGGACGGTCACCTCCGCCCCCATCGCGGCGGCGATCTTCACGGCCATATGCCCCAGCCCGCCGAGGCCCACTACGCCCACCTGGCTGCCTCGCGTGCACCCGAACTGGCGCAACGGGGAATAGGTGGTGATGCCCGCGCACAGCAACGGGGCTGCCCGCGCGGGGTCAAGGTCCTTGGGCATGCGCAGCACGAAGCTCTCGTCGACCACCATGCGCGAGGAGTACCCGCCCCACGTCCAGGACTTCCCGTCCCGTTCGAGGCTGTCGAACGACCAGGTGGCGTCCCGATCGCAGAACATCTCGTGGCCGGCACGGCACTCCGGGCACTCGCGGCACGAATCGACAAGGCACCCCACGCCCACGAGGTCGCCCTCGTGAAACTTCGAGACGTTGGCGCCGCGTCCCACGACTCGGCCGACGATCTCGTGGCCGGGAACCACGGGGAAGTGCGTGCCGCCCCAGTCATTATCGACCTTGTGCACGTCGCTGTGGCAGATGCCGCAGTAGAGGATCTGGATTTCCACGTCGCGGGAACCCGGATCGCGCCGCTCGATGGTCATGGGAACCAGTAAGGCCTTCGCCGCCGGGGCCCCGTAAGCAGGGATTTTCTTCGGCATGCTGTGCGACAGGGCTACCGAGCTTTTGAACCTTGCAGCGTCGCGGCGCCCGGGATCGGCTCACCCGAGGGCGTGGCCGTCTAGAGTTCTGGGATGCACCGGTGGACGGTGCCTGCCACGCCCCAGCTCTTACCCGTGGAGCGACCCACCATCTCCGCCACCAGATAGGTGTCGTTCCAGTGGTGCAACCGGGACTCGGGAGTCCAGAAGCTGATGCCCGCAGTCACGATGCGGCGCGGGGGCTTCGCGGTCGGATCCAGGATCGAGATCCCGTCGATCGTGACGAACACTTTCGCGCCCTCGGGGGTCGTAAGCATCCCGCGCAGGGTGGGAGTGAACGCACCGTCGGGCCGCTGACGGGTGATATTGGTGACGTGAAGGGTGCCGCTCAGGTCCCCTGCCTCCAGCGTTCCCTTGAGGATCCCATAAACGTGACCCCCTTCGGCATACGTGAGCTCGTCGTCCACATCGGTATACGTCAACTCGATCTTTCCCAGTTTTTCCAGCCGCATAACTGTCTCGTGCCTCAGGCAAGTTAGAGAGATCGACAACTTAAGCGCTATCCCCCTGCGCGTCGACTATCTTTACGTAACAGGAGGGGTAGTTTCCTTTGTCAAGGAACTGCTTTCCTTATTGGAGAGGGCCTTCGCTTCGCGGAAGGCCTTGAGGATGCTGGTGCCCCCGATGAACCCCACGACCAGAACCACCATGACGAAGGCGATCCCGAGGAAGTCGAGGTTCGGGACTGGGTTTCCCGTGGAGATACCCACCGCGTCGATCTGGGGGAGAAGGATGATCACCGCCCCGAGGACGGCGAAGGCGAGGCCCCCCCAATAGAGGGTTCGGCCCGCCGTCTTCTGTCCGATGAACTTGACCTGCTCGAGGGTCATCCGGCCCCGCCGGATGAGGTTCGCGAAGATCGCCCCCGTGAGGATCTGCATGAGCATCGTGCCGATCCCGAACATGAGCCCGACGAGAGGGGCGAGGAAGACCGATCCCACCTGGGGAGCGAGGAAGAAGACGAGGATGGTCGCGAATCCCCCGAAGCCCCAGCCGGCGACGAAACCGTGGCCGAGGGCCATCCGAAGAGAGGTAGGACGGGGATGGACCTCCTCCGTCGGAAGACGCTGAGCCTCGTCGGTGTGGTGCCCCTTGCCCCCAAAGAGCACATCGAAGGGCAGGTGGAGGTACCGCCCCTTCAGGATGTAGGAACCGGCCATGAACATGACGACCCCGACCAGTACGTAGACCGGGCCATCGAGATTGTAGACGAGATAGATCGAGGCGAGACCGAGGAATCCGAGCGTGGTCAGTATGGCCCGCTGGATGGTGAACCCGGTCGAGAAGACGAACCCCGCGCGCATCCCGCCCTTCGTGCTGTAGCTGCCGACGGAGTAGCTGAAGGTGATCGGCCAGGTGTGTTCGTCCGGGGTGCCCCCGTGAAGTATCCCCAGCACGAGCGCGAGGCCGAGGATCTCCCACAGCGACAGACCGGTCGGGGGGCTGAACAGGAGGTTGAGGAACGACATGGGCCTGCTTCTTTACCGTCCCTTGCAGGGAGGAATGGGTTGTCCGTGAGGGCAGCGGACTGGGTGTCCCTTCCCCTCGCAGACCTGTTCGATGGTGCGGTGCGACAAGGCGAGGTCGACCTCGCGGGCCGCCTCGCAGGTCTCTTCGGGGGAGAGACCCAGTTCCTGGAAGAGACTCTCCGCCACACGGTGGTGCCGCTGGTACTCGACGATCGTGGCGCGGCCGCTTTCCGTGAGGCGGGACTTCCCCCGGTGCCGCTCCACGAGCTTGAGGTCCTCCAGGGCCCCCACGTGGTCCAAAGCGGACGGGGAGGAGACTTTCAGGCGGGCGGCGATCGCCTTGAGAGGAGCACCCCGGCCGTCCTTGTCCGCCTCGACGATCGAGCGGAGAGTGTCGACCTGGCGCCGGGTGAGCCTCTGCAGCAACTCCATACCCCCCTAAGGCGGGGCCATGTTTATTAAGTACACCCTAATTATTTGGTTCAAACAAAGATGCGGGAAGCCGAAAGGAGTCAGGTGCCTACCGAGCCAAGGTGAACCATCGAACGGGGAAGCCTCGACTTTCAACCGACCAGCGTAGAAATGCAGGAATCCCGAGGCAAATTCTCAGCGGCGGCGGTCACCCATTTGTGCCGATCCCCACTTCCTTCTCGGTAGCTTTCGACCCGGTATCCCTAGTTGCGCTCGTCCCCATCCTTGAACTCTCTCTGTACGGTTCACAAGAAACACAAGAACTGTCGAGTATCCTACTCATAACACAGATACCCGAATTCCCGATGGAACGTTCCAAGCCGAGCACTCTTGACCGATTCAATTCCACCGATGATTGCCACACTGTAAATCAACCAGTTCCTTACCAGAAAAGGGGAACAAGACCGCTAGCGTTGGGTACTGCAGCGACTCCGCGCGAACACTGGCCCGATACAGTTCTTTAAAATATGCACCGTCCTTTACTACTTGCTTTGTAACGGAAATGAGTTGCAAGAGTGCATCCAATGGTAGGCGAACGGCAATCAATCAAAACGCCAGACAAGCTTTGGTGGTAATCCTATCGATAGCCGTAGCCGTGCCCCTGAATGGCTGGCTGCTCTACGAGGAGTTCTGGGGTCATCACGTCGAATGTTCGGTTGGGAATGCTGTGGCCAACAGCGAGATGGTGACTCCCTACGCCATGGCGAATCGCCCCTATCTGGGTGGGAACCAGACGATGAACATCAGCTACCTGGCGGGCCCGGACTACACGTTCGATTCAGGTGGCTTGCGAGTGACCACGCCGTTGTTTTCACCGATGTCACGAACCAATTATGCCTATCAGTCCGTTGTGGCTTGGGGTAATCTTTCCTTCACGAATGAGTCTTACATTTGGACCGTTGCAGTTTACTGGGACTTCAACTGGACGATCTACTCTGTGAAGAACGTCAGTGTGTTCACCTCGAACCCTAGCGAGCCGTGCACGCAAGCATACGTGGCCATGGTAGCCAATGAGGGAGCATTCATGACTAGCGGAGGAAGTCAGGTTGTCGGTTCCCTTCCGTTGCAGAACTCCACCACGGATGCCAGTGAGGGGCACTATCTCCCCTCCAACAATCTGAGCGTCACGGGAGACTGGCCAAGCATTTGGTACAACAACAGTTTCTATGGGTCCAATCGCCCCACCATTGACACTTGCAATCAAAGCAACGATACAGTGATCAAGTCGTACGGTTGGGTCTACCTCCCTATCGCGGTCACCTTGAGGGCAGGGGGGCACAACGTAACGGCATATGGTTCGCTGGGGTGGAGCGGGGGGCCGAGCCCCTCTTCGAGCAACCCTGCGACCATGACTTACGTCTTTCCTGCCCACGGTGGCATCTGGAAAGTCTATTCCATTCCGGGATCAGGGAATCCTGGAGCCTTGGCGTTCCAGTACTATTCGTGTTGAACTGTCGGAAAGACGGCGCCTCCGAGCGAGCCTAGGTTCCGAGCTACAGGTTTCACGCCGAAAAATCGGCGGCCGCGGACCAGATCAGTGCTGGAAAGTCCTGAGCGGGACCGCCGCCTTCCGGCGGGCCATCTCCGCCCCGACCTCGAGGTTGGCGCCCTGGAGGCGGTGGACCGAATGGCTGAACTCCTCCACGTAGTCCCCGCGGACCGCGATCAGCATCTTGTCGTTCCCCGGTTCGACGAACGTCCGGAATCCTCCGCACCCGAGGCTCACCGCGAAGGGAGCCTTACCCTGGAGAACGGTGGGGATGACGGCGCACGCGGGGCGGCCGCTGAAGCCGACCCCGAAGGGGTGGGCTTGCCCGGGGCTCGCCGCCTCCATCGCGACCATCGCGGAGGAGGGACGGGCAAAGAGAACCACGGCACTCGGGGCAGAGGGGACCTGACCCAGAGGACCGTAGGCGACGAACTTGGGTGGGGCATCCAGATGGGGGATGTGCGCCTCCTCTCCCTTCTCGAGGTAGCCCTGCTGCTGCATCCACGAGAGGGTCATCGTCAATTTCTCCCCGACGGCTCCGCCGAGAGGAGCGCCCAGGACAAAGGCCCCTATCTCGCAACTCATGTGGTCGTCGAGGGGGGCGTAGAAGGACTCCTTCCGGGCCTCGGCCCAGAAGGTGCACCACGAAGGGACATTGCGGTCGTACTTCTTCATCTCGCTCGGAACTTCCGTGAGGAAGGAGATCTGGATGGGCGGTACATCGAGGTCGAGATCCTTGGTGAGCGTCTGAGCCACCTTCTTTGTATCCATTCCCATCACCCGCTACGGCCCAGAAACAAGGCGCAGCCTATCTACCCGTTCTGTAGGAAGGGGCGCTACAGTCCCAGCCCCTCCGACTTGGTTCCTGGGGCGGTTCTCAAAGGATTCCCAGGATCCCGCAGACGACGATCGAGGCGAGGCTTCCCCAGTAGGCCACCTTCCACCATCCTCGGGACGCGTGGGCTCCCATGACTCGAGGATCGGTGACGAGGAGCCCCGTCAGGACTCCGGGTACGATCAGGATGAACACCAGGAGCAGCATGAGGGAGAGGACAATCGTGAGCGGATGGGGGTAGAGAAGGGGAACGGCGACCGCGGGGAGGCTCTCAAGGACGTACGCCCAGAAGGCGCGCGTCCGGGGGATCCGCAGGGCCTCGACCACTCCCCAGGCGCTGCCGAGCGAGATGACAACCAAGGCAAGGAACGCGGCCGCGATGAGACCGATCCCGAACGCATACGGCAGGAGCGCTCCGCCGGCCGCTGCGAGGGCGCCCGCAAGACCGCTCGACGTAAAGAGATTGGCCGTCGAGGGCATCCCGGCCCCCAGCAGGAGGAAGGCGACCATCAGGAGCTCGCTCACCATGGCCCCCACCAGGGTCTCCCGACGGACCCCCGGAACGGTGGCTCCCCCCTTCTCCGCGGTGGCCGAGGACTGGTAGAAGAGCATGAAGGGCATCACAACGGCCCCCGCGTTCGCCGCCAGGAGAAAGAGGAAGCTGGGGCTCCAGGAGAAGCTCATCGAGAGGTACTCCGGGGTGCCTCGAAGCATCAGGGCCGCGCCCACCGTGACCACGAAGAGGGCGGAGATGGCGAGCAGGACCCGCTCCAGCCAAACGTAGCGACCCCGGACCACCAGTCCGATATGGGCAAAGAAGGTCAAGGGGAGCGAGATCTCGAGGGGGACCCCGAAGATGCCGAGACCGAGCGCGATCGCCGCATATTCGGCCACATAGCTGGCCATGTCGGCGAGGGCCATCGGAATGGCTGCGAGGAGGCTCATCCGGGCGGAGCGGGTCTCCCGGATGAGCTCCCCCAGCCCCTTGCCCGTCACCGCGCCGAGCCGCCCGGCGGCCTCCTGGACAAAGAAGAGCGGGAGGATCAGAAGGAGCAGGAACCAGACAAGGTCGTACCGGAAGGCCACCCCGGACTCCAGGCCGGTGAGGATGCTCGCGGCGTCCACATCCGCGATCATGACCAGCCACGCCGGCCCCCAGGCCGCCGCCCATCGAGGGAGACGCAAGCGCGCTTCCCCCAGGGAGAGTCCCCCACGCGGACGAGCCCCAGCCTCTGCGATCGTGCCGTCCTTCAAGGAATATCCCTCCACGCCCACCCGCCTCAGGTGGGGGAGGCTGTATAAGCGTTCGCCATGTGAAACAACTTTTAGAACTGTTCACAATCAGAACACCCTCATATACTCCTGCTGGGTGGGTTGGGCATGCCCAAGAAGGCGTACTCTCCGGCCAAGCTCGTCCAATTGTTGCAGGCCCTCGTGGCCCGCGAGCTCGTGGAGCGGATGGGGGTCCCCGTCCGCCGCGCCGCACAGCTCCTCGGCATCGCCCCCTCTGCCATCTCCCAGTACCTGAGCGGAAAACGCCGCCAGGCACCCATCGACGAGCTGTTCCTGAACGAGGCCGCGGTGAAACGGGCCCGTGACCTCGCCACCCTACTACTAGAGGGAGACTATTCGGAGGGCGCGTCCGTCCGTCTCATCCTGGAGGCCTCCGCCCGGCTCGCGGGCGAGACCAAGGAAGAGGTGCCCCTGGACCCCGAGCAGACGGCCCGGATCCGCGTGGACCGCCGCCTGACCCGCCAGCTCCGGCAGCGCATCGCGGCCGAGCAGGCCTCGGTCTCGGAGTGCATGCAGCTGGCGCAAAAGGCCCGGGACGAGCTCACCCGGGCCATCTTCCGGCAGATCGCCTCCGACAGCCTGCGCCACGCCGAGATCGTGGCCTCCATCGAGACCTACCTGGACCGCGGGGTCAACCGGACCCTGGCGAGCGGGATCACCCGCGCGGACATCGAGCGCCTGATCGAGAGCGAGCGGGTGGCCGAGGCCCAGACCAGCGGGTACATCCAGAAGCACTTGGGGGGCGTCATGTCCCTCCTTGCCCACAGCATGCGCGCCGACGAGCGCAAGCACGACGAGCTCCTGATGGGATTGCTCCGCTATGGCTTTCCCACTCCCGAGGGAGCCGCGGAAGCGGCCCTGCCCGAAAGGTCCCGGAAGAACCCCGGGTGATCCGGCCTCCCCGCTATCCTGGGGCGACAGGGCCCGGGAAGGTGGGGGGATACTCTCCGGACCAACAACCTTTTAATCGGGGTCGGTCAGTGAGGAATGAGAACATGGCCTCGACACAACCCACCGCCCCATCCCCCAAGCCGGTCTCACCGCTCGAGGGTCTCCACCGGATCGAGAACCCGGTCTCCAATTCCTACCTCTTCAGGGACACGGACGGGATCTACATCGTCGACACGGGGTTCTTCGAGTCCGCGAAGCCGATCGCCGCTGCCCTCCCCGAGCTCACGGAGGGGGGGAAGGTCCCGGTCCGCGGCATCCTCCTCACGCACCAGCACCTGGACCATATGGGGGGAGCGGCCCGGCTCCACTGGCTGACCGACGCCCCCGTGAGCGCGCATCGGTTCGACGTTCCGGCCATCGAGGGGATCGGACCCCTGGTCGGCCCCCCGCTGATCACCCAGCTCTTCCGCAAACCCGCGGTCAAGGTGGCGAACGTCCTCCAGGACGGCGCGACCGTGGGGCCCTTCACGGTCCTCCATGTGCCCGGTCACACCCCCGGCAGCGTGGCCTTCCTCCACAAGGCCCGGGGCCTCCTCTTCACGGGGGATTCCCTCATCGTGGGCAAGCGCGGCAGTCTCACCACGGCGAAGCGCTCCCTCAGCTACGACCCCGAGGAGGCGGCCCTCTCCCTGAGGAAGTTCGCGGGGCTCACGATCGAAGCGGTCCTCCCGGGGCATGGGGATCCCGTCACCCAGGACCCCTCGGGCCAATTGGCCGCCGCCGTCGACCGGCTGAGCCACCCCGAGGCGAAGGAGGACAAGACCCTCTTCGGACCCGACGGTCGACCGGAAATCCACCCGGGAATGCCAGGGTGGAGGGAGGGATAGAGTTTTAAACTGGGCACTTGTCGCCCACCATCCCGTATCAGCAAATGACCGAGTCCGTATTCCGACGTTACAGCGATGCTTTTCACCAAACCCTGACCGACGAAGGGGCCCAATGGAAGAGGGAACGTCTCTTCCTCTGGCGGCAGGAGCACGCCATCACCCGCCTCGAGCGGCCGACCCGGTTGGACCGGGCCCATGCCCTCGGCTGGCGCTCGAAGCCCGGTTTCATCATGGTCCGGGTCCGTGTGCGGCGCGGTGGCCAGGGAAAGCGGCACATCATCGCGGGCCGGCGGCCCAAGCACAAGGGGATCAACAAGATGACCCTCTCGAAGTCCATCCAGCGCATCGCCGAGGAGCGGGCGCAGCGGAAGTACCCGAACCTGGAGGTCCTGAACTCCTACTGGGTCGGGGAGGACGGCAAGCACAAGTTCTACGAGGTTATCCTTGTCGACCGCGCCCACCCGGTCATCGTACACGACCGCCGGGTGAACTGGGTCCTTGACCCGGGCAACCGTGGCCGCGCCTACCGCGGACTCACGAGCGCCGGGAAGAAGGGCCGAGGCCTGCGCTGGAAGGGAAAGGGAGCCGAGCGGATGCGCCCGTCCCGGAAGGCCAACCGGAAGCTCGAGGACCGGACGCACGTCAAGGTGATCCCGTAGGATCACCCGCTACCCGGACTCCGTCGGCAGCGGCTCGCGAAAGGCCTCTGCGTTCTTCTCAGCCCAGGTGGAGAGCCCTTCGACGCTCACGAGGTCCCCACGGACGGCCCGCGCCATGCGACGGCGGATCTCCGTGTCCACGGGAAGCCCCGTGCCGTGGAGGATGCGCGCCATGTGCTGGGAGAGCTTTCCCCCCTTGCCGTCCCAATCGGTCAGGAGGACGACCGGGCGCTGGCGTGAGATGAGTCCCTCGGCCACCTCAAGGAGGCTGTGCCCCTCGTTCAAGAGCACGATGGAGTCGGCAGGCAACCCGATCCGGGTGAGCGCCCGGCGGTCCTTGACCCCCTCCACGAGCACGAGCCCGTGCTCTTCCAGCACGATCCTGCGCAGGCGGCCGAGCGCGGAGAGGAATTCCAGGAACTTCTCATGGGTCGTCATCGGAGCGTTCCCGTCGTGCAGAGGCGCATTCCCCTATATATGTGGCTTCCGGGACGGTGGACGCGCGCGCTTCACTGCGGGGGGAAGCTCCCCTGGAACTGCCGGTCCCTCCGGTGCTTGCGGGCGATCACGACAAGGGCCACGGCCCCGACGATGACCACTCCGGAGATGAGCGCCCAGTCCGCGAGCGCGGTCGTGCTGGGGCCCGACGAGGGACCGGACGAGGGGGGCACGGCGGCCTTGACCACGAGGGAGTAGGTCGCGAAGACCTGTTGGCCTGCCGGGTCGGAGACCGCCACGGTCACCGTGAAGTTACCGGCGACCCCCGGTGTGCAGAGGAGGGAGGCCGTGTCCGCGGAGGTGCATCCCTGCGGAAGCCCCGAATAGGAGTACGTGAGGGGGGTATCCCCGCCGTTCGTTGTGACGTTGAGGTAGGTGCCCTCGCCCACAAGGTCCGGGTTCCGGCTCGCGGCGTACCCGACGATCTTCAGGGGGGACACTGCGACAGTGACCGCCACGTTGGTGGAGGCGAAGACCGAGTGACCCAGCGCATCGGTCAACTGGACCTGCACGGTGAAGTTCCCCGCCGCGGAGGGCGTGCAGTTGAGAGAGGAGGTGTTCGCCGAGGAGCACCCGGTCGGCAGGCCCGAATAGCGGATCGAGTAGGGAGCCTGACCCCCGGACGCCGACACCCGGAGGACCGTGGTCCCCCCGAGGGTGAGGCTCGCGGGAGTGGCCGTGAACGTTTGGATGGACGGGTACCCTGCGGGCGAGGTGACGGTAAGGCTGGCCCCCCGGGTCGCCTGATGACCCGCTGCATCGGTCACCACCGCGGTGACCGTGAAGGTGCCCGCCGCGGTCGGGGCGCAGGAAAGGGAGGCCTGGTTCGCCGAGCTGCACCCCAGCGGCAGTCCCTGATAGGAGTACACGAGGGGAGCAACTCCCCCGCTAGCCGTGACATTGAGGTAGACCGTCCCGTTCACGGAGACAGTGGATGGTGCGATCGTGAAGGCAGAGATCGTCGGTGAGCTGGGGGTCACGGGCGACACGGTGAAGACGACAGATCCTGTCGTGATCTTTCCCGAGGAATCCGTCACGGAGACGGTGACCGTGAAGGGACCCGTGGCGGTGGGAGTGCAGAGAAGAGTGTTCTGGTTGGCGGTGGCACATCCCGCGGGCAGCCCGATATACGCGTAGGAGTAGGGGGCGACCCCTCCCGTGGCCGAGACCGTGAGGGTGGTGGAGTTCCCGAGTGTGAAGTTCTGGGGGGAGGCCGTGAAGGCAGTGATGACCAGTCCGGGGGCGGCCACGGTGAGGAGGGCTCGTGAGCTCGTGACCGTCGTTCCCCCAGCGTCGGTCACGTTCACCTGGACAGAGAAGTTGCCCGAAGCGGTGGGCGTGCAGGCAAGGGACGCCGTACTGGACGTCGTGCATCCGGACGGAAGACCCGTGTACGCGTAGGAATAGGGAGTCGTCCCCCCGGTGGCCGTCACGTTGAGGTAGGTCGTGCCCCCCAACGGAATGGTGGAGGGACTCACCGTGAACTGGGAGATGATGAGCGCCGACGCCGTGATAGCGAGGGTCGTGGTGGCCGACGTGGACTGGCTGCTGGGGTCCGTGACCGTGACCTGCACGGTGAAGTTTCCGGCCGCGGTAGGGGTGCAGGAAAACGAGGCGCTGTTCGAGCTGGTGCACCCCGCGGGAAGGCTGGTGTAGGCGTAGGTATACGGGGTGACGCCCCCGGTGACGGAGGCCTGGAACGTCGTGGCATTCCCAAGCTGGAGTGCGGCCGGGGAAGCGATGAAGGAGGAGATCGCAAGCGCGGGCGGGGCAGTGACAGTGAAACTGCATCCCGCACCGGAGGAGTTGGTGAGCCCTTTGCTGTCAGTGATCGTGACGGTGGGGTTCACGGTCCCGGCGGAGAGGTATACATGGGTGGGGGTCTGGCCCGTTCCGGTGGACCCGTCCCCAAAGGCCCACGCGTAGGTGTACGGCGAAGTTCCCCCCGTGGGGGTCGCAGAGAATTGGATCGTGTTGCCCGCGGCGAAGGTGCCTCCGCAGAGGAGACTGGTCGATGTCGTCGTGTCGCTCATGGCGTAGGACACACTGAGGGGGGTGGAGGATGAGTTCCCGCAGACGTTGCCGGGGCAGACCGTGCTCCAGGGGAGGTTGGCCAGGTTTTCCCCGCCGCTCGGGAAGCCGTTGGTGGAATCACAGAGCATGGAGCCGGTCCCCGCGAAGCCTACGGGAGCCCACTTGCAGTAGGCGCCACTGAGGTAGCTGCCCCAGAAGTTGTAGGAGTTATAGTTGTAGTAGGCGAGGGCCCACTGGAAGGAGCAGAGGGGGTTGAAGTAGATGCCACCCCAGTCCGACGAGCTCCCCGACCAGGTGGAGCACGAGGAGGGGCTGTACCCGGAGACAGCGAAGGATCCGCCTGCGGGGGGGCACTGTCCCCCCGTGCCCTCCTGTAGGATCCCCTCGGCGTCCGGAAGGCCGGAACCGCAACCGGGGCTCGTGGACATGCAGGTCCCGCTGCCGGACTCGATGGCGCCCGGGCAGAAGGTGCTCTCTTGATAGGCCATGGAGACGAAGGTGATCTCAAGGTTCCCGGAGAAGCCGGCCGCTCCGGCGCAGTCGACGGTCTGCTGGAGGTCCATCTGGGTCCCGCTGCCGTAGTAGTACACATTGGGGCAACTGTTCTGCGCGACCGAGGGGACGCCCCCAGAGGTCGTCGGTGCGGCGGACGCGAAGGGGACCACCGCGAACGCAGACAAGAGGAGGGGAAGGAGCAAGAGGGAGAGGCCCACCGCTCTCCGGCGCAGACGGCCGGGGCTCGGAACGGACCTCAGAAGCAAAGAGTTCCCTCCTTCCGTGGGAGCGGGCAGATCCGTTCGTGGGTTCGACTCCCAAGATCTCGCGCAGTGTGTGCCATGATGCCAGTGGGCAGGGAGAAGGTGGAGGTCGTATTTAATGGATGCTGTCGAGGGTGGCAGCGGCGCAACCCACCGCCAGAACCCGGGGCACGGCTCCGGCTTATCTATTCCATCCGTCTCCGTTTTCCCGCGATGGGGACCAAGGAAGACCGCAGTGCGCGTCTCCTGCAGCAGCGCAGGGAGGAACGGTCCTCCCCGTACCGGCTCTCCAAACTGGGGCACGACTTCTACCCCGGGACGCGGGAGTACCTGGAGGAGCTCCGTTCCCTCCTCGAGAAGGAGCTCAAGGAGAACCCGATGTCCCAGAAGGTGGATTTCACGCGGGGCCAGTACCAGCGGGCCCTCGCCTCGGCCCTCGAGGTGCGCAACCTGCGCATGGGAAAGATCGCCAGCCTCGCAGCGCTCGCCGCGGCGAGCGGCACCGGCGCGGACGAGCTTCTCCCCGAGGAGAAGGGGCTCTACGAGGCCCTTTTGCGCGAGCTCAAGGCCTTTGCCCACCAGTACGAGTTCGACAGCGCCCGGGAACGCAGCGTGGACACTCCCCCGGCCGCCACCCCCCAGAGCCCTCCCGCCTCTCGCAAGCAGATGGTCGTCCGCATCGTGGCGGACGACCCCCAGTCCCCCCTCGAGACGACGGGGATGACCCCTCTCCACAAGGAGGAGATCGCCTCCCTCCCGGAGGAGGCGGCCCGTGCCCTCCTCGACGCAAAGCGTGCCGTCACCGTAGACACTTCGAAATGCAGCTGACCTTCCTCGGCACCGCGGGATCCTGGCCCACAAAGGAGCGCAACGCGAGCGCCGTCGCGCTCGACATGGACACCGAGGTGGTTCTTCTCGATTGCGGGGAAGGGACCCAGCGCCAGTTCTTCCTCAGCCCGATCTCCTTCATGCGCGTCCGGAGGATCCTCATCACCCATTTCCACGGGGACCACTTCCTCGGTCTTCCCGGGCTCATCCAGAGCATGGGGCTGAACAACCGCACCGAACCGATCGACATCTACGGTCCCGCAGAGGTGGAGAGGTTCGTGGCGGCGATCATGGAACTCGGTCACTTCACCAAGAAGTTTCCCGTGAACGCCCACCCCGTGGAACCCGGAGAGGAGGTCGACCTCGGCACCTATACCGTGCGTGCGGCCCGGGCGGCCCATCCCGTCCCCGCCCTCGCCTTCCGCATCCAGGAGAAGGACAAACGCGGGCGCTTCGACGCGGACCGGGCCCACGCCCTGGGCTGCCGGGGTCGGGATTTTGCCCACCTTGAGAGGGGCGAGACCGTGACCCTGGGGAACGGCACGGTGGTCACTCCGGCCATGGTGATCGGCCCTCCCCGGCCGGGCCGCTCGGTGGTCTACACGGGGGACACCGCCCCTTCTCCTGAGATCGTCCGTCTGGCCCAACAAGCGGACGTTCTCATCCACGAGGCCACCGTTGAGCTCTCCCTGGAGAAGGAGGCCAACGAGTGGGGGCACTCCTCGGCCCGACAGGCGGCGCAGGCCGCCCGCGAGGCCGGGGTGGGCGAGCTCTACCTCACCCACTTCTCCTCCCGCTATCCGGATGTGACCCCCCTCGAGAACGAGGCACGGGAGCATTTCGAGCGTTCCGTCGCCGCCCACGACCTGTTCACTACCATCCTGCATCAACGGTGAACCATGGTCCGGGCGGATACTATCCTCACCGGCTTCGAGGTCGCCGCCACCCTCGCCGAGGGCAGCCTCCCGCGGCGGGGGGCCGAGCTGGGGAACCTTTCCCTTCTCGAGCGGCCGACCATCGCTCTCTCGGAGGGACGCATCGCCTGGATCGGACGGAGTTCCGGTCTGAGACGCCAGGTGATCCTCCGGAAGGGGGGCACCCGCAGGGAGTTCTCAGGAGGGACCCTCCTCCCTGGGCTCGTGGACGCTCACACCCACCTCGTCTTCGCGGGGGATCGCTCCGGGGAGGTCCGCCGGAAGATCCTCGGGGAGAGCTACCTCGATATCGCCGGCAGCGGCGGGGGGCTCTTCCGCACGGTCCGGGAGACCCGGAAGGCTTCCGAGAAGGCCCTCGTGGAGGAGGCCCGCGGCCGCCTTCACCGCCTCCTTCGGTGGGGAACGACCTCCCTTGAGGCGAAGAGCGGCTATGGACTCAGCCTCTCCTCGGAACTCAAGCTGCTCCGGGTGGTTCGGGAACTGCAACGGTCGACCCCGGCCCAGATCGTCCCGACCTTCCTCGGGGCCCATGCCGTACCCCCGGAGTACGAGGGGCGGCGGGAAGTCTACGTGAACGATCTCGTGCGCCGCCAGATCCCTGCGGTGGCGAAGCAGGGGATCGCGCGGTTCTGCGACGTCTTCTGCGAAGAGGGCTTCTTCACCGCGGAGGAGTCCCGCTGGATCCTGACCGCTGGGAAGGCCTCGGGCCTCGCCCCGAAGATCCACGCCGACGAGTTCACCTCCTGTGGTGGCTCGGCCGTCGCCGCGGAGGTGCGGGCGGTGAGCGCGGACCACCTTCTCGCCGTCTCTCCGGACGACGTGGGACGTCTGGCGAGGACTGGGGTCGTCGCTGTGCTCCTCCCGCTCACCCCTTTCGCCTCGATGTCTAACGGTCGGTCCAAGGGGCGGGAACTCGTGGACGGCGGTGTCCCGATCGCCCTCGGCTCCGACCTGTGCCCGAATTCCTGGGTGGAGGGGATGCCGCTGGTGATCTCGCACGCCGTCTACTCGGCCCACCTCACCCCCGCGGAGGCCCTGTCCGCAGCGACCGTGAACGCGGCGTTCGCGATCGGGCTGCCCGAGGCGGGGCGTCTCGTCCCGGGCGCCCGGGGTGACCTCGCCATCTTCGATATTCCGGGGCCGGAGCACCTGGGCTACCGGCTCACCGCTCCCGCCCCGACCGAGGTCTTCCTCGCCGGGAAGAGCCTCTCCGCGCCGGGAGGGGCCCCATCAAGGTAGCTTTATGTCAAAACCCCTTGTTTGACAACTGAGCGTGGAATCCATGGCGCAGAATTCGCTCAGTATCAAGGATAATCGCACGGGCAAGGAATACGAGGTCCTTCTGGAGGACAACCACCTGAGGGCCTCGGACCTGGAAAAGATCAAGCTCTCGGAGACCGACGAGGGACTTGTCGCCTACGACCCCGGGCTCACCAACACGGCGGTCTGCAAGAGCACCATCACCTTCATCGACGGGGAGAAGGGGATCCTCCGCTACCGGGGCTACCCTATCGAAGAGCTCGCCGAGAAGAAGTCCTACCTCGAGGTCGCCTACCTCCTCATCCACGGAGAGCTCCCGAGCGAGACCCAGCGGAAGGAGTGGACCCACCACATCACGATCCATACCCTCCTCCACGAGAACCTGAAGGTCTTCATGGACGGCTTCCGCTACGATGCCCATCCCATGGGGATCCTAGTGGGTACCCTCGGGGCACTCTCCACGTTCTACCCGGATGCGAAGAACGTGCGTGACGAGGCCTCCCGACGCCTCCAGATCTACCGGCTCATCGCGAAGATCCCGACCATCGCGGCCTTCGCGTACCGGCATTCCCAGGGGCGCTCCTTCATCGACCCCAGCAACGATCTGACCTACGCGGAGAATTTCCTCTCCATGGTCTTCCGTCCCTCCACCTCCAGCCGCTACGAGGCCGACCCGGACCTCGCGAAGGCGCTCGACCTACTCTTCGTGCTCCACGCGGACCACGAGCAGAACTGCAGCACGAACGCCATGCGGAGCGTCGGGAGCTCTCTCGCGGATCCCTACAGTTGCGCGGCGGCAGCCTCCGCCGCCCTCTACGGGCCCCTCCACGGGGGCGCCAACGAGGCGGTCGTCCGGATGCTCGAGGAGATCGGGAAGGTGGACCGGATCCCGGACATCATCCGGGACGTCAAGGCCGGGAAGCGGCGCCTCATGGGCTTCGGCCACCGGGTCTACCACAACTACGATCCCCGGGCGAGGATCATCAAGAAGATGGCCCAGCGGGTCTTCGAGATCACGGGAAAGAACCCCCTGCTCGATATCGCCCTCGAACTGGAGCGGATCGCACTCTCCGATGACTACTTCATCAGCCGCCACCTCTACCCGAACGTCGACTTCTACTCGGGGCTCATCTACCAGTCCATGGGTTTCCCCGTCGACATGTTCCCCGTCCTCTTCGCCATCCCGCGGATGTCGGGTTGGCTCGCCCAGTGGCAGGAGAACGTCTCCGACGCCGAGCAGCGCATCGTGCGCCCGAAGCAGGTCTACCTCGGAAAGGCCGAACGGCACCTCTGAACCGGGACCCTCCCTATCCGCGGGGTCCTTGGCCTATCCCCGGAGCAATCCATAGACCAGAACATCGACTTACCGGGATCCGAGCCGGGCCTCTCCCCGGAGGCGCCCCTCCCGCGGGAGGGTCGGGGGGGGGGTCTGGGACTGACCGTGGATGCGCCAAAAGAGGTGGGCCCCGGACGCGACGGCCCGAGGAATGCCCGCGCGGTCTGCCGGCCGGAAGGGCACTTCCACGGCTCTTCCCCTACAGCACCGATATGAGGCGAACCGGCTTGCGCTGCAACGAGCGTGGCCCATGCCCGACGCAACCCTTCTCAGATCCCTCACCCTTTCCGCCAGGGGAAGCCCCCTGAGCCGGGTCCAGGTCCGGCTCGCGGAAGAGGAACTCCGGCGCCACTTTCCCGGGACCGAGCTTCGCGAGATCTGGCTGACCACCACCGGGGACAGGTCGCGGAAGATGGGGTTCGAGGACCTTCCCACCCCCGGGGTCTTTGAGAAAGAGGTCGACGAAGCCGTCTTGGACGGCCGGGCCGACCTCGGGATCCACTCCCTGAAGGACATCCCCACCGATCTCCCGAAGGGGCTTGCGATCGTCGCTGCGCTGGCGCGGGGACCCTCGGGAGACCTCCTCGTCGGCCGGGACAAGGTCCCCCCGACCATCGGACGCCTTCCCAGCGGCGCCCGCGTGGGTACCTCGAGCGTGCGGCGGAGGGCGATGGTCCTCTATCACTCCCCGGAAGCCAAACCCGTGCCGCTGAGGGGGAACGTCGGCACACGCGTACGAAAGCTCGAGGAAGGGGAATGCGATCTGCTGTTGCTGGCCGAGGCGGGCGTGACCCGTCTCGGGCTTCATCCCCCTTCCCGGAAGATCCCCATCAATCTGTGTCCCCCGGCCCCGGGCCAGGGGATCGTGGCGCTCGTGGCCCGCGCGGACCGGAGCGAAACCTTTTCGGGCCTCCGGGATGCGGCCCCCTACGCTTGGTGGGAGCTCTTGGTGGAACGGGCCTTCTTGCAGGAGATAGGGGGAGGATGCTCCCAGGCCCTGGGGGGGCAGGCCAACCGGGCCCTCTCCTCCTTCACGGCCGCCGAGTGGGCGGAGGATGGCCACGCCCAGCGCAGGATCACCGTGAGCAGCAGGGGCCGACGGCCCGAGGAGTTCGGACGGTACGTGGCCGAGCAGCTGCGGGAGGCGCCGTGGGTAGAACGGTGAGGTCCCCTCCCCGGAAAGGCTGGCTCCCGTCCGTCACGTTCCGCCCCGGCACCGTGGTGATCACCGGAGCGGGTCCCGGGGACCTCGGACACGTCAGTCTCCTCGCCTTCGCCTACCTGCGCAAGGCCGATGTGATCATCTACGACCGGCTGACGGACCACAGCATCTTCCAACATGCGCGGAAGGGAACGGAGCTCATCTACGCGGGCAAGGGCCCCCGCCGCAAGGTCCAGCAAGCCCGGATCAACCTCCTCCTGCGGGACCAGGCACGGAAAGGGAAGCGGGTGCTCCGCTGGAAGGGGGGCGACCCGTACATCTACGGGCGCGGCTACGACGAGCGCCAATTCTTGGAGGAGGCGGGGATCCCGGTCCGGTGCCTCCCCGGCATATCGAGCGTGACCGGCCTTCCCACCATCGCCGGGATCCCGGTGCTCCACCGGGGCACTGCGAGCACCTTTGGGGTCTTCACCGGAGAGCTGGGAAAAGAGAATACGTCGGACGGGATCTCCCTGCAGCGGATCGCCCTCGCCTGCGACACCCTGATCGGGGTCATGGTGGTCAAGAAGCTCGGTCTCATCGTCAAAGAGCTCCGGAAAGTGCGCCGCGCGGACGAGCCCGTGGCGCTCATCGTGGAGGGAGCCACGCCCCGGCAGAAGGTCCTGCGGACCACACTTGCCAAGCTTCCCGAGCTCGCCCGGCGCCAGAAGGTGACCTCTCCCGCGCTCCTCATCGTGGGAAAGGTGGCGGCCCTCCCGTGACCGGCCGGTTCCTTCGGACCCTCCGGGGCGAATCGACCGATGGGGTCCCGATCTGGCTGATGCGCCAGGCGGGCCGCTATCTTCCCGGCTACCGGAAGCTGCGCGAACAGCACGGTATCCTCGAGCTCGCCAAGGATCCGCGCCTCGCCTCCGAGGTCGCGCTCGAGCCCCTCCGCCTCTTCGATCTCGATGCGGCCATCGTCTTCGCGGACATCGTCCATCCGCTGGAGGGAACGGGAGTCCCCCTCCGCCTGGACCCGGGGACAGGACCCGTGGTCCTGCATCCGGTCCGGAGGTCCGAGGACCTGGAGACGCTCCGCGCCTCCCATGACGTTGCGAAGGAGACGGCGTTCGTGGGCGAGACCATCCGCCGGCTCCGGGACGCGACGGACAAACCAGTCCTGGGCTTCTCCGCGGCGCCCTTCACCCTTGCCTGCTATCTGGTGGAGGGAGCCTACGCCCGCGACTTCCCCGAGGTCCGCCGCATGATCTTGGGTCAGCCGGACCTCTTCCGCAAGCTCCTCATGCACCTCACGGGCGTCGTCATCGACTACCTCCGCATGCAGGAACGGGCCGGGGCCCAGGCGCTCCAGGTCTTTGACACCTGGGCCGGCCTCCTCTCCCCCGGGCAGTACAGCAAGTTCGCCCAGCCCTCCCTGAGCGAGGTGCTGACCTCGGTCGATGTCCCGACCCTCTACTTCTCCACCTCCTCCCGCCACCTCCTCGAGCTCCAGGCCAGCCTCGGGGCCACGGGGATCAGCGTGGATTGGCGCGTCCCGATCGACGAGGCACGGAAGGTGGTCGGGGCACCCACGGTGCTCCAGGGGAACCTCGATCCCGCCGCCCTGCTCGCATCCCCCGAGGCGATGGAGGTCGCCGCGGGCGACGTGCTCCGGCGTCTGCCCCGGGACGGACACCACATCTTCAACCTCGGCCACGGTGTGCTTCCGCAGACGGACCCGCAAAACGTAAAACGGCTGGTCGACTTCGTGCACGCACACAGCGGAGGAGAATAGGAGCATGGATCTCGCCAAAGCTCCGCACGTTCTCACGTGGGAGCTCACCCGCGCCTGCGGCCTCAAGTGCCGTCACTGCCGCGCGAACGCGATCCCCCGGCGCAATCCTCGCGAGCTCACCCTTGCCGAGGTGGAGGCGGTGCTCGACGACCTCTCGACCCGGTTCGAGATCCCCCCGCTCATGGTCTTCACGGGAGGGGACCCCGTCGAGCGGCCCGATCTCCGGGAGATCCTGAAGGCGAGCGTCGCTCGCAAGCTCCACACGGCCGTCTCTCCCAGCGTCACCCCCCTCCTCACCCGGAAGGTCCTCGCCGAGTGGAAGGAGATCGGTGTCAAGACGGTCTCCATCAGCATCGACGGGCCTTCGGCCGCGGTCCACGACGGCTTCCGACGCATGGACGGAACCTTCGTCGCCTCGCTCGAACGCGCGCGGGACGTCACCGAGCTGGGCATGAACCTGCAGGTCAACACCTCCGTCTGCGGGGACACCGTCGCCGGGATGCCGTCGATGGGGGAGCTCGTCAAGGAGCTCAAGGTCTCGAGCTGGGAGGTCTTCTTCGTGGTGCCGACAGGCCGGGGAAGGGCACTTCCCAAGATCACCACGGAGGATACCGAGGCCACCCTGAAGTGGCTCGCGCTCTACTCGAAGACCGTGGATTTCCGGGTGACGGCGATCGCCGCCCCCCAGTTCCGACGGCTCCTGCTCCAGAACGTGCCCGGAACGAAGTGGCCCACCATCCCCGCGGTCCGCGAAGCCCAGGGATTCGTCTTCATCGACCACTTGGGCGAGGTCTACCCCAGCGGCTATCTCCCCGTCTCCGCGGGAAACGTCCGGCACACGCCGCTGACCTCCCTCTACCGCGACTCGCAGCTCTTCCGGGAGCTCCGGGACCCGGACCTCCTCCGGGGCCGGTGCGGGGCCTGCGAGTACAAGCGCATCTGTGGCGGTTCCCGGGCCCGCGCCTACGCCGTCACAGGAGACCTCCAGAACGAGGACCCGGCGTGCCCCTACATCCCTGAGGGGTGGGAGGAGCGGCCCACCGTGGTCCTTCCGGTGCACGCCTAGCCCGAGGTAGCAGAACCCTCCTCGGCCCCGAGAATCTCTCCGCTCCCCCGGGCCGCCCGAACCAGGTCGCCGAACATGTACGGGGGTCCTGTCCGGAATTCTTCCCTAATCCCTCCGAGCCTTGTTGGTATTCGAAGGTGACGATGATGCAGATGATCCGACCCAGGACCCTGGAGATGTTCCACAAATACATGCCCCCCGATGAGACCTCGAGGCCCCAGCCGGAGGCCGGGGAGAGGTCCCCTGCGCTCATCGAGCTCTCCTCTCCTGGGGAGCGCAAGGCACCCGGAGCGATCTTCCTCCTCTCCGACGGGGTTGGAGACGCAGGAACGCCGGGTCTCCCAGTGCTCTTCGACCCGGTCCATCTTGCCGCCCGCGTCGCGCGACTTCGTCGCACACTACCCTATGGTGACCTGATCTGAAGGAGCTCACATGTTCGGAGATCCCTTCTTGCTGGAACAGGTCCTGATGATAGCGACCGAGGGCTTCGTCATCTTGACCCTCTGCCGCCATCTCAGGAACGATATCGTCCGGAGGGGGTTGGCTCGCCGCTATCCCCAGCGCGTCCGCCCCTCCTGGCCGACCGCCGAGTCCCCCTAGTCCCATCCTCGGGTGGAGAGTACGGGGCCGCACTAGGTTACCAAGAGACGAAATCAACGATAGTTGAGTTCCTGCGTCTGTACTGAGGAGACCGGGACGAGCGGGGAAGGTACTCTTTGGAGACCTTGACGCATCTCACCCACTATGGAAAATGCTTTCCGAAGTTCTAGACGAACCGCAACGTGAAACAAGTGAGGCAGATCCACTCCAGATGACTTTCGGGAGTGGCGGGTGGTTCACTACTCTCCAGACCGGCAGAGTGCGGCGGTGGAGGAGTGCGTCCCGGGCCCTCTTTGGGACTTGATTCTGTACCTTCTGTGGATGTGAGTGGGTGGGCCGCACCCCTAGGAGAACTTCCCAAGGACGGGCAAGAAGGGCCGCTCGGCAGAAGAGGGGGCCGGTCAGAGTCCGAGGGGGTCGAGGCCCTCCTTCAGGACCTTCCTCTCGATTGTGGCCAGCACCTCGGAGACCGCCGACTTGGAGAGACCAAGAACCTTGGCGATCTCGGTTAGCGTGATCCGGCGGGGGGTGTCCCAGTAGCCCGAGTTGCGGGCCATACGGTACAGCTCCAACTGTCGTGTCGTGAGCCCCCCTGGCGAACCGCGCGTCCTCGCAGCAGTACGGCTGAGGTTGCCGAGTACGACGTCCGCTCCTCCCTCCCGTAACCGGGAGTACATTTGCTGGATCTTCTGCCGGGAAGCCCGCACGTTGAAGAAGAGACGATCTTCCTCGACCTGGATGGGCAGCATGGGGGCGATGCCCAGGGCCTGGAGCGTGTCGATCATGAGCCCTGCGCGGGCCGTCATCCTCAGGAGCATCCCCCCAGAGGAAGAGCCGAGGACCTCCAGTAGGAACCTCCGAGAGACTTCTAGGATCTTGGGGGGAAGGGCAGGGTCCGAAAGTTCCCCCCGGACCTCCACATCCGTGAGGACGAGGCCATTTCCCAGGGGGAAGAGCGCGACGATACGGATGTCCAGGGCAGGGAACTCCATCGCCAGGACCGGGCAGGCACAATCGTCCGGGTCGATCCGCAATTCGAACCGGGCCGTCATGATGTTCTCCCCGACGGAGGAGAGTTCTCCCACATCAAGCGGGTGACCGAAGGTCACCGGCGAGGAAGCGGGGATGGCCGCCATGTTCACACCCCCTCCGGGGCCGCCAAACTTCCGCAGTCTCCCCGGACGGGACCGGAAGGGGGGCGGGGGCCGTTGGGTTGCGTTTTCGGAAGGGGGCTCCGGAAGACGGGGATTGACATTTCCATGCTCTACCTTATCCTAAGGACCGATATCCACCGCGTCCCGTACCCGGACGACGTTCAGGTTCGCCGAACATGTTCGGGTGGTCGATTCAAGAACCCCCTGAGGGAAGGGCGACCCCTTCCGAGGGAGTCCTCTGCCAGGAAACCCGCGCCCCTCTAGTACTCCCGAAGCAAGGACTCCTCCATGAACCGGTACGTCGGGTGGGGGCCCTCCCGTCCCTTTGGACTCCGACGGGCGGCCGAGGAGACGGAACCATGAAGGCACCCCTCCCCTCTTCGGCCATCACCTTCGACCTCTGGCACACGCTCATCTACCTTGGCCCCCGGGCCGAGGAACGCTACGTGCAACGACAGATCTCCCTGGCCGTCGAGACCCTGGAGGTCGCGCGACCGCTTCCGGGAGCCCCCCGGCGGAGCCGGGAGGACCTCGCGGCCATCTTCCAGCAGGAAAGGGTCCGCGCGGTCGCGGAAGCCGACAAGGGACACGTCGTGTCCCTCACGGAGCAGTTGACCCGGGTGGCGCGGGCCGCGGGACGGCAGCCACGCCCCGCAGCATACCTGACGGCACTGGGAAAAGAGATCGCCCGTACCCCCTTCCGGATGGCTCCCGGGGCGATCGCGACCCTTCGGAGACTCCGTTCGGAGGGCTACCGGATTGCCGTGGTCTCGAACACCGTGGGGGAGCCGGGGGCTTTCCTGCGTCCCATCCTTCACCGGATGGGGCTCGACCGCGGGTACGAGTTCGCCCTCTTTAGCGACGAGGAGCGATGGACGAAGCCCGCACCGGCCATCTTCCGGAAGGCCCTCCGGGCCTTGGGCTCCCGCCCCTCGCAGGCGCTCCATGTCGGGGACGGATGGGGCGACCTCGAAGGCGCTCGCCGGGCCGGATACCGTGCCGGGATCTACTTCACGGGGCTCCAGGAGTACGGGCCCAGCTACCGGGCGCTCCACGCTGCCTCGAATACGAAGGACCTTGGCGCGGATTTCCGGATCCAACGCTTGGCGGAGCTACCCGCCCTGGCGCGGAAGCTCCTGCCGGTACCCTAGCCCGTCACCTTAGGCTTCGGACCTCTCCAGGGATCCCAAGCGGGACCTCCGTCCACCGTCCTTCTTCCCTTATATATCGACGCCTCCTTCCCTGCCCCATGCCAAGGCGCATCAACCCCCTCCTTGCCCGAGCGATCCCTGTCGTGCTCCTGATCGTCCTTCTCGCGGTTCCCGGGAACGGCGTCCTCACCTCCCCCTCTCCTCGGTCGGTTACCCTGGGAGCGGGGTCGTCTTCCCTGGCCGGGCTCTCCTCCCCCTTCGCACCGGTCCAGTACCCGGTCACGTTCCAAGAGAGGGGGCTCCCGGCCGGGACGAACTGGACCGTCGTGCTGAACGGCTCGGCGACCTACTCTCTGGGTTCCTTCGCCTCCTTCTCGGTACCCAACGGAAGCTACTCCTACCATCTTCCCGTCGTAGCAGGGTTCACCCCTTCCCCCTCCTCGGGCCGCGTGCTCGTCACCGGGACCCCGGTCCTCACGACGATCCACTTCCTTCCCGCGGCGGTCCAGAACACGCTCTCCCTGTTCAACAACACGCTGCTGCCGGGCAACGCCACCGCCCAGAGCGGCAGCCAGCCCTTCGCCTCGGCCTTCGATGCGGCCACCGGCACGCTCTTCGTTGACGACTACGCCACCAGCAACGTGGCGATGGTCAACACCACGACCCGGAGCGTGACGGGCTACGTGCCCCTCGTCGGGCTCCCCTGTGGCATCGCCTACGACAGCACGAACGGCTTCCTCTACGCGTCCGTGCTCACCAACGGCGCCCTCGCCGCCGTGAACGGGACGACCGGATCGGTGACGGGCTATCTCCACGTCGGGAAATCTCCCTGCGCGGTGGCCTACGATCCTGTGAACGACAAGATCTACGTGACCAACACCGAGAGCAACTCGGTGGTCGTCGTGAACCCCTCCAGCTTCTCGGTGACCGCGACCGTCGCGGTAGGCAACGTGCCTCGGGCGCTCGCCGTGGACACCGTGACCGGCAACGTCTACGCGGTCTCCATGAACGGGAACAAGCTGGTCGAGATCAGCGGGGCGACCAACACGGTCCTCGCGAACACGACCACCCTTCCCAGCCCCGATGCGATCGCCTACGATGCGCACACCACCAACCTCTATGTCGCGAGCTTCAACGACAGCACGGTCACCGTGTACGCGGTCGCCACGCTCAAGGCCGTGGGAAATGTCTCGGTGGGCTCCAAGCCCTTCGCCCTGGCCTACGAACCCTCCAACTTCGCGGTGTACTCAGCGAACTACTTCTCCGACAATGTGTCGGCGATCTCGGGCCTCACGCTCGCCGCGACCCTGACCGCAGGGGCAAACCCGGAGGGGGTCGCGGTCGATGCCTCAGGGAACGTTTACGTTGCCAACCGAGGATCCAGCAACCTCACCCTCCTCGCGGCCGCGACGAACCAGGTCATCGGCTCCATCCCCGTGGGATGGTCACCCTCGGCCGTGGCCTACGACCCACTGGCCACAGCGTTCGTCGTGGCCAACCAGGTCACGGACACTCTCTCCGTCGTGAGCACCTCCACCGGACGGTCGGTCGGCACCGTCCCGGTGGGAAGCGGTCCCGGGGCGCTGCTCTACGACGGGGTCGACCACCTCCTCTTCGTAGCCAACACCCGCTCCGACAACCTGACGGTCCTCAACCCCACTACCTTCGCCCCGGTCGCCAGTCTCCCGGTGGGATCGGACCCCGTGGCCCTGGCCTACGACACGGCCAACGCACGGCTGTACGTGGCGAACAGACTCTCCGGGAACCTGAGCATCATCGATCCCGCGACCCCGTCGGTCGTCGGGTCCCTGGCCACGGGAGGGTCCCCCGGGGCGCTCCTCGTCGATCCCCTCAATGGCCTCCTCTACGCGGTGGGCGTCTCCGCCCAGAATCTGACAGCCTACAACGTCACCTCAGGAAAGGTCGCGGGTACGGTCGCGGTCGGAAGCTTCCCCTCGGGGATCGCGATGGACCCCTCGACCGGGTTCCTCTACGTGGCGAATTACGCGTCGAACTCCGTCACGGTCGTGAACGGCACGGACAACACCGTGGTCTCGTCCTTCTCCGCCGGCTCGGAGCCGGCGGCCATCGCCTTCGATGCGGAGACCCGGGGCGTCGAGGTGGTCGACTTCGCCTCCAACAGCCTGGCGATCTACTCGACGGAGACCCAAACGCTCGTCGGGCTCCTTCCCCTCAACAACTCCGGACCGGTGGCGGAGGACCTTTCCCCCTCCACAGGCATGGTGGCCGTCGCGGACCAGCTCTCGGGGGCCCTCTCGCTCGTCCACCTTCAAGTCCTCCCGGCGGTCTTCCCCGTCTCCTTCACGGAGTCCGGACTACCCTCCGGGACGAACTGGTCCGTCACGGTGAACGGTACCTCCTCCTTCTCCGTCGGGCCGGCGATCCGGTTCTCCCTGGTGAACGGGTCGTACTTCTACACGGTCGCCCCCGTGCCGGGCTTCGTCTCCACTCCGACCTCGGGTGATCTCTCGGTCAACGGCACCATCCTCACCGTCCCGGTCTCCTTCACCCGGGTGATCCTCCACTACACCGTTTCCTTCACCGAGCTCGGACTCCCTGCGGGAACCAACTGGTCCGTCTCCGTGAACGGGTCGACCCAAGGCTCCAACACCACCTCGATCTCCTTCCTGCTGCCGAACGGGAACTACCCGTATTCCGTGGGAAGTTCCCTAGGGTACGGCCCTTCGCCCAGGTCCGGGACCCTGACCGTCCTCGATGGGCCGGTGACCCAGATCGTGGAGTTCCAGCTTCCCGTCTACAACATCACCTTCCAAGAGAAGGGCCTTCCCGCGAACACCTCCTGGTCGGTCGCGCTCAACGGTTCCGCAGCGACCTCCCGTACTTCGGCGATCGCCTTCGCGAACGGCTCGGCGCAACCCAACGGGACGTATCCCTTCCACATCGACAGCCTGCCCGGCTACGTCCCGGAGCCGGCGGCTGGGAACGTGATCGTGAACGGCTCGTCCCGGGTCGTTTCGGTGACCTTCGTCCAGATGACCTATTCCGTCACCTTCTCCGCCACCAACCTTCCTTCACCGAAGAACTGGTCGGTCACGATGGACGGGACCACCCGCTACTCGACCACGGCCACGCTCCAGTTCTTCCTCCCCAACGGGACCTACGACTACACCGTAGGGAAGCTGAAGGGGTACGACCGGCTCCCGGCGGGAGGCGCGATCGTGGTGAACGGTCACGCGCAGTACCTGGTCATCAAGTTCCTGACCCCTCCGCCCTCCGGGTTCACCGGGCTCATCGAGTCTCCGGCCTTCTATGCGGCACTGGCCACCGCCGCGGTCGTGGCCGTCGTCTTCCTGTACTTCGTGCGCAAGAAGAAGAAGAAGGCCGCCACCGCTGCCGAGGAAACGGAGAGCGAGGACGAGTCCGAAGAGCTGACCCCGAACGAGACGACCAAGGAGTAGTCCCGACCCCGCGGGCGACGGAGCAAAGTCCATGGGGCTCTCGGGGACAGTGGTGTTGCTCGCCCACGGGGCGGTCACTCGCCCCGATGATGTCGAAACGTACTACCGTCACATCCGCGAAGGGAAACCGCTCGTCCCCGCCGTGCTCGAGGCCCTGAAGCAGCACTACGCGGCCATCGGGGGCAGCTCCCCGCTCAACGGGATCACGCGCGTGGTGGCGCACGATCTTGAGGTGGAGCTGGCGCAACGGCATGGGCCCGGGAGCTTCTCCGTCCGCTTCGGATTCCGTCACACCCCTCCCTTCGCGGAGGAGGTGATGGCCGAGGTGGGCGCCCGGGCGCAAGGGAAAGTGGTCGCGATCCCGATGGCGCCCCACGGTTCCCCCTTTGTCGAACAAGGATATGCGCGGGCCATGGAGAAGGGAAGGGAAGCGGCGAGGGGAGGTGCCCAACTCCTCTTTGCCGGATCCTGGCACTTGGAGCCAAAGCTCCTCGAATGCTGGAGCCAGGCCCTGGACGCAGCACGGAAGGGGCTCCCGGCCGCGGTTTCAGGACACCCCCTCGTGGTCTTCACGGCCCACAGCCTCCCGGTGCGCGTGCTCCAGGGGACGGATTACGAAAGGGAGCTCTGCGAGAGCGCCGCCGAGATCTGCCGGAGGTCCGGGATCCCGGAGGACGGGTACCGGGTGGCCTGGCAGAGCGCCAGCCCGAGCGGGGAGCCGTGGATGGGGCCCGACATCCGCGAGGTCCTCCGACAGGCTTCCGACGAGGGCCGCAGCGCCGTCGTGGTCGTCCCTCAGGGCTTCGTGGCCGACCACCTCGAGGTGCTCTACGATCTCGACCTTGTCGCACAAAAGGAGGCGAGGACACTAGGACTGGCATTCGCACGGGCGGCGATGCCGAACACCTCCCCCCTCTTCGTCGGAGCCCTCGCCGACCTCACAGAGCGTACCCTTCGCTCGGGACCATGATCCGGATCGCGATCGTCGGGGGAGGGATCGCTGGCCTCGCCGCGGCCTGGGAACTGCGGCCCCTTGCGGAGTCGGGACGGGCCGAGGTGACCCTCTTCGAGGCCTCGGAACGGTTGGGCGGCGCGGTCCGGACCGACCGCGAGAGCGGAGCGGTGATCGAGTGCGGCCCCGACTCCTTCCTTGCCCGCAAGCCCGAGGGCATCACCCTCGTCCGGGAGATGGGGATGGACAAGGAGCTGATCGAGGTACGGAATCCGGGGAGCTACCTCTATCTCCGGGGCAAGTTCCGCCCCTTTCCTCCCGTGACGCCTGCGGGACTTCCCGCCAGCCTCTCCAGCATGGCCCATTCTCACCTGCTCTCCCCCGCGGGAAAGCTGAGGGCCCTGGGCGATCTTTTCGTCCCCCGGAGCCGCAGCCTGTCTCGAGGAGAGGACGTCTCGCTGGGAGATTTCCTCCGGCGTAGGATGGGGCGGGAGATCGTCGAGCACCTGGCGGGTCCGGTGGCCGGCGGGACGCACCTGACCGACATCCACGAACTCAGCCTCCGGGCCACCTATCCTGACCTCGCGAGGATGGAAAAGGAACATCGGAGCCTCCTCCTCGCGCTCCTCCGGGAGAGAACGCCTCCGGCCCAAGGGGGCGCTCCGAGGTCTCCCTTCCTCACCTTGCGGAACGGACTGTCCTCCCTCGTCGAGGGGATCGAGGCTCGGCTCCCGGCGAACGCAGTTCGGAAGAGCTCCCCGGTGGAAACGATCTCGAGGGGAGATGGGGGGCAGTACTTCCTGCGGACCGGGGGACGGGAGGAGGGCCCCTTCGATGGGCTTGTTCTTTCGGCCCCTGCTCCCGCACTCTCGGCGATGTTGAGCAAGTCGTTCCCGGAGTTGGCCCGAGCCTTCTCGGAGTTCCGCTACTCTCCCCTCGTGGTCGTGGGCCTGGTCTATCCGCAAGTTCCGGAGAACATCCCCCTGGACAAGGGAGGATTCATGGTGCCCCGGGACGAGCCGCTCCCCATTTCCGGGGTTTCCTGGGCGACCCGGAAATGGGGGTTTGCCCCACCGGAGGGCGGGGAGGTGCTTCGGGTCTATCTGGACGAGAAGAGGAACCCCGGGATCCTCTCCCTTTCCGATGAGGAGATACTCGAGAGGGCCAGGAAGGGAGTGGCCACGACCATGGGGATCACCGGGGCGCCTCGCTACTCCAGGGTCTACCGTCACGGAGCGGCGCTGCCTCAGTACGCCGTGGGTCACCCGGAGCGCGTGGCCCGGGTGAGGTCCCTGGCGGCGCAGTGGCCCCGCGTCGCGCTCGCCGGAGCACTTCTCGAAGGCGTGGGGTTGGCGGATTGCATTCGCACCGGAAGGGAGGCGGCCCGACGGCTTACCAAAGGCATCGCTGAGCCCTCGGCCTGAGGGAGCACCGCCCGCTCTCCCTTCCTTCCGGAGAGCTTAGAAGGGCCCACCCCTCTGCGGCTCTCCGCGATGTCCAGCGCGCCACGGAGAAGGGCGATCGGCGCCCACGAACTCGGGAGCTATCTCTACTGCCCCAGGGCTTGGTGGTACGATCAGCAGCCCGGGTTACCGGCCCTGGAGGGGGAGGGGCGCGGGGAAGACACCTTCCGGAGGGGAAGGGAGGTCCACGCCCTGCTCGAGACCCGGCATTCCCGGGCCCAGTACGCATCCCGGGCACCGTACGCCGTCGCGGCGGCCGCGGGGATCCTGCTCCTCGGAGCACTTGCACTATGGTGGTTCCACTACTGGCCCTTCTGATCCTCGCCCTCGTGGCCCTGACCGTGTGGGCCCTGTACCGTGCGGCCCATCCCCCCTACGCGGGGCGGGAAAGGGTGCTCGCTGTCGACCTTGAGGGGCGTGGTCGAACCGGTCTGCCCCCCACCGTGGGCCGTGTGCCCGGGATGACCTCGGGAAGGCTCGGGCTCACCGGACGGCCGGACGAGCTTCGCTCGGACGAGCGGGGAAATCTCTATCCGGTGGAGATCAAGTCCGGCTCTCCTGCCCCCGGGGGACGTCCTTACCCGTCGCATCGGATGCAGGTCCTTGCCTACTGCGCGCTCCTGGAGGAAAGCCGGGGCATCACCCCTCCGTTCGGACTCCTTGTCTACGGGGAGGGTAGCGAGTTCCGGATCCCTTGGAACGAAGGGACCCGGAGAGAATTGCTCGACCTCCTCGATCGCATGGGAAGGCCCTACGATGGATCGCTCGCACCATCCTATCCCAAGTGCGTGCGGTGCCGGTACCGCGACCTCTGCGAAGGAGCCCAAAGCGTCGGTGCGAGGTCGCGTGAAGGATCCCGACGCAACCCCTGAGGAACCGCTGCCCGCGTCCCTGCTCTGAGGCAGCGCAATGGTAATTTGTCCCCTGCATTCCATTTCCGCCGAACATGCGTTTCGCGCGGCTGCTACTCACGCTGCTGATCCTTGGGATCGCTACCGCCCTGGTCGGGGGCGTGGTGGCTGTGGCGCCCCTCTTCCCCTACCCGGAGTGTGACGGGTCGGTCCCGAACATATCCGCCCCGGGCCCTGTCCCCTGGGGCATCAATTTCATGACCTGCCAGGCCCCCCCCAATCCCACTCCGGCTGTTTTTCAGGTCTCCTGGGTGTCTTCGGGCCCTTGGCCGTCGGGAGCGAGCCTGGAGGTCCTGGTATGCAACGGAACCGCCTTGTTGGCCCCCCAGGCTTCGCCGACCGACGTGGGTCCTATGGGCTGCTCCGTCGTGGCCACGTCCGGGAACGATGGCGGATCCGTCTGGGCATCGGACTCGCAGGGACAGTGGCTCGTGATCATGACCCTCGGCGTACCCGCCGGAATGACGAACTTCACGTTCAACTCCTCGCTGCCTGCGACGGGTCTCTACCTCATCACGACAGGGGCCCTCCTTGTGGTGGCCATGGTACTCCTGGGAGAACGGCAACGCCGGAAACCGCCGGCATCCAACCTACCCAAACCCAAGGCAGAGCCAGAGGTCCCCACGGAGGGACTCGAACCCCCGCCCCCCGGGTACACCTGGGTCGTCCGAGTACGAAAGGAGGACGAGGGACGAAGGAGAAAGTGAGCGGGGAGCCACCCCACGGCTCACTTCAGGCCCTGTACGGTCCCGTCCGGGGCGAGCTCCATCTGCCCGGAACGAGGAGCGGAAGGTAGGCCGGGCATCGTCTGGATGTTCCCGAGCAGGGCGACAAGGTATCCTGCTCCGGCGGCCGGGATGAACCGGCGCGTCGTGATGCGGAATCCCCGGGGACGGCCGGTGAGCTTGGGATTGTCGGAAATGGAGAGGGCGGTCTTCGCCATGCAGACGGGCAGGTTCCCGAATTCTCTCCAGGAGGGGTCCTTCAGCTGCGCCTCGGCCTCGGGAGAGAGGTCGATCCCGTCCCCGCCGTAGATCTCGCGGACGATGCGGTCCATCTTCTCGAGGACCGGCATGTTCGCCGAGTAGGTGGGGTGGGCGACCGTGTTCTTGGAGAGAACGTCCTGGATGTTGCGGGCGAGGTCCTCGCACCCTTCCCCCCCGCGGGCGAAGGCGAAGGAGTCGGCCACCGGAACCCCGAGCGTGCCGCAGAATTCTTTGACGGCGGCGACCTCCTTCTCCTCGTCGGTGGGGAAGCGGTTGAGGGCGACGCAGGCCCCGAGGCCCAGCACCCGGAGGTTCTGCACGTGCCGCTCCAGGTTCTCGAGACCCCCCGCGAGACCGACCTCCCCCGCGGCGGACCGGTGGGATTTGAGGACAGGGATGCTCGCAACGAGCACCGCGGCCGACGGGGAGAAGCCGCCGATCGGGGAGACCAAGTTCACGAACTTCTCGGCCCCGAGATCGGTCGCGAACCCCGCCTCCACCACCGCGACATCGACCAGGGACTGGGCAAGGCGCGTGGAGGAGACGGTGGTCGTCCCGTACGAGAGATTGCCGAAGGGCCCTCCGTGCACCAGGACGGGGGCGCCGTCGGAAGATTGCATGAGGTTCGGATAGATGGCCCGGCGCAGGAGGGCCGTCATGGGGCCGGCGGCTCCGATGGCGGAGGCGCTCACCATCCGCCCGCTCCGGTCCCGGGCGACGAGGATCCGGCCCAGGCGTTCGTGGAGGTCCTTGTACCCCCGTGCGAGACCGAGGATGGCGGTCACCTCGGAGGCGGGAGTGATGATGAAGCTCCCCCGGCGCGGCGGCCCGTTGGCGTCCCCGAGGCCGATCTCGATGTCGCGGAGCGCCCGATCCTCCATGTCCAGCGTCCGGGGCCAGAAGATCTGGCCAGGATCGATGGAGAGTGAGTTGCCGTGGTGGAGCACGTTGTCCACGAGGGCGGCGAGCAGGTTGTGGGCGTTGCTCACCGCGTCCAGGTCCCCCGTCAGCCCGAGGTTGATGTCGACGAAGGGCTCGACGGTGGCCCGTCCGCCTCCCGCGCCGCCTCCCTTGATCCCAAAGACCGGGCCGAGGGACGGCTGCCGGAGGCAGGCGATGGAACGGACACCGATCCGGTTGAGCGCGGAGCCGAGGCCGATGGTAGTGACCGTCTTGCCGACCCCGAAGGCCGTCGGGGTGATCGCCGTGACCAGCACGATCTTGCCGGGCTTCGCCCGCCGCATCCCCACCAGCGAGGGGTCGACCTTCCCGATCCACCGGCCGTAGGGCTGCCAGGCCTCCTCCGGTAGACCGAGCTCCTCGGCCAGGGCCTCGACGCGCTTCATGGACACTTCCACTGTACGAAGGGAGTTGCCGTTGAAAAGGGGGCCGGAGGCGATCCGACCCGAACGGACCTACGTGAGCTCATCGGCGGCCGCGTGGAGCAGTTTGCTTTCGATCCGCGACATGATCTCCCCGAGGGCGGACTTCGAGATCTTGAGCACCCCGGCAAGCTCCGCGAGCGTCACCCGTCGCGGGGCATCCCAGTACCCGGAGGTCAGCGCCGCCCGGAAGACCTCGACCTGGCGCTTCGTGAGGAGCGACTCCGGGCCCTCGAGCGCGCTCCTGCGGATGGAGGCGATCCGCACGTTCCGGAATTTGCGCTTCGAATAGGCGAAGATCCGGCGGATCTCTCCCGCCGGTGCGGTCAGAAGGACGTTGTGGATCCCCTTCTCGATCGTGAGCGGGAGGGTCGGAGGGATGCTGAGTTCCTGGTGGAGCCGGACGATGGGACACATGGGTTGACGGACCCGGCAATAGACCGAGTCGTGCGAGGAAGTGAGCACCTCGACCTCCTTGACCGTGGAATCGCGCTGGAGCTCTTTAAGGATGGTCGTGTCGGCCCCGGGCCCGGTGATCCGCGCGTCCTCCACCATCTCCCGCTTGGAAATGGGCATGCATCCCGTGACCTCGATGGAGACCTCCGGATGGGTCGTGCTCATGTGCAGGAAGCAGCAGGGACGGCGCGAGAGGTCGAAAGCCATCCGGCACACCATCATCCCGTTCGAACGGACGGGATCCGAGGATTCTGGGACCGGACCACTGTTCATCATGGGGGCTCTTCCTACGTAAAAAAGCAAGCGTTCGAATGATAAGAGTATGCCTCCCTGCCCAAGAATAAGAAACATTGAACGGACCGACCGTGGCAAGAGTGGGTTGAGGGGGGGAAAAGCTCAAGTCGGAGGACGAGGCTGTGGGACCTTCATGGCCCCGACCGCCCGACCCGGGCATCGCAAAAGCAGCCGACCGGCTCCGCTCCGGAGCCTCGATCCCAGGGTCGTCCGGGGCTTCAGTCGGGGTTCCTCGGCGTACGAGCGGGCCCGGCCCGACTATCCCGACGAAGCCCGGGAGTTCTTGGTGCGGACCTTCGGTCTCGGACCCGGAAAGACCGTGGCGGAGATCGGGGCCGGCACCGGCAAATGGACCCGGCAGCTCTCGAAGACGGGCGCCGAGGTCCTCGCGGTCGAGCCTCTGGCCGCCATGCGCCGGAAGCTCCGCGCGGCCGTCCCTGGGGTGACCGTGTTGGCTCGCCGAGGGGAAGAGACAGGGCTACCGGAGGGTTCCGTGGACCTTGTCACCGTGGCCCAGGCGATGCATTGGCTGGACGCCCCCCGGGCCCTGCAGGAGTTTCGGCGCATCCTCCGACCGGGCGGCGGAGTGGCGATCGTCTACAACGAGCGGCGCGAGCAGGGGGTGAGGGGACGTCGTCTCCGGGAACTGATGGACCGGTATCGTCCCCGCCGGTCCTGGGAGTACACCAACGGGCGCTGGAAATGGGCGTTCCAGGAGGACCCTTCGTTCGCGCCCCTCCGGCTCTTCCGCTACAAGAATCGTCAGGTGTTCGATAAAGCGGGGATGCTGGACCGGTACCGGAGCATCAGCTTCGTCTCCGCCCTTCCCCCGACGCGACAACGGGCCTTCTTCCGCCAACTGGGGGACCTGCTGGACGAGGAGGCCGTCCGCACGAAGAGCGAGAGCTACACCCTCCACTACCACGGCAAGATCTTCTGGACGCGACGGAACGATGAGTGAGGGAGGGTCCCGTCCCTCCGGTTAGGGAACCTTCTCGGGGCTCGGCTTCTTCTTCCTTCCCGGGAGCCACCAGACCCTCTCTCCGAGGAGAGAGATGAGCGCCGGCATGAGGAAGGTACGGACCGCCATGGCGTCCAGGACGACCGCGATCCCGAGGGAGAATCCGATGGTACGGAGGAGGGCGAACGGATTGGTGGCGAGGACGAAGAAGACGCTCGCCAGGATGATGGCCGCCGCCGTGATGATCCCTCCCGTGTAGCCCACGGCCCGCACGACCGCCTCCCGGGTCGAGATGCCGGAGGCTTTCTCCTCCCGGATGCGCGTGAGGATGAACACGTTGTAGTCCATCCCCAACCCGAGGACGATGATGAACAGGATGACCCGATCAAAGAAGAAGATCGGTGTTGAGAGGGCGATCGCCATCACGACATAGGTGGTGGCCCAGGCCCACGCGATGGAGAGGCTGATCGTGGCGACGGCCATGAGAGGGATCGTGAGGGACGCGAGGAGGGCGAGGAGCACGATGATGAGGCCGATCACGACGATGGTGATCATCCGGTCCAGGGCCTGGGAGGTGTCGTGGTCGAGGTCCTTGAGCTCGGAGGCCGCACCCCCGTAGTAGAGGGCCTGGACCGCCGGGTGGATCTGGGAGTAATCCCCTAAGCGCCCTTCGAGCGCCGTCAACGCGTTGATGGCCTCGATCGAAAGCCCTCCCGTGGAGGGAACGACGGTGAAGAGGACGGACCGGCCGTCCGTCCCTAGGAAGGTGCCGAGCGTTGCGTTCAGCTCGATCTGCCGGACCGGACCCTGGGACCCATAGGTGAGCCACTGGGTCAGGGGGACCCCCGTGGACCCGGTGGGGGAATCCACATAGGAGACACCGTTCGTGGTGTTCATGATCTCCGTGAGATTCGCGATGTCGCGGAATTCCGTGAGGTTCGACTGCCCTCCGGAGATGAGCGGGGATTGGAACGTCACGAGGATATCGATGGGGAACGCGTACCCCGGGCCGAAGTGGTTGGCGATCACCTGGAGCCCCTGGGCGGAAGAAGTGCTCGCGGGAAGCTGCCCGAAGTAATCGTAGGTGACGGGGGCGGTCAGGGCGACGTACGCGAGCGGCAGGGAGAGGAGGGAGGCCACGACCACGATCGGCACGGCGTGCTTCACCGCCGCCGCTCCCGCCTTCTGGAAGTAGGTCTTCCCCGCCGTCGCCTGCTGCTGGCGGGCCTGCTCGCGGCGGGTCATCCGCTCCCTGCGGTCGGGCCAGAAGACCTTCGGGCCGAGGAGCATGATGAGGGCGGGAACCACGGTCAGGGAGATCAGGAGGGCGATGAGGACGGAGAGGGAGAGCACCATTCCCCACTGCTCGAGCAGGGCGACCCCGGAGAAGGTCAGGGCGAGGGTGGAGATGATGACCGTGGCCCCGCTGATCGCGATGCTCTCCCCGGCCCAGGTCATGGTGGAGATAAGGGCCTCCCGGTGTTCCGCGCCCCGGGCGATCTCCTCCCGGTAGCGGGAGAAGAGGAAGACCGCATAGTCCGTGCCGACCCCGAGGACGAAGGCGTCCTGGAGGGTGAGCGAGGTGACGTCCACCTGCGTGATGTGGGTACCGATGAGGTAGGTCCCGCCCATGGCGATGATGAGGGCCATCGCTATGGGCCCGAAGGCGACGAGCGGCGTGATCGGGGAGCGGAAGTAGAGCGCCGTGATGAGGAGGAGGACGGAGACGCTCAGCGGAAGGGTGTACTCGAGTCCGGTCGAGAGGACGGTGTTCTCGTCCTGATCGAGGGGCGCGACCCCGGTCTGGACGAAGGAGATCGTACCCCCCGGATCGGTCTTGTGGAGGACCGTGGGAAGGAGCCCGTTCATCACGTTGATGTTGTCAAAGATGGGTTGGCTCCCGTCCGGTGCGGTATAGGCATCCTGGACCGAGTAGGAAAGGGCGATGAGCGTGAGGTTGTCGTCCGGGGAGACGAAGGCCTGCTCGATCGCGGCGGGGACGGGGAGAGGATAGTTGACCACGGGCACGGTGTCCGCGGTGGTGTTGGCCCAGGCGTTGACCGTCGAGACGTTCACCGCCAGGGAGGGGAAGGTGTTCCAGACGTTCAGGATCCAGGTCTTCGTGAACCCGGTGCTGGAGGTCAGGAGACCGGCGGTCGCCGCGCGAATCCCCGGAGCCTTCGTGAAGTTCTCGATCCCGAGACCGGCGAGGACCGCGGAGCCGATGGACGGGGTGGTCAACGGCACGCCGCCCTCGGAGACCAGGGGGCCGAGGGAGCTCCGGGCGACGCCGTCGGCGCAGGCCACGAAGACCGGGGGGAGGGCCGCGTCGGAGGGACAGGTCGTCGTGGCGTTGAATCCGACGTAGAACGTCTGCAGGATCCGGACCTCGAGCGCTCGCACCGTGAGGTTGGATATGGTGGAGAGGGAAGCGTTCGCTCCCGCGTAGGCCTGCGCGTTCACCACTGCCGTAGAGGCGTTCGGGTCGGCCTGGCGTGCGGAATACCACGCCTGCACGTAGGTGGCGGGCGGGGTCCACAATAGCATCGAGGTGCCGTTCACCGCGGCGTAGAGGGAGTCGTTCCCGGGGACCGAGGTCTCCAGCACCCCCAGGGTGAGCTGCGTCTGCCCCGAGAGGTACTCGGCATAGCTCGTGTAGAGCGTCGCGATGGAGGACAGGTACCGGATGGAACGGTTCTTTTCGATGGCCTGCGTGATGGCCACGGTAGAGGCTTGGCCCACGGGACCTGTGATATGGTTCCCCTCCAGGACGATGAGCCCTGTCGAGCCGGCGTCCTGTGCAGGGAAGAGCTGCGCGATCTTGTTCGCGGCCACGATGCTGGGGGCGTTGTTGGGGAGTACGGTGGCCGAGTTCGTGGTGGCGTTTCCGATCTGGGTCAGCGTGGGTACCGCGAGGACGAGCAGGACGACCCAGACGATGAGAGGGTGGTAGGGGTGGTCGGCGATCCAGCGGCCCAGCGCGGCGAAGGCCCTCTCCTTCCCCGAGAGCTGCTTGCCCCTCACGTCTTTGCGAGGATGACCCGAACTACATAACGCTCTCAGGTTCCCCGGCCCCGGGGTTCGGGGGGGCCGTTATTCGGGACCCTTGGGAGGCCGGCCGGGGGGGACCTTGATCCAGCTGTGAAGGCGATCCTCGACGTGCATGGAGACGAGGATGAGCGCGTAGCACCCCTCATCCAGCCGCGTGTCGGTGGGAGGGTCGAGGATCACCTCGAACGGGCGGCCGTCCCGGTCCCCCTTCCGCGGGCGTGCCACGCCGACCAGGAGCGCCCCCGTGGCCTGGCGCAGGCGGGTGTGGGCCTCCTCGAACATGAGCCCGGTCAATGGGTTCCCGTTCCCCAGGGGATACTCGTTGAGATCGGAGCCGAACCCGGCGCTCGTGAGATCGTTGATGGCCTCCGCCACTTCGGGCTGGGCGGCGGCTGCGGAGACCATGCGCCCACCTAGGTCCATGGGGCTCACCACATAGGTCACCCCGGCCGCGTGGAGGGTCTCCCGCAGCTCCTCGTGGGCGGCGGAAACGACCACGCGCAGGTGCGGGGCGAGGTTCTTCAGGAGCAGCGCGGTCATGAGGTTCCGGGCGTCGTCGTCGCTCGCGACGATGGCTTCGATGGCCTTCGGGAGGTTCAGGAGCTCGAGGGAGCGGCGTTGAGAGTAGTCCCCGAGCCCGAGATAGATCCCCTTCTCCGTGGTCACCCGGCCCTTGAGGTCAGGATTCGTGGAGGCGGAACGGATGAGCTGGGCGACGAAGGTCCGGATCTCCGTCAGCTTGTCCTGCTGACGGGTCATGACGGCCACGTTCTTCCCGGTGAGGATCAGCTCCTCCAGGGCCGACCGGGCGACGGGATTCCATCCGAGAACGACAACGTGACCGGAGATCTTGGTCCCGTCCAGACCCAACAATTCCTCCTCCCGAGCCTCGATCGCCAAGGTACTGATTGTCGAGACGACATATCCTATAACCCCTATGGTGGAGCCCGCGAGGACCATCGCGAAAACCTTGGCTGGCGGGTTCGTAGGGACAATGTCCCCGTATCCGACCGTGGACATCGTGATGACGCCCCAATAGATCCCGTTGAAGAGGCTCACCCCGGAATAGTAGATGAACCCCGAAACGCAGACCACGTAGAGGATCACGACCACCGAGAGCGGCTTCCAGATCTTACGGAGGACCTTGACGATGTGCACGGCTTCCCTGGTACTGTTTTCAGGCTTTAATCGTGACGGGTACCAACGTACCGGGTCGCTCGCCGGTCGACAACATGACCCGCCCCCTACCTCCCAAGCACCAGCCGAAGAGAGTGTTCGGTTACGCGTGCTGCGAATGCGACGTTCGTTGCATGTGCTGTGGTTCTCGTGCGGCCGAGCGAGCCTATTGTTTGACCTGCCCGACGTCCTTGAGGAAGGGATTCCCCACGAAGGGCGGCCCCCGAGATTGAGACGACGGATGGCACCGCCCGCGACCTATTTCTGACCCAGGCTCCTCGCAATACTTTTCGAGGGTACGCCATCCCTTGCGCATTAGCTACTGTGGCACGGAGGCTCGCCTCCGCGAGTGGAAAGTGGAGACGGGAAAACGTAACCGCGCCTCGAGCGACCCCTGCCCAGGCAGGCCCGAAAGAATCTCTCCGAAGAGCTGCGCGGCGGTCCAAGACATGCTCACCGAACCGGCAATACGATATCTCTGGGGCACGAACCGTTACCATCGCGAGTGCTTCCCTAATGCTTAAGTGCCATCTCCCTCTTTTCCCAGAGTTGATGTCAGATCCTCGCAGTTGCTCTTGGAGCACCACCTGGATACCACTGCACGATCTGCAGCAGGGGGTTGCTTGAGATGCTCCTGCAGGATGGGGAGCACTATGTGTACCAGTCATCGGCCCGCTACCTTTTTTCGGGAGATCGGAGGGGCATCCTCTTTCTGACCAATCTTCGACTCGTCTTCGAGGTGCACGAGAACCACATTTTTGGGGCCTCGGATGATGCGATGCTCGTGGAGATAAGCTTGGAGAAGATCCACGACATCCACGTGAGTTCCCCCTCTTTCCGTGTGGGACTGGGAGGTAATCAGATACTTCGGGTGAGCTCGATCTCCCAGCGTTTCGACTTCGGGATCGACAACCCCAAGACTTGGTGCGACGAGATCATCCGGGCCCGACAGAACTTCTGTTCGGGCGCATTCCTGCCTCCGCCACCACCCCCGCCCCCACAACCCATGGACCTACCCCCTCCGCCTCCAGGATTCGGCGCATCCCCGGTCGTGGTCAATGTCGTCTCACCTCAGGCTAGCGCACCCGCACCGCAGGTCCTGTTCCGGTGCCATTACTGCAAGCGGGTCTATCCCGAGACCGAGGGGAAGTGCCCTCAGTGCGGTGCTTCCTTCTGAAGCGCCTTCGATCCCGCCCCGTCTCCTTTTCTATCCTTCGAGCTATGGATGCCGGCACTAGAGAAGATGCCCGACGACACTGCCACCTCCCGCGACCGGATACCCCCGGGTTCCGTGGAGTGGGTGCTCGAGGTGCTGAGGAAGGAGAAGGGGGCGATGAAGCGGCGCCGCATCCTGGAAGAGCTCGAGCGGCGGGGCCACCGTATCTCTCTCGCCGGGTTGAACCGCATCCTTGAGGTCTGCGCTCGGGAGAAACGTACCGTGGATGGCCCCAACGGTGTTTCTCTAGCGCCCGGGAACTAGGGTAGGGGTAGGCCTTACCTGGGTGACGCTGGTCACCCCACGCGCTTCCTGAAACGGTAGAACGAGGACCCCGCGCCGTGCCTACTCTGACTCGTCCCAGGGCTCGCGTGTGTCGGTGTTTCCCTGGGGGGTCTCGACCGCAGACTTTCTCCGAGCCTGCTTACGTAGGAGCTCCAAGGGGCGGACCTGACGGCCGACATGGATCCTTCCCTCGGTGTCCACCCCGATGGCGATCTTGCCGAACCGGCCCTGGAGCACCATGGTGTTCCGGTTCCGTTCCGTTGAAGGGGGAGGCGGTGGGCCAGAGCGTGTGATCTTGGTGGACCCGTCCGGGCCCACGGAGATCGAGATCTTCTGGCCGGAAGCGTCGGTGAGCACGAGGGGGACCTGGGCTGGGCGTTTCGGAGGAGCGAGGACTTCGGGGGAGGGCAGCTTCCGGGCCTTGACCTGGAGGGGCTTCGACGTAGGCTTCCCCGCGGACCGTGGCTTCAACTTCATGCGGGGTCGTGCTGCCCCCTTTTCCGAGGTCGTGCCCACCATGTTCAATCCGCGGAAGGAGCCCCGAGCTTTAGGCCTTGCTGCGACCGCAAGCGGAGTCCCTTGTCATGACGCGGTTCGCTACCCCTCCATATGTGGCCGCACCCATATATATATAGGTTTACCATAATCTATATAGTAATTCTCCATCCCAACCCCCAAACAGGGATCAGTTCATGCGGTGGGAAGGTTATCCAGAGGGGAAGATCCGAGGAGCGGCGCTCGGAGCCGGCGACCGAGAAGAGTCCACAACTCCCGAGGCCCACAGGTCGGGACCCGCCGCACTGGCCCCGAAAACCGACCTAGTCTGGGTGGCAACAGTAGGATGGGTTTTCTTGCTGATCCTCGCGAGCCTGCCCACCGTTGGGGCGCTCGCCCAGTCCGTCCAGCATCCAGCCTCCTCGACCTCCCTCGGCGAGTCTCAGCTCCGGGCCGCCGCGCTCAGCCTGGAGAAGGGGCAGGGTCCAGCACATGGAACACCCACGACCTGCCGAACGAGCGGGGGCGAGGGCTCTCTCACTTGCGGTGACTTGGCGGGGTCCCTTCCCAACCTACAGTGGTCACCCGTGGGTACGCCGCTGGGCCGGTCGGGGGTCAATATGGTGTACGATGCCGCCGACGGCTACGTCGTCCTCTTCTCAGGAGGGTCTAGCAGCTCGGTCCAGGGGGACACCTGGATCTTCACCGAGGGTCGGTGGACGGAGCTCAACCCGTCGATCGCCCCTTCGCCCCGGCTCGGGGCCTATATGACGTATTACTCCAAGGGTGGCTACGTTGTCCTCTTCGGAGGATGGGGGGGCAATTCCGGTCCTTACGAGTACGGAGACACCTGGGCCTTCTCCGGTGGACGTTGGCAGCTCCTGATACCGCAGAGCTCCTGTCTAGGCTCGGGCGGGAGCCGGGCATGCCCGTCCCCTCGAGACAGCGGTTCGATGGCGGACGACCCATCGATGGGTATCGCCGTGCTTTTCGGTGGTTACGGGGGCTTCGGAGACACCTGGGAGTTCACGAGTGGTCAGTGGGTGGAACTCCTCACTTCCGCGCAGTGCCAGCAAGGTGGCGGGACCGCGGTCTGTCCCTCCCCCCGGCAGAACGCGCCCATGGCCTGGGATCCCCTTCTGGGAGGGGACATCCTCTTTGGCGGGGACAACGGTACGGCCCTCAACGACACGTGGTTGTTCAAAGGAGGGGTGTGGCAGGAACTGGTGAACCCTCGTTCCTGCACCGCTGCTTCGGGGGCGGTACCCTGCCCCTCCTCGCGGGAGGAGTCGAGCCTCACCTTTGACTCCACGGACGGCTACCTCGTCCTCTTTGGCGGGTACAACGGCACCTCGGACTTTTCCGACACCTGGTACTTCCTGCAGGGAGGCTGGCATTACCTCGCCGCCGCATCCGGATGCATGGGATGTCCGGGTTCCCGCAGCCAAGCCGGGCTGGCGGACGACCCCGCCCAGGGCGGCCTGCTGATGTTCGGAGGATACCCTTCCCAGGCCGACACCTGGCTCTACTCGGGCGGGAGTTGGACCCCTGTGACCTTCGCGCAGAGCGCTGGCCCCCGATGGGACGCCAGCGTCGCGTGGGACCCGGCGTCGGCCTCCGTCTTCCTTTTCGGAGGTTTCGACGGGATCGCTCTCAACGACACGTGGAGCTTCTCGGGCGGGACCTGGACCCGAATCGCCTCGATGGGTTCCTGCCTGCGCACCAGTTGTCCCTCACCCAGGGGAGGAGCTGCGCTCGGGTGGGATGAAACGGACCAAGAGATGGTCCTCTTCGGGGGAATGTCCACCCTCGCGGGAGGGTTTCTCCGGGACACCTGGACGTTTTCCTCCGGCAACTGGAACCTAGTGCCGAATCTAGCGCGGTCGTTCGGGTTTTGAGGGGGCGATAGTACTATCCGTCGGTGCGCCTGTCCCGGGGCATGACCTTGCGGATCCGGGACATCAGCAACGAGGAAGGGAACGCCCTGC